>NZ_WHJC01000414.1 GCF_009295725.1 Clostridium tarantellae
AAATAAAGTCATTGAAAAGAAGATTAGTTTACTAGAAGTCTTAAGCGAGTAAGGGATGGTGTAAGCCTTATAGAATAAAGTAAATGAAGAGAGCCTTGGAGATACTACCTGAAAAAATTTAAAATAGTAAGGTAAGTCGCTAGAGTAGCGTTATAATATTAAAGTGGGTTTAAAACCAATTAGAGTGGTACCGCGGAATAAGTCCGTCTCTTTTTTATAAGTAAAAGAGATGGACTTTTTTATTTAAAATTTTCAAAAAAAGTTAATTTAATAGTTTATATGTTATACAATATAAATTATTTGGAAAATATAAATATTATAGAATTTTGCTCAAATATCTAGTGCAGGATTAATATATTAGGAGGAATAAATAATGGATTATAAAAAATTAGTAGCAGAAAGAATAAAAACTCATGTAGATGTAGATTTAGAAACCATAGAAAAGCTTATAGAAATTCCACCAAAGCCAGATATGGGGGATTTTGCATTTCCATGTTTTCAATTAGCTAAAGTTGTGAGAAAAGCTCCAAATATGATAGCTGAAGAATTAGCTAAAGAAATAAATAAAGAAGGATTTGAAAAAGTAGAAAATTTAGGACCTTATTTAAACTTTTTTGTTGATAAAGTAACTTTTAGTAAAAATATAATAACTAAAGTTTTAGAAGAAGGAGATAACTATGGAGCTTCTACAATAGGAAATGGAAAAAATGTGGTTGTAGAATATTCATCTCCTAATATAGCTAAACCATTTCATGTAGGTCATTTATTTACTACAGCAATAGGTCATTCTTTATATAGAATGTTAAATTTTGAAGGCTATAATACAACTAGAATAAATCATTTAGGTGATTGGGGAACACAGTTTGGAAAGCTTATATCAGCTTATAAAAGATGGGGAAATGAAGAGGCTTTAGAGAAGGAACCAATAACTGAATTATTAAGAATATATGTTAAATTCCATGATGAAGTTGAAAATAATCCAGAACTTGAAGATGAAGGAAGAATGTATTTTAAAAAGCTTGAAGATGGAGATACAGAAGCTACAGAATTATGGAGAAGATTTAAAGATTTATCTTTAAAAGAATTTAACAATATTTATTCAATGCTTGGAGTTGATTTTGATTCTTGGGCAGGTGAAAGTTTTTACAATGATAAAATGGATTCAGTTGTAAAAGAACTAGAAGAAAAGAAAGTTTTAACTGAAAGCAATGGTGCTAAAGTTGTAATGTTAGATGATTATAATATGCCACCATGTATAGTTTTAAAATCTGATGGTGCATCTATTTATGCTACAAGAGATTTAGCAGCAGCAATGTATAGACAAAAAACTTATGATTTTGATAAATGTGTATATGTAGTTGGTAAAGATCAAATACTTCATTTTAATCAAGTATTTAAGACATTAGAATTAGCAGGTCATGAATGGGCAAAAAATTGTGTTCATATACCATTTGGATTAGTTAAATTTGCAGATAGAAAGCTTTCAACAAGAAAAGGAAATGTAGTTTTATTAGAAGAACTATTAAAAGAAGCAATAGCTAAAACTCTTGAAACAATAAATGAGAAAAATCCAACTTTAGAAAATAAAGAAGAAGTTGCAAAAAATATAGGTATAGGGGCTATATTGTTTACTTATTTAAAAAATTCAAGAGAAAGAGATATAGTATTTGATTGGAAAGAAATGCTTAGTTTTGAAGGGGAAACAGGCCCTTATGTTCAGTATTCATATGCTAGAGCGAAAAGCATATTAAGAAGAGTTGAAAATATTAATGCAGAGCCTGATTTTTCAAAATTAAATTCAAAAGAAGAATTTGAATTAGCTAAAACTTTAGAAGGATTCAAAAAAGCTATATTACTTGGAATAGATAAATTAGAGCCATCAGTAGTTACTAGATATTCAATAGATGTAGCTAAAGCATTTAATAAATTTTATAATTCTCATACAGTATTAAATTTAGATGATGAAGGATTAAAAGCTGCAAGAGTGAAATTAATAGAAGCTACTGCACAAGTAATAAAAAATGCTTTATTTTTAATAGGAATAAATGTAGTAGAAAAAATGTAATAAAAAAGACGAGTTTTTTATTAAAAACTCGTCTTTTTATATAATTAATCTTTATTTTTTTCATTATCTTTATTGTATTTAGGACATTTAGATGAACAACTGCCACAATTACACTCCCCTTTAGAAGTTTTCTTAAAGTTTTTATATAATATAAATATTACAAATAAAACAATAATTACTGTAATTAAAATTTCCATAAATAACTCACCCCTTTTTTATTAAATTATTAAAATACCAATATTATATATAAAATAAGAAAC
>NZ_WHJC01000415.1 GCF_009295725.1 Clostridium tarantellae
TTGTGGTTTTGAGATTCAATTTTAACATGAAATTAGGGGGTCGTTGTTTTTTTATGCAAAAAAACTTTCGAAACCTTGATATATAAAGATTTTAAAAAGAAAAGTAGTGTAGAAACTTTACACTAACATTTAAATTTAGGAGGATTTAATATGGAATTAAAATTTGATAGATTAACAAAAGAATTTAATAACAAAATTGCCGTTAATCCTATTAGTATTACTCTAAAAACAGGAGTTTATGGATTACTTGGAGCTAATGGTGCTGGAAAAACAACTCTTATGAGAATGATATGTGGTGTTCTTACTCCTACATCAGGACATATATTACTAGATGGATATGATATAAATTCCCTAGGTGAAAATTATAGAAAACTTCTTGGCTATCTTCCTCAAGACTTTGGCTATTACCCTGATTTTACTGCTAAGGAGTTTATGTATTATGTAGCTGCCTTAAAAGGAATAAACAAAATAAGTGCAAAATCAAAAACAAAAGAACTTTTAGAATTAGTTGGTTTATGGAATGTTGCAAATAAAAAAATTAAGACTTTTTCTGGAGGAATGAAACAAAGATTAGGAATTGCCCAAGCAGTATTAAACGACCCTAAAATACTGGTGTTAGATGAACCAACAGCAGGACTAGATCCTAAAGAACGTATACGTTTTAGAAATTTAATTTCTAATTTTTCAAAAGACAAGATAGTTATTCTTTCAACTCATATTGTGTCTGATATTGAATATATTGCAGATACAATACTAATGATGAAAGGTGGAAAAATAATTCTTAATAGCCCAAGAGATGGTATTACTAAAGAAATAGAGAAAAAAGTATGGCAATGTGTAATATTAAAAAATGAAGTTGACACTATCAGTAGTAAGTATCGTGTTGTAAATTTACAACATCATAATAATAATCAGGTATACCTTCGTATTGTAAGTGATACAAAACCAAATGAAAATGCAATTAATGTAGATCCAACACTTGAAGATTTATTTTTATATCACTTTGATGATATATTACCACAATAAGGAGGATAATATGAAAGATTTATTAGTGTTTGAACTTAAAAAAATTATAAGAAAAAAATTAAATATAATTGTGATTTTAGGAAGTTTACTTTTAACAATTATACTATTTATAGCTCCAGTTATGCAATTTATATCCTTTAATGAAAATGGGGAACAAGTAAAAGGATTTTCTGCTATTAAACTTGAAAAACAAAGACAAGAAGAAATGGCAGGCATGTTGACAGAAGAAAGAATTACAGAAGATATTTTAAAATATCAACAATTATTTCATAATCCAGCTAATGTAGTTATTGACGATGGAAAAAAAGAATTAAGTGAATCAATTTTTAGTAAATATGTAGCTCCTAAGATGTATTATTTAGGGTTCATTAATAATACTTATACACTTCCTAATTTATATGATTATTCTTTTTCAGAGATAAAAAAATTACCACTAGAAAATGGTGCTAACTTTTATAAACAAAGAAATGAAAAAGTATATAAAATTTTAAATGCTAGTTATGAAGATTGGAATTATTCAGATAAAGAAAAAAACTTTTGGATTGAAAAAAGTAAAGAAGTGTCCGAGCCTTATGAATATGGATATCACGAAGGTTGGAATACAATATTTAATTGCATTGAATTAATGGCACTTCCTATAATAGCAATTTGTATTTGTATTGCATCTGTTTTTGCAGGAGAATATCAATGTGGTGCAGACAATATAATACTCTCTTCTAGATATGGAAAATCAAAATTAATTATAGCAAAAATATTAGCATCATTTATCTTTTCATTTACAGTATATACAATAAATATTTTATTTGCATTAGGAATTATATTACTATGCTTTGGCACAGGTGGATGGAATTTACCTATACAAATTATGAATTCAACCATTCCATATGCTCTTACATTTTTATCAGCAACTATTGTTTCACTAATAACTTTATACTTAATTATGTTTGCAATGGTTTCTATTACACTATTATTATCAGCCAAAATGAAAACACCATTTTCAGTGTTAATTGTGATTATATGTGTGTTAATAGCTCCATTTTTCTTTAAACTTAGTGAAACTAATGGTATTTGGAATCATATTTTTATGCTATTTCCATCTATATCCTGTCAACCAGTATTTTTTCTTGATGCTACAAATTATTTATCCTACCCTTTAACTGGTTTTACAGTAGATATTCTTACAATGAGAATTATAATTTATATGATAATTTGTATGATTTGTATTCCTTGTTCTTATTATGTTTTTAAAAAACATGAAGTAGTTTAAAT
>NZ_WHJC01000416.1 GCF_009295725.1 Clostridium tarantellae
ATTAACTCAATTTGCCATCTTAATGAATAAAATAAATGTATTTCTTCAGTTTTTAGTATAGAATCTTTCACATTAGTTATATAAGCATTTAATTCATTCCAACTTGTACTTCTTGAATTAACAGTACCACGATGCTTCTGGGCATTAGCCATAAGTCTATTAGTTCGTTGCTCCTTATATTTTTTACTTAACTTTGTTATAACTAATCTAGGTTTAAGCTTTTTTTGTGAGCCAATGTAAACATTATTTAATTCTATTGTTTCACCTTCATCTAATTCTTCAATAAATTTATATATATCCATTTTTATAAACTCAGTAGATTTTTTTATATTACCTGTTGTTTTATATCTTTCTGGATTAGGATTCTTTATGTAAATTGCAGTATTATTTTTAATTTTTGATATATAAAAAGCTTTCTTATTGTGAATTTTTTTAAGAAAATCTGACTTGTAATAGCCTAAATCAGCTAATGATAAATCATTTGATTTTATATGTTTACTTATAGTTTTAGTATAATTAGCATCATTTGCAATTCCTTCTTGTATTTCGCAACAAGTGAAGCTTCCGGTTAAAATATCATATTGTAATTGAATTTTAATTGCTGATCCTAAGTTTTCATTTCCTGCACCTTTAAATTCACTATAGAATTCTCGTGGTAATGTCATAACAGTTGAATCTGTAACTAATATTCTATTAAAAGCTTTTGGTAATATAGATGATTTAGTACTAAGTACTTCATTTTGCTTGATTAACATAGTATTAAATATCTCTTGCATAAACTTTACTGAACTATCGTTAAATCGTTCATTTAGTGACTGTGGAGACATTAAGATACCAAATTGTGATTCAAACCTAGTACATAAAGTAGATAAAGATTTGAAACACATATCTTCACTTGAAAATATATTAAAAGCCATAAATGCATCAGCTGATAATTTTCCCTTTCTTTTAATAAATCCTGTATTTTTGCTAAGTTTATCTATGTAATCCAAAGAAAATAATTCCTTAGATATTTTTATCAAATGTTTTAATTTTTCATGCATAAAAAAATAAATCTCCTTTATTTTTGATATAACTAAATATACCACAAAGGAAATTTATGTATTTCTTAGCCTGATGGCTATGGGCGTCCCACCTATGAGAGATTTAAAAGAAACTTGGGGTAATAAATATGCAATTGTTATTGATTCATGGTATAACAATTGGAGTAAGCTAGGAACTTACTTTATGTTTTCACCAGGTATAACAAATTTATAAAGAACACAAAACTATCTAGTCTCTTCTCTGTTTAAACTGTTCCCTGTCTACTCCACAGGGAATAGCTTAAATAAACTTGTCCATTTTACTTTTTAGCCTTAATTATCTTTTTATATTTTTCCCAATTTCAATACCTAAAAACATTCCTATAGGTGCACATATAAGTACATTTAGTATATAATAACCAGAAATTGCACCTATTATAAATCCAATAATCATACCTTCAAATTTATAATTTTTCTTGTCATTTTTCTTTATTACTTTTATCATTGTAACAATAATTGTACATACCACTATAGCTGTAAATATTATCCTCATACCCTTAACCTCCTAATCTGAATTTTACAAATTAAATTTAAATAACTAAAAAAACATATTAATTAATATAAGTTATTTAATATGTTTTATTCAATACTTTATATTATTATACTTAATGCTTAAATTATAATTCCAAAAATTATATGAACAAAATTTATTATGCTTATATCATAACTACTTTAGGAAATCAACCCCAAATGAACACTGATTTAATACATAGACTAAAAAAAAAAGAACTTTGAATACTTTCAAAGTTCCTTCTCTGTAATCCCTCACCAAAGAGTTTATTTATTTTTTTTATCACCATAATTATAACCCCTAATTATTCATAGAAAAATAAAAATCATAATAGATATGGCTTAAAACAATATTTTGTTGCAAAAAAAAATTCACCTATTTGGTGAAAAAGTATAGAAAAAAGGATTCAACCCTGTTATTGTTAAATTAAGGAAAAAACAAACAATGAAGGGAGAATCCTTATATGAGTAGTTTATTAGAAAAATCAGTAAATTTCAATAGTAAAATTAAAATAAATTTTGAAGGTGGAACTTTAACATCTGATAGTGGTCTTTTGTTGTATAAAGAATTTGATGAAAAAATAGGATTTAGTAAAACTATAAAGAAAATTTTTAAAATAAAAGATAATGCTAGTTTTAGAATTCATACAAATGAAGAT
>NZ_WHJC01000417.1 GCF_009295725.1 Clostridium tarantellae
CATATATAAAATTAAAATCTATTGCTCTATCAATTTGTCTAACTAAATGATTTTTAGGCACAAGAGCTTCTAAACTGTTAAATTCAATTTTAAATCTATTATCAGTATTTTTTTTAGTCATCATATTTATCACCCAATATTATTTTATAAGAAAATGGAAAGGCTGTCGACTTTGTCGACAGCCTGAAAAGAGAAGCTTTGCTTCTCTTTTTAACTATTCTCCATAACACTTTCTGCTATATTAGTTGAATGATCACCTATTCTCTCTAGATTGCTTAATAAATCCATAAATATAGCACCTTCATATGCATTACATAAACCTTTATTTAATCTTTTAATATGATTATCTCTAAATTCTTTTTGTGATGAATCAATTGTTTGCTCTACTGAATAAATTTCTCCAGCTTTTTGTATATCTCTATTCTCATATGCTTCTATTGAAAGATCTAAAGCTTTTAAAGTTTGTAAGAAAACATACTCTAATTCTTTTAATGCTCCATCACTATATTTTAAATTTTTACCTATTTTCTCTAAAGTTAAATCTGCTATATTTTCCGCATGGTCTCCTATTCTTTCAATATCAGTTACTATGTGGAATGTAGCTGCTACTATATTATTTTCCTTTGCTGATAAATCACATTTAGATAACTTAACTAGATAAGAAGTTATCTCTTCTTCTAATATATTAATAATTTTTTCATTATCATATACTTTTTTAACTAAGTTTTCATCATTTTTATTAAATGCTTCCATACTTAATTGTAGATTTTCTCTAGCCATAGTAGCCATTCTTATAGTTTCTTTTATAACTTGCCCTGCTGCTATAACAGGTGTTTCTAATAATCTATCATCAATATATGTAGCACCTAAATGTTCTAATTTATCTTCACCTTTAATTAACTTATTAACAATATTTATTATAACTTTAGTTAAAGGTAAAAGAACTAAAGTAGCTGTAATATTAAATACAGTATGAGCATTGGCTACTTGTCTCTCAACATCCCCTGGACTCATATTTTGAACAAATTCTCCTAAAGGTCTTATAAATGGTATAAATATTAAAGTACCTAATAAATTAAATATTAAATGTATCGCAGCTGCTTTATGAGCTGTTTTATTTGTTCCTATACTTGCAAGTAAAGCTGTAACACAAGTACCTATATTACATCCAAATAAAATCGGTAATGCTATATCAATAGTTATAGATCCTGTAGATGCTAAAGCTATTAATATACCTGTAGTTGCTGAAGAACTTTGTAACACTGCTGTTAAAGCTAATCCAGCTAAAACTCCAATAAATCTATTATCTCCAATAGCAATTATTAAATCTTTAAACATTGGTGAATTTGCTAATGGTTTCATAGCACCACTCATTATTCCCATTCCCATGAATAGAATTCCAAATCCTAATATTATGTTAGCTATTTCTCGTCTTTTTCTTTCTTTAGCTGACATTAAAATTACAACACCAATAGCAACAAATATAGGTGCTATTTCATCTAATTTAAATGCTACTAACTGAGCTGTTACTGTTGTTCCTATGTTAGCACCCATTATAATTCCAGCTGCCTGAGCTAAATTCATTAAGCCTGCATTAACAAACCCAACTACCATTACTGTAGTAGCACTAGAACTTTGTACAACCATTGTTACTAATGCTCCTATTACAACAGCCATAATTGGATTACTAGTTATTTTTTCTAATATTCCTTTAAGTCTATCTCCTGCGGCATTCTCAAGACCATCTCCCATAAGTTTCATACCATATAGGAATAATCCTAAGCCCCCTGCTAATTTAATTAAAGTTAAAATTGCATCGTTCAAGACCAATATCCTCCAATTTCAAATTATGAATTATTTAATAGTTCTTTAACATTTTACACTATAATAATATTTTTGTTAATATTTTTATTAATTTCTTAACGTAAACTTAATATACATTCCATTTTTTACTATTAATATGCAATTTATTTATTTATTGATGTAATAAAATTTAATTTTTTAATTAAAGCTTTTTAATTATTATATTTTATCCATTTCAAAAAATTATTATTAATTTTTATATTATAATAATCTATAGTTATTCTATAAGTAAATAAATTTCCTAATTTATTTTTATAATCTAAATTGCAATATCAAATTGAACTAGTCCTTAATTATGATTTAAAGACTAATTATTATAATGAATATATTTCATCTAAGTGTATTTCAAATAACTCTTCCGGTGTTTTGTAATGAAGAAGTTTTC
>NZ_WHJC01000418.1 GCF_009295725.1 Clostridium tarantellae
GTTTAAAACATATTATATTATTATAAAATCTAGTATATTTATTGTAAAATAATTGATAATCCTAAAAATTTACAAAGAAATAAAGAGAACATATTAAAATTAGTTACTTTATTTCTTTGTATATATTCATATTATTTTAACACAAATATTTCAACTAAATACCATAAATTTTAATGGTATTTTCTCCACTATATAAATTTAACTTTATAACTTTTACTTTTTCATTATTTATATCCATTGATTTTGTTTTATTAAAATTATAAATTTCACCTGTATTTAATCCATTAACATCTATTTTTATGATTTTAGAATCTACCTTAGCAACATAAAAAATTCCAAAATCATAAATTCCACTATAAGGGACTGTTATTTTAAAACTTAAAGCTCCATTTTCACTACCACCAAGACCTTCAATAAAATTACCATTTATTATTGCAGAACCTGATAAAATAATATTTGTAGAGTAATTATTTTCATTATGATTAACAGTATCTATAGTTATTTTTCTTAAATTTGGAGCATAATTACTTTCATTAGAATAAAACTTAATAGTATTATTTCCTGCTGTTAAAAATATAGGAGTAATAAATTTTTTGATATCAGTTAAAGTATTTCCTAAGGTATTTGATAAATGATATAAAGAACCTGTATTTATATCATTTATATCTATTTTCATAACTCTATCAAAATTTGGAGCTGTATATTCAACCTGTAAATTATAAAATCCTTCCATAGCTACATTTGCATTTGCTAAAACAGCACTATCAGATAATCCACTTATATTGTTTATAAAATCATTAATATCTATGGTAGCATCCCCTATTAATTCTTTAATAACTACTTTAGGAGTATTAGTTGATAGTATGGAAGTTTCTTTTTCACTAGGTATAGATGTTACCATCATCATTCCTAAATCTGGACCATCATATAATGTATCTCCATGAAATTTAATTATATTATCTCCCTTTTTTAAAGTAACAATTTCATTGGTAAAAGCAAAATATTCATCACCAGTCCAATAAGTGTTTGATTTTTCGTTAATATCCATAACATAAGGGGTATTTTCTTTATAATAATTTATTGAAAATTTATAATCACCTGCTTCAGGAACCTTTATAGTTATGGTTGAAGCACCATCTTTTTTTCCACCTAAAGCTGTAACTAAGTTTTTAGAATTATCTAAAATAGCTCCATTTTCTAATTTTCCTAGTGCAACATTATATATTTCATTTGGAATTGTAGAATTAAAAGCAACTGATATTAGCCCTAAATCTGGAGCGTAATTTTTTCCATCTCCATGAAAAATAACTAAATTATTATTATAATTAAAGGTTAAATCAACTTTAACTATTCCATTTTCAAGTTCAGGAGTAACTACTTTTATATCTTGTCCTCCATATCTAATCATGAAAGTTTTGTTTGCATCTCTATAGTTTATATTTAAAGTGTAATCACCTAATCTAGGTACCTCTATTAACAAACTTACTGAATTATCTTCAGTTCCTCCTATATTAGAAACAAGATTAGTTGCAGGCCCTGTTATTATTTCATCTGAAGAAAAAACTCCATTAGCTAAATTATAATTACCTACAGTAAATTTAGTATTTTCAATAATATCATTAATTTCACTAGTTTTTTCTGTCACTGTAAAAGTTCCTAAATCCGGTGCATAAGCAATTTTATCACTATGAAATTCAAGCTCATTATTACCTGCTTTTAATGGAAGTATTGCATAAAATATAGAACCATCTGAATTTGCTGAGGTTTTATAAGTATAATCAATATTATTTACCTTAATTCTAAAAGTTCTTGCATCAAAATTATATTTTATAGCTAAAATATAATCTGCACTTTTTTTTACAGTCACCATTACTGTGGATGAATTATCATTAGGTCCTCCAAGATTTTTTAAAAAATTACTATTAGGATCTACTGTTATTTCTCCACTTAAATTTCCTTTGCTTATATCAAAAACATCAGTAGGTAATGTGGTTGACTTATTTATAGTTGAAGTAGATAAAATATTAAATACATTTATATTATTTAAATTATCTCGAATCATATATAAACTCCTTGAAATAATATTCATATATGATTATTGTATTCTATAATACATTTTTTGTCATAAAATTTAAAAAAATCTAATAAAATTCATTATATTTATTCCCAATAATAGAATAATATGTTATTATAATTTTATAGTTATAAATAATTTAATGTTTTAATT
>NZ_WHJC01000419.1 GCF_009295725.1 Clostridium tarantellae
AATATATATACACTAATATAAATTATTGTAAAGATAATTTTAATATACAGTATATTTATTTATGGTATAATATTCATAAATAATATGGATTTAGTTGTAAAATATTTATATGATTTTAAATTTAATTTATATTTATTTATATGTATAATAAAAAAATTAATAAAATCTCAAGTATTTCTTAAAAACATAAAATTTAGTTGTAAATCTTTCTACTTTCCTTTTGTTTCCGAACCAATCTAGTTAGTTCTTTGGAGGTGTATTCGTGTTAATAGAATCATATGACAATATAACGTTAGTAAAGCTTAAAGAAATTGCAAAAGAATTAGGAATAAAAAATATTTCAAAAAAGAAAAAAAGTGAACTTATAGAAGAAATAAAAAATAATTCTCCTAAAACTATTGAAAAAGATGGAATTATATTAAGAGAAAAGATTACTCCAAAAAAAATGGAGAATAAAATGGAGAATAAAATGGAAAATAATAATGAAAATATAGGGTCAACGGATAGGAGAGAAAATTTGCAAGCGGAAGAAAAAAAGGAAAAATTCAAAGAGATGGTAAATGTATCTAATAGCGCTAAAGGTGTTTTAGAAATATTAGATAATAATAATTTTGGATTTTTAAGATGCAAAAATTATCTAACAGGTGAAGATGATATTTATGTTTCGCCTTCTCAAATAAGAAGATTTAACTTGAGAACAGGAGATGAAGTTGAAGGAAAAGTAAGGCATCCTAAAGAAGGTGAAAAGTTTAAGGCATTACTTTTTGTTGAAAAAGTAAATGGTGATAGACCTGAAAAGGCAATAGGAAGAAAAAGCTTTGAAACTTTAGTACCAATATATCCTAACGAAAGATTAAGATTGGAAACTAATAATGAAAAAGATTTAAGTTCTAGATTAATGGATATAATATGTCCAATAGGAAAAGGACAAAGAGGAGTTATAGTAGCGCCACCAAAGGCAGGAAAAACAACTTTATTAAAGAGAATAGCTCAAAATATAACTCAAAATCATCCAGAGGTTAAATTAATAGTTCTTTTAATTGATGAAAGACCTGAAGAGGTTACAGATATGAGAAGAAGTATTAATGGAGATATAATTTATTCAACTTTTGATGAAGAACCGCAAAACCATGCAAAAGTAGCTCAAATGGTTTTAGAAAGAGCTAAAAGAATGGTAGAACAAGGCTTAGATGTTGTAATATTATTAGATTCTTTAACAAGACTATCTAGAGCATATAATTTAACAATAACACCTACAGGAAGAACTTTATCCGGAGGTTTAGATCCAGGTGCTTTAATAATGCCTAAAAAGTTTTTTGGTGCTGCTAGAAATATTGAGGAAGGTGGTAGCTTAACTATATTAGCTACAGCTTTGGTTGAAACTGGAAGTAGAATGGACGATATGATATTTGAAGAGTTTAAAGGTACAGGTAATATGGAAGTTCATTTAGATAGAAGACTTCAGGAAAGAAGAATATTCCCAGCAATAGATATTTATAAATCTGGCACTAGAAAAGAAGATTTATTATTAAATAGTGAAGAAAAAGAAGTTGCTTATGCTATAAGAAGAGTTATGTATAGAGATGGCAATGTAGAAAATGTAACAGAAAATTTAATTAATTTATTGTCTAAAACTAAAAATAATAAAGAATTTATAAGTAGATTTTTAAAATCTACTTTGGAAAATAAATAAAAGAAAGACATTAAATGTGGTAAATCACTTTAATGTCTTTCTTTTATCTATTTGATAATATATTATTACATAATTCAACTATATTATCTTTAGAAAAATTTTCAGCTAATTTTATTGCACTTAATTTCATATTTTTTAATATATTAGGATTATTAATTAAGTGAGTTATTTTATTATTAATGTGCTTTAAATTTTTTACATATACAGCACAATTATTTTTGCATAAAAAGTCTATGTTTTCTGTTTCTTGCCCAGGGATTATAAAAGGAACTAACATCGGTAATGCAGTCATCAAAGCTTCACTAGATGTTAATCCACCAGGTTTACTTATAAGCAAATCAGATTTTTCCATTATTTTTGAAATTTCTGTAGTATATCCAATTATATTTATAAATTTATTGTTATGAATTTTATTATAAGTTTTTTCTAAGTGTTTTTTTAAATCTTTGTTATTTCCACAAACAACGGTTATGTTTAAATTATTTTTATTTTTTAATATTTCTTCTAAAACACATGAGATATTATTTAAACC
>NZ_WHJC01000420.1 GCF_009295725.1 Clostridium tarantellae
TCCTAATATTACAGAATTAGATATATTATCAGAAAAAGATTTTATATATTTAGATAATTATAAGTTAGAACATAGAAAATTATATGAGATAGATATGAGAAAATTTCTTAGATATATATGGAAAAAATAGAAATCACATCATATTAAATAAAATAATTAAAAATTATAATTTGAGAAAAATATGGAGAAAATATGTTAAAAAATAAATTTCAACATATAGGGGCAATTCATTTACTATATTAAACTAATTATGTACAAGTTAATTTATTGCTTATAAATGAATAATTTTATATAATATTGATAATGAATCAAAGAAGAAATAAACTAGTAAGTAACAGTGAAGGAAACCAATAATGACAAAAACATTAAAAGAATTAAATTTAGAAGATGATTTTCTATTTGCAAAAGTAATGAGTGATAAAGAAATTTGTAAAGAGTTTTTGGAAAAGCTTCTCCAAATAGAAATTGAAAAGATAGAAATGCCTGAAAACCAAAAGACAATAGATTTGCTTTTAGAAAGCAAAGGTATTAGATTAGATATATATGTGAAAGATGAAAACAATACTGTATATAATGTAGAAATGCAACGTGGAAAGCACAGAAATCTTCCTAAAAGATTAAGATATTATCAAGGAAATATTGATTTAGACTTAATAAGCAAAGGTGACGATTATAGAAAACTTGCTAAAAGTTTTATTATATTTATATGTACTTTTGATTTATTTAATGCTGGAAGGCATAAGTATACTTTTGAAACTGTATGTGTTGAAGATCATACTATAAAATTAAAAGATGATACCAACAAAATCATTTTAAATACTACAGGTGTTATTAAAGATTTAAGTGATGAACTTATTGAATTTTTAAAGTATATAGAACATTCAGATGATAAAACAGCAGAAGAATCTACAGGAGAGTTAGTTAAAAACATTCATAAAAGAGTAATTGAAGTTAAGAATAATCCTAATGTGGAGGTGGAATTTATGACACTTTTAGAGCGTGATAGAGAAAAACTGGAAGAAGGTAGAGCTGAAGGAATAGAGGAAGGAAGAGAAGAAGGTATTGAACTTACTAAAAAAGTATTTAAGCTTCTAAGTAAAGGGGAATCAATAGCTAACATAGCAAAACTGTGCCATATCTCTGAAGAAAAGGTTAAAGAAATATTAGAATAAAATTTATTAATAAACAGAAGAGTGTCTACTAAGTAGGCACTTTTTATTTATAAAAATATAATTGCCATAAAATTTAAAATTATGATAATATTAGATGATTAATAATTAATTGCATAGCACAATGGGACTAACGTAGGAATAGATGAAAAAATAATAATTTACAAGGAATAAAAGCATGGCCTTTATATAAAAGATTTTATGAAATATTGGAGGTTAGTAAATGAATATTGATGATTCAATTATAAAAAGTTATTTAGAAGGAAAAGATGACTATAAAAGCTATTGGCTTTTTAAAAATATATTAGATAATGGAGAATATATTTTTGATAAACCTAAAAATGAGTATAAAGATAAAGTTAAAGAAATATGTGAAAAGATATATAGTAACTTAAATAATTTTAGTCCTTATAATACAGAATTATTTTCTAAGTTATTTCCAAAATGGAAAGACTTAATTAAGGATATAAATATTGTACTAGCTGTAGGCTGTCCATCATCTTATGATGCAATGGTTCGTGAATATAATGGAAAAGAATATATTATTTTAGATTTGATAAGATTTATGAGTTATGAGAAAAAAGACGAAGAAATTATAGCATTAATAGTAGCAATGATTACACATGAGTTTGCACATATTTGCATACATAGGGATTATCCTGTTGCTAAAGTTGGATATAAAAATAAACTGATATATATTACATTCGATGAAGGCTTTGCACATTTTTTATCCTTTACTAACAATATAGATACCTATAATTTTAATGATATCATACAATTACATTATGAGAATTCAGTAAAAAAATTGAGAATAGCATTATTTGAAACTAATAGACTAAAACAGGAAAAATATTTAGAAGAGTGTGACTGTGGTTACTATTGGAATAAGTTTGCAGCAATTAGTGGAAAACTTTATTTAGCTTCTAATATAAATTGTTTACATGATATATATAATCAGGGTCCATCTGTTATGGCATTAAATATAATAGAATAAAGTAAATAAAATAGATAAATATGAGTTAAAATAGAGGGATATAAA
>NZ_WHJC01000421.1 GCF_009295725.1 Clostridium tarantellae
TTCAAATATTTTACAGGGGATTTATTTTCTAATTTTAAAAGAATATAAAAGCAAAAAGTTGATAATATTAAGCAAATAGAGAAACCAATATCATCATTAAGTTTAAAATAATCTTGTAAATATGATGTAATAACTATAATTATAAAGAAAGTACATAAATATTTGAACAAGTATAAAATACAATTAAATAATTTAAAGGTATAAATATGCTTTTTCATTTTAAATCCTCCAACTTAAAAATATTTTGGGTTTAAAAATCTTTTCTTTAAAAATATAGCATAATTAAGTATTAAAATTATATTTAAGTCCTAAAACTACATATTTTTGACCTATAATGAAAAGTTAATTATATATGATGATATAAACAGGAAGTATAGTAGCAAGTTTCTTACAATTTATTTTAATATATATCATTCATTCTAAAATAGTAAAAATTATCTATAGAGATAGATTCTATTTAAATTTAACATTATAATAAAGTTATAGTATATGTAATTTTAATTTGCATGTATATGCTATGATATTTACATAAGATGTTCCTAAGCTAAAAAATACCTTACATAAAGCTTTTGAGAATTAAAAGAAAAAAATAGAGCTAGTAGAAAAACTACTGGATCTATTTATATGTTAAAAGTAAATTTAAATTGTAATATTGCTTTATTCTAATTTTTTTATGAAAAATACTAAAAAAATTTTAACTTTTATCTATTTTATATTATGAAAGGATTTTAAAGATAAAAGGAGGAAATTTTTATGTCAAAGAAAGTATTTATAGGTGTTGGTCATGGTGGCAGTGATGCTGGAGCTGTTTATGGAAAATTAAAAGAAAAGGATATGGTACTACCTATAGCTTTAGAAGTTAAAAAAATTCTTAAAGAACATGGATCAACTGTTAAACTTAGTAGGGAAAAGGATGAAAATGACACCATACAACAAGAAGTAGCTGAAGAAAGATACTTTAATTCAGATTTAGCTATAGATATTCACATAAATGCTGGTGGTGGAGATGGTTTTGAGGTTTTTCACCATCACTTAGGGGGAAGAAGTAAAATATTAGCTGAAAATATAGAGAAGGAAGTTATATCCCTTGGTCAAAATTCAAGAGGATGTAAAATTAGAATGAATAGTAATGGTACTGCTGATTACTATATGTTCATAAGAGAAACTAAAGGAAGTGCTGTTATTGTAGAATGTGCATTTATTGATACTAAAGATATTAAATGTGTGGATGAGCTAAATGAACAAAAAGATTTTGGAAAAGCCATAGCTAAAGGTGCTTTAAAAACTTTAAATATTGAATATAAAGGAGAAGAAAATGGCAATTATTTTCCAGGAAATGATTCTAGTAATAATATTGGTGATAATAGTAATAGTGGTAATGGATTCTTTAGAGTTATAGTAGGTTCATTTAAAGATAAAAATAATGCTTTAACCCTAGAAAAGGATCTAAAAAATGAGAAAATAGATGTCTTCTTAATATATGAAAATGGTTTTTATAAAGTGGTGGCAGGGTCTTTTAAGGAGAGAGAAAATGCTGAAAATAAGCTAAACTACCTTAAAAACCTTGGATACAAAGCATTTTTATCTTATTATCAGGTATAGATTTTTAACTCTAAATTTAAAAAGATAAACGTTACACATTTAAAATAGTAACTACTAAATTAGCTAAAAAAACTGAAAGCTTAGTTTTTTTAGGCCTTCAGTTTTTTATACATAACTCTATAAAGTTTAAGCATAATATATGAAATAATAATCATAAATTTGCTATATTATACATAATTTTTAGAATTAAAATCTCTTGTCTAGCTACTGCTGTCACTAAAAATACTTAGTCTTTTCTAATATCTATTTTTCTAATTTCATATGAGCTTGTCTTTGTACTTCTTGTCTTTCACTTATAAATTCTCCTAATGTGAAGCATAATATGCTATAGCCTATTATAAGTAATAATATTATTAATTTTTTCATTTGTTTTTTCTCCCTTATCTTTTGTTAGTTATAATAAATCTTCCTAATTAATATAAGACAATTATATTATTTATTATAAAGTATGTATATACATTATTTTTTTAATAATAACTATGAAATATACAAATATTTTAATACTTTATTTAAAAATGTAAAAGATAGTATTTAAGATAAAAAATACTTTATTCATAATGATTTGAAAAATAGGTAAATATATTAAATGATAATAT
>NZ_WHJC01000422.1 GCF_009295725.1 Clostridium tarantellae
CTAATAATATGTCTGCATTATTATCATTTACAAGGGCAACTAAATAATCTCCTGCTAATATTCTTATATCTCCCCTTGGAATAATCTCTTGATCTCCTCTTTTTATAGCTACTAATAAACACTCCTTTGGCCAATCAAGATTTTTTAAAAGTTTTCCTTCTACATGACTTCCAATTTCAACACCTATTTCTAATAACTTTTTATTAGTATTTCCATTGCAAGATTTTATACCAACTTTATGTAATAATCTTTCAAGTAAAGATTCATAGATAGGTTCACTTCTTAATATATCTGATGTAACATAAGATACTAAAACTACTATAGCAATTGATAATATATGATCAAATGATCCTGTCATTTCTAATATTAATACTATTCCTGTTATAGGTGCTTTTACTATAGATGCAAAATGTCCTGCCATGGCTAATATTATAAAGTTTATAATAAATATAGTTGGAATACCTGAAATATTGCATATAGCTAGTCCAAATATATCTCCTAATAAAGCCCCTAATAATAATAATGGCAAGAATATTCCTCCTGGCACACCAGAACCAAAGCAAATTAATATAAGTAAAAATTTCAATATAAAAATAATTAATAAAACTTTAATTGATAATCCACTGTTGGATAAAGACATTATAACATCATGTCCTCCACCTAAAAGCTTAGGAGCTAGAAAACCTACAATACCAGTCACTAAAAAAGGTATCATAACTTTATACTCTATAGACAATTTTTTAAACTTACCATATATATTTTGAAAAACTAAAATTCCTTTTGAAAATAATACACCTGAACATCCTACTATAATACCTAAAATTAATAAAGCCCAATAATATTTTAATGGTAATACTGTTATGCTTGAAAAATCTAATACTGGATCCATTCCTAAAAAGTTTTTAGTTATGAAATCTGCTACTAAAGCTGAAGACATAGCTGTTATTAATACTAATGTAGAAAAACTCCTATGTACTTCCTCTAACGCAAAAATAACACCTGATAAAGGTGAATTAAATGCTGCTGTTAATCCTGCTGATGCTCCTGCTGTAATTAAAAAATCTTTTTTTATCTCATCTCTCTTAGAAAGTTTACTATAACCTTCACCTATAGATGCTCCAATTTGTACCGATGGACCTTCTCTTCCTACAGATAATCCTGCTGTTAGAGCTAAAACTCCACCTACAAATTTATATATTAAAATTCTAAACCAATTCATCTTTAATTTATTTAGTAATATCCCTTTTACCTGTGGAATACCACTTCCTGAAATCATATTATCCTTCTTTACCATAAGTCCTGTTAATAATCCCATTATTGCTAATAGACAAAAAACCCCTAAAATTTTCATCCAACTATCTTTTGATGAAATATATAACTCCTTAAAAACTTTGGAAAATTTACTTATAGCTATTCTATTTAAAACTATAACTAAACCCGTAAATAGTCCAACCACTGCCCCTTGAATTATTAACTTTATTCTAAGATTTGCCCTACTTTCTAAAAGATTGTTAGTATTGACATTTTTCATACAGTCACCATCCTTTTCTCGTAAAATACATACATTTTATTATATACCCTATAAAGTATTATTCACAAATAAGTTATTCTTTCATTTTTACTCATCATAGTCTAAAAAATAATATGTAAACATTAATATATAGATTTTTTACAATCTTTCTAAAAAAAATATTTTTTATTTATTTTGTATATAATTTTTATTTTAAAATATAAAATATTACAAAAGGGATTATTACAAATTAAAAATTGTAATAATCCCCTTTTATAATTATTTTATACTTTTTGCTATTTTATCAATAATTTCAACTCTTTCCTCACCTAAAACATTAGATAACTTAACTGGCATATGTCCGTTTTTATATACTCTATCTTCATTAACTTCTATCATTTTTAAAACTGTTTGCTCTAATTTTTCATATGAAATTAAATTTTCTTGATATGCATCAACTACATCCTTAATTTTAGTAGCTAATTCTTTTGGATTTCTATATACTGCTCTCATATTTTTTGCTCCTTTATGTTCACAAAACTAAATATTTTATCATTTTTATGTATTTCTATTTTAATATATTATAATAAATATTTTTATTTAAATCTACTAAAAATTATTAATTTACTTATTATATTTTTTCCTTTAAATATTTTACAAAAAATATAAAACTTAGT
>NZ_WHJC01000423.1 GCF_009295725.1 Clostridium tarantellae
GTAATTTCAGTATTATTTTCTATATCTAAAGCACTATCATTTAATTTAGTCTTTGTAGTTTTGCTTAAATTATCTTTATAACTATTAATTCTATTGAATCCAATATATCCTATTGACAAAAAAAATGTGGTTAATATTCCTATTACTAAAATCTTATTTTTCATTTAAGCTCCTCCTGTAAATAAAAACTTTTCTTTATCTGATACTTCTATATGAAAATTTATATTTTTATAGCCATTTATAGTTAATATACAATCTCCAGTTTCAAAATTAGGAATAAGTTCTATTTCACTATGGGTAAGTTGGCCATTAAAAACTTTATATAATATATCTTTAGCATTATTATCTTGTTGCATTATGAATTTATATTGAGTTAATTCAAATAAAGTCCTTATCTTTTCAAAAACCTCACCATCTGACACATTAGGTACAACATCTCTTATACTTTGAGTTGCAAATATTAAACCAGAAAAATATTTTCTTGCTTCTCTTTCAAATCTTATTAAATAATCAACAGCCATAATATTATTACTATTTATAAATTTATGTGCCTCATCTATTAACAATAAATATTTTCTTGTTTCTTGTACATTTTTTTCATTTTTATCAAAAGCTTTTTTTTCACTTAATCCTTGAGTTAAAGCATTATTCCAAAGCATAGTTAATATATTAAAAGTCTGAGCATTAAATATTCTTTTATCTACATCAACTAAACTTTTAAGTTCAAAGCTCACTATTTGCTCTTTAGTTAAATCTTCTATAGATGAATGTCCATTGAATAATTTTCCATAAGATCTAACAAGATTATCTATACTTAAAATTATACTTTCTAATCTTTTTTGCCTATTTTCACTTAAAGTATCTTTTATTTTTCCTATAAATTTATCTTCATAAAATTCTTCTTGAATATAATCAAGAAAATTTTCCATTATAGGATATTCATTGGTTTTATACTCTGTAGCCTTATTTTTTTCTATGCCAAATTGTTCATAAAAATCATTTAATAATCTTTCAAATTCTCTTAATTCTTCATGAGTAGCTTCTGGAGATAAAAATTGATACATCATTGATACTTTTGATAAATGTTGCATATAACTTTGTTCTTTAAGTACTTCATTAGTATTTTCATCTATTATAGTAGCAAAAATTTGAAGTGGATTTATAATTCCATCTGAACCATCTAAAGCTACTATTTTACCACCTAAAATCTCTACTAATGTTTTAAATTCACCAGCTATATCTAAAATTCTTACTGTATTTTCAACTATTGAATTATTATTTAAAAGCTTTTTTAATAAAGTAGATTTTCCTGATCCCATAACGCCTATAACTAAAGCATTATATGATTTTCTTATACTATCTTTAGTAAATGTATCTAATATTACATTACCACCAGTTCTCGTAGTTCCCATAAACATTCCTGTTTCATCATTTAACTCTGTATAATGAAATGGATAACCACCACCTAAAGCTATGGAAGGTATATGCTTTCCTATTCTTTTATTAGGTAAATACTTTTGATTAGTTGCACTTAAAAATAAAGATTTCCATTCATACTCTTGTTCATTTAAAAAAACTGCACCTCTATATCCGATACTTTCTAATTGACTTAATAAATTTTTAATTTTATTATCAAGTTCTAATTCTGTTTTTCCTGACAAATAATATCTTATAGTAACCTGCTTTACTATTTCTTCTCTTGTTGTTATATCTTCAACTAATCCTATAAGCATATTTGCAGTATTATTAGCTTCAATTTTATCAATATTATTAGACACTTCTGCAACTCTCATTAATTGTTCTGAAATAGCTGTATTTATTTGTTCCAAAGCATTTTTTCTATTCTCAGTAGACACATCTATGGTTGTAACTATATCATCAAAACTTAATAATTGTTGTAACCAAAAATCATTAACATAACTTGGGAAATCATAAAGATGTACACATGCTTCATATCCATCTCCTTTTACTATGCTTCTAGCTTTAAATCTAATCCCCCCAACAGGTTGAATTTTATTTAAAAAATATGGATTATAATTTATATTTTTCTTAAAAAGTTCCATAATTAACTATTCCTTTCTATAAAGTCTATGATATAAGTTTTGTATTAGGATTGTTAAGTTTAAATAATATTTTTAATTTTTTCTCTAAACTTAAATTTTTCAATTTAACTGACTTATTT
>NZ_WHJC01000424.1 GCF_009295725.1 Clostridium tarantellae
TACTTCTTTAAAATTAAGTGAATATATAAAAAATAATAATTTTGAAAATGTTTTTATTGTGTATAATTTCCTAAATTTATGTAATGATATTAACGTAATGAAAATTAAATATTAACTAAATAAAAATAATAAATAATATTATTTTAAATAAAGCTAAGAGTAAAAATATTAATTAAAATTAACAGAATATTTAATATTATAAATCTTTTTAAATTTTAATTGACAACAAATAAATGTTTTGTTAATCTTGTAAAGTATAATTTTTAAAAACAAAGGAAAAACGTAGGGGGATAATTATGAACGAAACAAAAGTAAAAGTAGTTACTGCTGACCCATCAGCAATAGGTCTTTTTGGTTTAGCTGTAATAACATTAGTTGCATCATCTCAAAAATTAGGATGGACTAGCGGGGTATCATTAGTTTTACCGTGGGCAATATTTTTAGGGGCTTCAGCTCAATTATTAGCTTGTTTAAAAGATTTTCAACATAATAATACATTTGGAGCTACTGCATTTGGTGGATATGCATTTTTTTGGTATTCAATGGGGTTTGCTTGGTTAATTCAAAATGGTGTTTTTGGACAGAAATTAGCAAGTTCTGTAGATGGAAAACAATTAGGTATGGCTTTTATAGCATATTTGATATTTACTTTATTTATGACAATTGGAGCTATGGAAACTCATAAAGTATTATTTATAATATTTGTCTTAATTGATTTATTGTTTATTGGATTAAGCTTAAGTACATTTGGAATAATGGCTAAGTTTGGACATAATTTAGCAGCATGGTCAGAATTAATACTTTCAATAATGTCATTCTATGGTTCAGCTGCAGCTGTTTTAAATAATCATTTTGGAAGAGTTTTCTTACCAGTTGGAAAGCCATTTGGTATATTTAAAAAATAATAAATATTTTAATAATTATAATTAAAATTTTGTATAAAAACTATGAATTTATGAAATTCATAGTTTTTATTTTTTATATTGAATTAGTGAATAGTATTATGATATAAAACATAAATCATAATATAAATAAGAAAGAATTTAAATTTTATATTAGTGAATAAATAGGAGAAAAGATTATGTTTGGTGTTGAGAAATATATATTAAAACAATTAACTAAATTTGAATGTGTAAATATAATTCCAGGAGAAATTGCTTTTAAAAATGATATGTTAATGAAACTAATAAATAAAAATAAAGAATATGAAAAATTAATTTTAGAAAGCATTAGTCTGTTAAAAGGAATAGATAAAATAAATTTTAACTATGATAAAAAAATAATAATTCTTAATTATGATATTTATATTTTATCGGAAAATAAAGTTTTAAATTGGATACAACAAGTTGTAGATGTAGTTAAAGAAAATTATAAGGAAATAATAAATAATTTAAATAAAGATTCTAAAAAAATAATTTCTATAATTAAACCCAAATTAATAAAAAGAATAAAAGATTTTCAATAAGCATTTGTTGATAAATTTTAATGTGTATGTTAATATAAAATGAATTAAAAAACAATATATTGAATTATAAGCCCTGTAAGAAATTTCTTATAGGGTTTTAATATAGTTTACATGGGGAGAAAAAATGTTAAATTTAAAAATCAGTAAAAAATTTATAATAGATATTTTTATTATGAGAAATTTAATTTTCTTAATATTTTTATTTTCTATTGTATATTCTTTTATTAAATTTAATTTCACAATAAACTTATATAAGTATACTATTTTATTATGGATATTATTATATATTATATTTGTAATTATAACACCTGTATTAGAATTTATTTTTTGGAGATATTCCATTACTAAAAAATTTATAGAAGTTAAGTATGGTATAATCTTTAAAAAATCTAAATGTATTCCTATAGATAGAATAAAATATATAGATATAGTTCAAAATCCTATAAGTAAAATATTAAGAATAAATAAAATAAAGATTTATACAGCAGCAGGAAAAATTATAATTCCGGGACTAAATAATGATATTTGCAAAAAAATATGTAATATTATAAAAGAAAAAAGTTAGAGGTGGCATATGATTTACTACCAAAAAAATCATTGGTATAGCATTTTAATAACTTATATAAAGTTATTAAAAAAATTATTACCTTATATTGCTTTTTTGTCAATTCAATTTCATAAATATATATTTGAAGTTATAATTATAAGTATTCTAC
>NZ_WHJC01000425.1 GCF_009295725.1 Clostridium tarantellae
TTTAATTAAAAAGTTATTTAATTAAAAAGTTATTTAAGAACATTTATAACTACATTTTAATACAATAAATTATATAAATATCCAAAAAATGAGGAGATACTACATGTTGATTTCATTACCTAATGAATTTTTACTTAGTAATTACGTTAATGAACAAAAACTTATTAATGAACAATTGTTAGAACAATTAGATAAAAGAGATTTTCATACCTTTACAAAAGAAATTTTTAATAAATTTAATTTTTTATTTTTAAAATCTTTAAATATTTTAAAAAAATTTTCTTTAAAAGAACTATATGAAAATTCTTCTTTTATATTTTCAGGTATATTTTATTCTCATGAAATAATACTACTTTCTTTAAAGCCAGGAAAATTTAATAAAGATTCTATAAATTTATGTAAAATTCTTCTGCAACATCTAGAATCAAAAGAAAATTATTCAAATAAAAAATATAATTATAAAAATATTCCTAAATCTTCTAAATCTAAAAAGAAAAAAAATCATATTAAAAATTCTATATCTAATTTAAATGAAGATTTAAGAAAATCCATAGAGCAAATAAAATTTGAATATAGAAGCTTATTAGTGGAAATTTTAGATAAATCTAAAATATTAGATACTAGAGAGTTAGATAATTTTTATAATAAATTTATTGAAGAGGTACTAATTCCTGATGTTAAATATCTTTGTGATTTTATGAAATTTGAAGCTAATACTTTTGAAGAAAAAATTAGAACTTTTATGAAATAACAATAACGTGGCTTTCTGCCACGCTTTTTTCTTTAAATCCTCTTTAATTAATTTATCTTAATATTAATGTAGTTATTGATACAATGACTAATATTATTCCACTTACAATTAATAACCATCCTTGTTTAATAGATGTATTTTTACTCATAACATATCCAAAGGTTATATTAGCTAATCCCATTATTCCTACACCTATATTGCCTAATATTTTCATGTTCGATATGAATATGGATAATATAAGCAATATAGTTCCTAATAATTGAACTCCAATTATTATTGCTGTGCAAATGTTTTTAGTTTTCATTTTTCAACACCATCCTTAGTATAAAATCCTACAATATATATATTGTAGGATTTTATTATACTATTAACTTTTTATTTTTTAAACTTAATATTATTTTTATTTATTCAGTTTTTTCTTTTCTAATTTTAATTTAACTTGTTCTAATAAAACTATTATACCTCCACCAATTATAAAAAATAAAATACTAAATGTACTCATATTCATAGCTGGAAGTGGATTTTCTAAAGTTGTTGGTCCCATAAATACAGCATATATGGATGCAATCATTAATCCTAATATGAAATATATAAGCTGTGATCTTCTACATATAAGCATCTTCTTAATTACTTTTATGGTTGTAAGTATTCCTGTAATAACACCTAATCCAAAAACAAATAGTATTGGTACATATGTAAGATTAAATGTTAATGTTTCTTTAATTCCAGATATAATAGGCGCATATAAACCAAAAATCAATAATAATGTTGATCCTGAAATTCCTGGTAACACCATAGCTGATATAGCAATCATTCCACATATAAAAACGTAAAAATATAATGCTATTGATGGATTTGCCAATGAAATAGTAGTACCATCTCCATTAGATACAGGATTAAAATAAGTTATTACTCCTACTAAAACTGCTCCTAATATAAGATATGATATATTTTGATACTTTCCTATTATTGATTTTTTCTCTTCCTTTAATATTATTGGAATAGATACAATAATGAACCCTACAAATAAAGAACTTATTTTATATATTTCTTTTTCAAAAATTGTAGATATAAATAATACTGAAAAAATAAATCCAAACACCCATCCACAACCTATTTTGAATAAAAAAGTTAATGCTTTTTTCTTTTCTTTTTTACTATTTTTAGATGTTAAAGAATCTAAAGCAGAAATAAATTGGTCATAAAAACCTAATATAAAGGCAATTGTTCCTCCTGAAACTCCTGGTACACTATCAGCCATTGCCATAAATATTCCTCTTATAAAGTTTAAAACAAACACTTAATTCACTCCTATTCTAAATTTTACATAATATTTTTTAGTATATATTCATATTGCTATTAAGTCCAGTTAATTTTATATTAATTTTACATTAAATAATATAATCTATAATAAATATTATTAT
>NZ_WHJC01000426.1 GCF_009295725.1 Clostridium tarantellae
GTTTATAAAGCTAATAAACAATAATTTCAATATAGTTATTGCTTTTTTACTTATAGGGCTTAATTCTTGGTTAGCACTAATAACTAATGAGTTTTCTTTAAATGAAATTGTTAGTGCAGTTTTATTTGCATTTATAAACTCTTTCATAATATCACTAATTAATTTTAATAAAAAACATTTAACAGCACACCATAAAAAATAAAACTTAAAAAGAAAGACAGGCTATTCTATAATGAATGCTCTGTCTTTCTTTTTTTATTGTATTAAATAAATATTAATATATACTTGACAAATAAAATTTATTAAGTTATTATATTTACAAATATAGTAATATTTTATATTATTTTCTATATTTTCTAGTTAAAGGGGATAATTATTAATAGATAGTTTTAGCTATATTTACACTATTAATCTTTTTACTTAACTTTATTTTTAGTTTAGTAGAAAAATTTTATTGTAAAGATTGGAGGAAACTTTTATGAAAATCAAAAAAATGTTAAGTTTAATTCTTGTTAGTGGTATATTAGCATGTGGGGTAAATGCTTCTATAGCAATGGCAAGTGAAGGAACAAGTAATGATAATTTAGAGCAATCTCCTAGTATTGAAAACACACAAAAAGATAATTTATGCCCTATATCTGGTAATATTGTTGAAAGTGGTAAAAAAAATTGTAAAAATAAAGGGCAAAAAAATAGAAAAAGAGATACCAATAAAGATGGGGTTTGTGACATAACTGGAAATTCTATCAAAGCTGGTAAAATAAATTGCCAAAATAAAAAACAAATGAAAAAAGAAAGGGATTTAAATGGAGATGGTATTTGTGATATAACAGGTAATCCCATTGGAACTAACAGAAACAATTGCAATTAAATATACTAAAAACTAATAATTAACTTTATAATTTACTCTGATAAATAAAGGAATATATTATTTTTTCTAAAGTATATTAAATTAATAACTATAAATCTATAAATAAAAAAAACTCTAAACTTTTCATATAATTTAGTTTAGAGTTTTTTTATTTTAGATTTTATTTTTAGTATTTTAATTCCTATTTATTTATACAATAATAACAATATTTGCATACTTAAATTTTAATTATAAATAGTATTATCAGGATATTTAAATTATTATATTATTTCTCTTATATGAAAATTTTAATTAATACTAATGCAAAAATAATTTGCATTAATCCAACTAAACCTCCATATAACATTCCTTTTGGACCTTCTTTAATTAAATCTTTAAATTTAACCCTCATACCAATAGCAGCTAAGGCTATTATTTCAAATTGTCCACTAACATAATGAGCTACTGATGATACTTGCTTTGGAATTAATCCTAAGCTATATATAACACTTAATATAAAGAAACCTATTATAAACCAAGGTACTGTTACTTTTACCTTTTTTCCATTATTATATTTTTTTTCAAATAGTTTTCCTTCTTCACTGGTATTTACTCTTGAAAATAAAATTACTACTGCAACTATAAGTATTATTCTTAGAATTTTAAATATAGTTGCCATTTCAACTACACTTTCATTTACAAACTGTGCTGATGCAATAACTTGTCCAACAGATTGTAATGTTCCACCTAATAAAGCTGATGTTTGTATAGTTTCATGATTATACATAATTCCAGCCACAATAGGTAATACAAACATAAGAATAGTTCCTGTTACATTAACTATAGTTACAGATAATCCTTTATCTTTAGCATTTGGATGAACCACTTGAGATACTGATGCTATAGCGGATGATCCACATACAGCATTACCTGCGCTCATTAATAATGAAAACTTTCTATTAAAACCAAGTTTTCTTCCTATAATAAAGGCTGAACTTATTGTAAATATCATTTGAAGTACTATAAATACTACTCCTCCTAGTCCTACAGACTTTATATCACTTAATTGTAACGTTGCCCCCATAAGCACTATGGAATATGAAAGAAGCTCTCTTTCTGAAAATTTACTTCCTTCATCATATCTTTTATTATTAAGAATGGTATTTCCTGCTATTATTCCTAAAAATATTGCAAAAGTGGCTGCCCCTAAACTAGGCATAAAACTGGCTAAAAATTTTCCAATCATTGCTATAAAAACACATACTATAAAACCTGGTATTATTTCTTTTGTTTTTTTCATATTTCACCT
>NZ_WHJC01000427.1 GCF_009295725.1 Clostridium tarantellae
CCAATTAAAGATAGCATTAAATGATGGTAAAAATGCCTTAATAGGTTTTGGTGATGTGATAGCCCCCTTTATATCAGTGGCTTCAAAAGGAATTTCAACAGTAACAAAAGGCTTTGAAGGATTATCTCAAAATCAAAAGAAATTTGTGGTGGGAGTAGGTTCTTTATTTGTAGCCACTAATTTAGCTTTAAGTGGATTTGGTAAATTTACTAAGGGAGTTAAAGGAAGTATAAAAGTATTAAAAGATCTTCCCACTAATACTAGAAAATCCATTAAATCCATAAAAGACTTTAGTAAAAGTATAGGTAATGGATTTAAAAATGTAGGTAAATTTTCTAAGTCAGTTGGTAAGATAGGATGGCAAGGTATTAGTAAAGGGGCATCCTTAGCAAGTAAAGGAATTAAAGGACTTGGTAGAGGACTATTAACAGGAGCTAAAGCAGTGGGAAGATTTACTTTAAGTCTTGCAAAAATGATAGTTCAATTAACTATTGCAGGAGCAAAAATTGCTTTTAACACTGCTAAGTTAATAGCTCAAAAAATAGCCTTAATTGCCACCACTGTAGCTACTAAAGCTATGGAACTTGCACAAGCAGCTCTGAATTTAGTTATGAGTTTAAACCCTATTACCATAATTATAGGTTTATTAGTTGCTTTAGGTGCTACCTTTGTAATTCTTTATAATAAATGTGAATGGTTTAGAAATGGAGTTAATGCAGTTTGGAATGGAATAAAAACAGTGTTTTCATCCTTTGCATCTTTCTTAAAGGGAGCCTTTACAAGGGATTGGACACAAAGTCTTGGACTTTTAGGAGTACCACTAAATCAATTATTTTCAGTAATTGGAGCAGTATGGAATGGAGTTAAGGGAGTTTTCAATGGAGTGCTTCAATTTCTACAAGGGGTATTCACTGGAAACTGGCATATGATATTTAGTGGTCTTGGTAATATAGTTAAATCTATCTTTGGAGCATTAGGTGGAGTAATAAAAGCTCCAATAAATGCAGCTATAAGTGGTATCAATTGGGTTGTATCTAAAGTTAATGGATTAAGCTTTGATGTACCTTCTTGGGTGCCTGGTATTGGTGGTAAGCATTTTGGAATTAACTTACCTTCTATTCCAGCTCTAGCTGAAGGTGGTATAGTAACTAAATCAACCCTTGCATTAGTGGGTGAAGGTAAGGAGCATGAAGCAGTTATTCCTCTATCAAAGTTAGATAAATTAGTAACTAATAGCTTAAAAAAGGTATTAAAAAATAAAGAAACCTCCACTAATAAACAGGAAGTTTACATAATAAAAAATTATTTAGATGGAGAAGAAATTAGTAATTATACCTATAGAAAAGTTAATAATAAATTAGCCATAGCCTGTAGAAGGAGATAAAAATGTTAATTAATAATATAGATATTTCTAACTTTAATGCAAAACAATTAATAGTGGATATTCAACCAAGTAATATTATTTTAGAAAAGGAATGGGTAAAAAAATCCTTAAAACCAATTTTTATAGATTCTAATATAACATTTAAAAGCTTAAAGATAACCTTATATTTCCATGGAAATGATAGACAAGACATTTTGACTAATATAAGTAACCTAATAAGTTTATTAAAAGAAGAAAGTGTATTAACCTTAGATGGATATAAAAATAAATTTATTTCATTTTTAATAAATAGTAATATTGAAAAAACCATAAGAAAAGATAGATATAAATTAAATTTAGAATTTGATAGTTATGAGGTTTCAGATTTCATAGAAGAAACTTTAAATAGAACCACTATGAAAACTATAAATATAAAAGGAAATTTAGAAACACCATGTATAGTAGAAATTACTCCAATAGTAGATATTATAGATATAAAAATTGAAGGTTTATCAGAGGATCCTATTATAATTAAGAACTTAGAAAAAAATAAAACCTTAATCTTACATGGAATAGATGGAACTATAACAGTAGATGGAAATAATAAATTTTCTGATGCAGATCTTTGGGAGTTTCCAAGATTAAAGCCAGGAAGTAATAATATAAAAATTTCAAGAAATGATTGTAATATAAAAATAAAATATAAAGATGAATGGATTTAGTTAAGCTAGAACATATAATATTTATATTATTTTAATT
>NZ_WHJC01000428.1 GCF_009295725.1 Clostridium tarantellae
ATATTAAAAATATTTTATTTATAATATAATTTGGATTTGTATGTAGAATTAAATCTTTATGGAAATTAAATATATTCATAATCCTATAATCATAATAAGATTTTTAAGAATTTTAGTTTAAATATAAACTATCCAATGGTTTATATTTAAACTAAAATAAATATAAAAATCTTATATATGACTAGTTTATATTTATAGATTATTGTAATAGAATAAAATATGAACATAGCATTAATTGCTCATGATGGAAAAAAACCAGAAATGATTGAGTTTGTAAAGAAGTATAAGAAAGTGTTTGAAAAATATAATTTATTTACTACTGGAACTACTGGTAAAAGGATAGAAGAAAATTTAGGTCTTAAAGTTCATAGATTATTATCAGGTCCCTTAGGTGGAGATCAACAAATAGGAGCAAAGATTGCAGTTGGAGAAATGGATTTTGTAATATTTTTTAGAGATCCACTTACAGCACAACCTCATGAGCCTGATGTAACAGCTTTAATAAGATTATGTGATGTACATAATGTTCCAGTAGCTACTAATTTAGGATCAGCAGAAGTGTTTTTAAAAGCTTTAAAAGGCAGAGAATAAAAAAATCTATTGAGCATAAATTTATGCTCAATAGATTTTTTTGTAAAGAGGTTTGTATGTATTTTATATGGTTATGATTTGAAAAATTTATAATTAATTATTAGATAAGCTGAAAGAATAAACTGTATTATTTCCACCAGTTATTAATAATAATAAATCATCCAGATTTTTGTCATTAGGTGCTTGAATTACATAAGAACCATTAATTGTTTGGCCAGCTGGAATTACATCAACAGTATTTTCACCAACTAATTTAACATTGTCTCTTTTGAATACTTTACCTTCTTTGTCTTTAACTTGTAATGCAGAAATTAATCCATCAAAATCTGCATCCTTATCACCAGTATTTTTTGCAGTCCAATTTATAGCTATAAATTTCATTCCAACTTCAGGTTGTTGATTTTCTACTTTAACTTTATCTTCTGTTAAAACACCAGTAACAGTAAAATCAATATTATTATTTAATTGAACTGTTTGACCAACTTTTATATTTTCAACATTTTCATTAGGTGCATTTGCAGCATCACCTTGATTTTCATCTGATTTAGCATTATTAGTACTTTGTTGTGATTCAGATTGTTGTTGTTCAGGTGCAGGGTTAGCTGTAGATGCTACAGTACTATTTCCACATCCTATTAATGCTGAAGAACATATTACTCCTATTCCTAAAATTAATGCTAATATTCTTTTTTTTGAATTTTTCATTAAAATCAACCTTCTTTTCTTTTTTATTTAAGTATTTAAATATTATTAATTATCTTTATTTTTTAAGCTTGATAAAGCACTTCCACCTAGGGATATTAGCATTATACCTGTAAACATTATTTCTACTGCTATTACAGTGGATACAACTATAATTGAATCTTCTGGCCATAATAGTACTAAAAATAATCCTAACACTATATCAATAATGCTTGCAAATATCATCCATCCTTTGTGAGGTATTCCACTAGCACCAGCAGCTACTATTAATTCATATATTCCTATGAAAATGTAACCCCATCCTAAAAATAAAGCCATTGATAATATACCATCTAAAGGATAAGCTATAAAACAATATCCTACATATAAGTATAACAAACCTAGTAATACATTACCTATCATTCTCCATATATGAGATCTAACATCATAGGCATGTTTAAAGGTATAAAAACCTAAAATTAATATTAGAACTCCTACAAACATTGAAAAAATTTCACTAGAAACAAATGATTCACAAAAGATTAATATTCCTAAAATTAAGAAAATAACTCCTTCTATTATTGAAGTTCTAGCATTTTTTTTTATTTCATCTTTAACTTGCACAAACATGTGTAGTCACCTCCTTAAAAAATATATACAAGTACATTATATACTTGTATATATTTTTTATCCAATTAATATATTGCCGTTAAAGTTAATATTAAGCTAAAAAATAGTATATATTTTCATTTAATGAAAAATTAATGGAAAAAAGTTTTATAAGTTCGTAAATACTTTAATTTTCTATATAATAACAAATGTCAATTACATAAAATTACATGTA
>NZ_WHJC01000429.1 GCF_009295725.1 Clostridium tarantellae
GTTTATATACATTTTAATTTAACTTACATACTTACTTATAAAATTTTATATTTATCTTCTTCCATCCAGACTTTACTGTCGGCTTCGGAATTTCACCGAATCATACCATAAGGCTCGCGGGCTTTACCGCCGGTAGGGAATTTCACCCTGCCCTGAAGATTTATTAAATTGTATATTAATATGATACTTAACCCTAACTTTTTTGTCAATATTTTTAATGAAAATTTTAGGAGAAGTGCATGAAATTTTATAAATATATAAATAATACTATAATTTTCTAATCTTTAAATAAATCATATACTTAACAAATATTTTTATATTTTAAAGTAATTATTTTTATTATTTTATCAAAAAATAATAAAATTAAAATCAAATTTATTTTATACATTTATTCTAACATAAATTTATTCTTTTATTCTTTTATTCTTTTTAAACTTAAGTTATAATTTAATTAAATAATTTATTAAAAATATATTTTAGATAAATATTTGCTTTTATATATAATTATATTAATTTTTAAGGAGAATTAACTATGAAATTTTAAAAAATAACAAAAACTCTTTGTTGCATAGCGATTTTAGGTGCTAGTTTGAATTTATTGTCAAGTATTGTTTATTCTACAGGTAATTCGGCTGAGTACGATTACAGATTGCCAAGCTTGGGAACTAGATATACTAATTTAGCTATAAAACAAAGCCAGTCAAATATTGCACATAACGAGTGTGATTATTTTGGATGGGAAGGTTCAACAGTACTTTGTTGGGTGAATCAAGATAATAATGGTCAATTGACTCCCACATCTTCCTTTAAAAGAACTGGTAATATATTAATGTATTATGATAATAATATCGCTAAATCTTATTGGGGATGGAAAGTTAATATGGGACTAAAAACCTCTTCAGATACTTGGCATCAATGTGATGTACATGGATTTTTTACGCCATTTTAAATTTTAATAAAAACAACTCATGGATATATGTTATTAATGATATGTATCCATTCTTTAATTTTAGGAGGATATAAATGAAAAATTATTTTAAACAAGAATTTTACAGAGCACTTACCTCAAAAAATACTTTAATAACATTTTTAATAACTTTAATCTTATTTGTTACCCCTTTTATTTTCGAATATTCTATTCCTAAATGGAGTTTATGTAACTTTAAAGAAGTTTTTGATGGAATAGATATTTTCATTAAAATTACTAATGGCATTACTTCCGTAGGAATTTTACTAATTGTAGCACCTATTTTAGCATGTCTTCCATTTTCTACTTCATATTTAGAAGACAAAGAATCAGGATTTTTAAAATATATTTATATGAGAAAAAGTCAAAGAAAATATATTTTTATTAAAATTTTTATCAATGCTCTTGTTAGTGGATTAGCTATTTTAATTCCAGCAACATTTATGCTATTATTTTTAATAATTTTACTAGGAATTAATGTCAATAGCCTTAGTTCTAATGATTTTTCTGGAGCTTTTATGTATATATATAATTACTCTAAATTAGGATATGCTGTATTTTTATTAATTTCATTATTTATTTTTAATGTAATATTCTCAACCCTAGCACTAGGAGTATCCCCTTGGTTAAAAAATAAATATTTAACTATAGTTTTTCCTTTTTTCTATTATATATTTTCCGGAACAATTTTAGAAATATCAGGATTTAATAGAATTATAAACTTAAAAGCAACATACTTATTTACTTTAGGCTCATTTATGAGTGATACAAATATAATTTTATATCAATTAGGACTATTTATAGTTGGACTAGCTTTATTTTATTTTGGAGTGATATTTAAAGATGAAAAAAATATATAATTATATCTTATTTAATTTAAATTGTTTTAAAGTAAAAATAGCTTTTATTTTTTTATTTCTTTATTTGTTTTCGTTATATTTATTCATCATAAAAGAGCCTTTGAAAATTTCTTTTTATGATATTATCAATAATGGATTTTCTTATACAACATTAGTTTTTCCTTTAGTTTTATTTTATCTAATTATTATTTATAATTTAGAAGATAAAAATAGCTTTAATAAATATCTTTGTTTAAAATTTAAAAATAAAATAAATTTTTACAATACTCATGTATTAACT
>NZ_WHJC01000430.1 GCF_009295725.1 Clostridium tarantellae
CCTAAAAATATAATGAAAATTGTAATAAAAAATGCAATAAAAATAGGGGGTTCTTTTATAGATTCATACCATCTATAAGTACTTTTATCAATAGCTTTTAATAATTGTAAACTAATTAATTCTAATGAGAATATTGCTGCCCCTAATATTGCAGTAATATACCCTAAAAAAAATTTTTCACTCATAAATCCACCTTAATATTTTAATTTTTATATAACTATAAATGTACTTGTTTTAGCCTACTTTAAAGAATATAAACATTTATTTACTTAAAGTTTTAACTAATAAATATATTACAGATGATAAAGCAGCTAAAAATATAATAAGTCCAATTACAACAATACCTAAATTGCCCAATGAATAAAGCTCCAATAAACATTCCTCCTACCTAATTTTTATATTATTATATTATAGTAAAAGGAACTTTATTAACTATAATAAGGTATATAAAAAAATAAATGAAAGCTATAAATTCATATATAAAATAAATTCATAGCTTTCATTTAATTGTTATTTAAGACCTAAGCCATCTTTTACTCTTTGTCCAAATTCTTTATCTGCTTTAGTGAAGTTTTCAATAGCTTTTCTTTGTATTTCTTCTTTAACATTTACCATATCTGAAACTATATTATCAATTAAATGATCTTTTTCCATAGTACTCATTGCTCTATATCTTTCACCAGCTTGAGCAAAGTCATCAGTTTTAGTAATAACATGTTTTTGAACATTACCTTGAACATATTGTCCCATTGTACTACTAGTATTAGCGCTTACTCCAAAGCTTGGACTTTGATTATAGTTTATATGTCCTTCTTTTGCTTCCATTCTCATAGAACCATCCTGTTGATTGTTGTTTACCTGTACTTTAGGCATATTTATTGGTATTTGTGTAAAGTTAGGTCCTAATCTATGTCTTTGTGTATCATGATAAGAGAATACTCTACCTTGAAGTAATTTATCATTAGAAATTTCTACTCCTGGTACTATATTAGCTGGACAGAATGCTGCTTGTTCTGTTTCTAAGAAGTAATTAGTTGGGTTCTTGTCTAATGTCATAGTACCTATCATAGTTAATGGAAACTTATCTTCTGGCCATGTTTTTGTTGCATCTTCTGGATTAAAATCTAAGCCATCAACTTGGTCATATTCCATCATTTGAACATATAAATCATATTTAACAGTTTCTCCTTTAGCTAATGTGTTAAATAAATCATTAACGGCTACATCTGGATCAGTTCCCGCTAATCTTGCAGCTTCATGTCTATCAACATAATGTTCACCTAATAATGGTTTCCAATGATATTTAATTAAAACTCTATGACCTTCATCATTAACCCATACATATGTGTTTACACTAGAACCACGCATAGTTCTGTAGCTTTTTACAGTTCCCATATCTGAATATAACCATGTTATCATATGAGTTGATTCTGGATTAGAAGATATGAAATCCCAAAATCTATTTAAATCTGGGGTATTACTATCTGGTGAAGCTTTAAATGAGTGGACCATATCTGGAAACTTAATAGCATCTCTTATAAAGAATACAGGAATATCATTTCCAGCTATATCATAGTTACCATCTTCACTATAAAATTTAACTGCAAATCCTCTAGGATCTCTAGCTGTATCAGCTGAACCTTTTGAACCAACAACCTCTGAAAATCTAGCAAACACAGGAGTTATTTTTCCTACTGTATCAAAAACTTTTGCTTTTGTGTATTTTTTCATACTGTTTTTAACTTCAAAATTTCCATAAGCTCCAGCCCCTTTGGCATGCACAACCCTTTCTGGTATTCTTTCTCTATCAAAATGAGCTAATTTTTCTATTAATTGAATATCATCTAATAATACAGGACCATTAGGACCAACTGTTAAAGAATTACCATCATCTTCTACTGGTACACCCCCATTAGTAGTTAATGTTGAATTTTTCATCTTAGTCTCATCCATGTATATCACTCCTTAATATTTTTATATTTGTAATTACAAATTTATTTTATTAATTAATAGTAATTATCATATAATTATGATACTTTTATGTAAGTGGTTATGCAAGTTATTTATTTCAATAAATTCAAATAAATGTATACGAAGTCGAGGTT
>NZ_WHJC01000431.1 GCF_009295725.1 Clostridium tarantellae
TTTCATTACTAAATAAATACTTACTAGCAAATTCATTTAAGTTTTCTTTCAGTATATTATAAAATATATTTTCCATAGAAAGCTCCTTATTCTTTTCATTTAATAAAATTATTTCTTTTATAATGTAATTATTATTTAATTTGCTATATTCACTTTCTATAAGTTTAACTATTAAAGGTGCTAAAGTATAATGAAGAAATTCCATATTTCCATGACTTTTTATATTTCTTTCATTCATAGGAATTATACTTGATATATTACTATTTTTTAATTTTATATATAAATAACGTGTAAATAACTTTTTAAAGTCATTTTCAATATTTATATTTAATTCTTTTTTTCTAAGGTTACTTAAATTATTTAAAGCTATAATTTCATAATAAGTAGCTAGTCCTTCTGTCAACCATAAATTAGGAGGTATATGAACTTCTCTGCTTTTTAAATTAAAATCCATAAAAGAATGAAACATTCTATGAGCTAATAACTGCCAATCTCTAATATTTTTATAATTAAAAGTAGCTGCTATACTACTTACTCCACACCCACCTAACACATATTTTTCATCATAAACACTTTCATTAAGTAACACTACATTTAATTTCATTCCATTACTATTAAATAACTTACAATAATATTTATGTAATCTTTTTAAATCATCTATAACATTTTCATCTATTTCTTTCTTTATAAAATTTTTTTCACAGAAAATTTCTAAAATATTTTCATTATAAATACTTTTATGAATGCTAAAATCTCCAAAAGTATAGGAACTTTTCATAATATCATATATATTAATCCATTTTGGAAAATCTATGGATAACATATCTTGTTTTTTATATTTCAAAGGTAAAATACTATGTTTATAGTTTTTAAATTGGAAAAAAATTTTTATATTACTTATAATACTATTATTTTTATTATTCATAGTTAAAGTTTCTACTGGGAAAATAAGTACTTGCTCCCCTGAAAAAGTAATTAATTCTTCACTTATTTCTCCGCCATGACCATGCTTAGCTAAATGTCCTATTTTAACAAAGTATGAAAAACTAACACTATTACAATTATTTGTATAAATTAATGCAAAACTACTCTTTTGTTCAATAAAATTTTCACATTTTAAATTATTAAATTTTACTTTTCCTAAATATAACTGAATACTCTCTTTCTCATTAATATCTTCTATTCTAGATTTTACAAATAATGTACTATCTTCAATATTAAAATTTTCTATTTGAAACAAAATTTTCATATATCTCACCACCTATCACCAAATTTTCTTATACAACTATAATTTTTCTTTCCTTATAACTATTCAAAAATTTCAATTTCTGTTGGATCATCCTCTTTTAAATTTAAAATCCATTCCTCATGATCAATATTTGTATTTGTTATTTTATCTATATCCATTTTTATATATCTACCCCAAGCTGTAACTGCCACCTCTCCATTAGCTAAAATTATTTTTCCTTCTCCTTCAAAGCCTCTTCTTGTTTCTTTAGTTATTTCACCTATTATTTTTATTTCTTCATCTAAAGGTACTGGTTTCCTAAATTTAGTATTTAAATCAATAGTAACTCCCCAAATTTCGGGGTTATTAATTGAAATAGCTCTACCTATGGTTTCATCTAATAATGCAGATGATATTCCTCCGTGCAATCTTCCTGGATAACTTTGATGTTCTTCTTTCGTTGTACATATTCCAACTAATTTACCATTTTCTAACTCATAAAAAGATGTTTTTAATCCTATATTATTTTCTAATCCACATACAATACATTTTTTCCCATTGTTTTGTTTTTTTATAACCTTATACTTCATTTAAATTTCTCCTAAAAAATAAAATTTGTGTAGATAATTATGTTTTAAAGAAATAATTAATAATATTTATTTCATCTAATATTATATATCACTATTGTAAATTCTGCCTAAATTTCAATTCTTCTATTTTCTTCTTCTTTTAATTCTTTATAATATTTTCTTAAAATATTTAATTTATTCTGCTTAATTGTCAAAGTATACTATATTTTTAAATTTTTTTAAAAAATATGAATTAAAAGAAGGATTTTCCATTTTTTGTAAGAATAATAA
>NZ_WHJC01000432.1 GCF_009295725.1 Clostridium tarantellae
ATTAAATACATGTAAAAATCTCTTTAAGATATATGTTGTATTTAGAAAATTTTCAAAAAACCTACAAATATTAAAAACTTAAATATATTTTTAATACTGTAGGTTTTAAAAAATTAAATTATTCCATAATTTTTATTTTCATAATTAAATTTTAAAGGTGAAAGTAAAGAAAAATTATATACTACCTATAAATTTATAATAGACTTAAAAATCTATTGAAAAATAATAATCACTAGGAATACTAACAAATAAAGATTTAATATTATATTCTATATGAGTTATTTTATCATCTAAACTTCTTATATTATCAAAGGTTTTTACTATGTTTAAAAAACCGTATCCTGATTGAGCATTAGGATATGGTTCACCAATACGTCTATTAGCCCCTCTTATTAAATAAGATTTTACCTTAGGAGAATAAAGTGCTTTATCTTTTCCATTTACTATACCCCATTGTAAAATTAAAGCACAACATCCTGTTAATACAGCACCAGCAACACATGCACTAGTAATATGCACTATTTCATTATTTGATGTTATGGTTTTAGCTCCAAAACCACCAGTTACAATATCTGGTTTAGTTCTTTTATCTCTAGTAAATCCCCTACCTGATTCGCTTATAATGGCATTGTTATTTTGATTATAAAAACCTGTTGATATAATTCTTCTTGAAGTGGATGGAATTACTAGTGTGCATTCTGGATTAGACTTTAAAAATTTTGTATCAGAAGCTAATAACTGCCGTTGTGGAAGCCAAACATGGTATTTACCAAGAACTATGCTATTGGAAGTTAAATTAAATTGCCAAATACCTGCAATTATATTTTCACATTTTATTAAAATTCTTTGATCTCCTGTGGTTTCTTCAGGAATGAAATTTTTGATTATTATTTCTGTTCCCTCATAAAAAAATTTTAATTTTACTTCCTGTTTAAATTTAGGTTTAATATTTTCAAAAAGTTCACCAGTAGGAGAGCTTATACTTAAAGCACATTTATTTGGAGTATCAATCCAAATTTCAAACTGTAATTTTTCTTGTCCTTCTCCAACTAAAAGCTCTATGTTTCCTGACTTACCTTCTTTTTTAAAAATACCCGATGTATGATTTTGTGTATTACCTTCATTACCTGTAGTGGTTGTTACAATAAACCCTCTAAAGGAAGATAAGTTATCTATATATTTTTCCATTAAAGAGTTTCCGTCATGAGATCCTATAGTAGTGCCTAATGGTAAATATACTACCATAGGTCTTTTTAATTCTATAAAAATTTCATGTAAATATTTTAAAGCCATTATAATAGCCACATTACTAAATTTTTTTTCAAGTAATTCTTCATTAACAGAAAAATATTTTAAAACACCATCATTAGCTTCATGTAATTTTACTACAACAAAGTTACTTTTAGTAGCAACTCCATTTAAACTAAAATCTTTACCATATCCACCAATTAAATTAGCCATGCTAGTACCATGACCAATTATATCTTTAGATGGTACAATATCATAGGGATTTCCTCCATTTAGATTTTCTTTTATTGCTTTATTAATATCATCCTCCGTATATTCAGAACCAAATCCAAATCCTTTAGGCTGTTTACCAGTTTGAACGGTTTGATCAAATATTTTAAGTATTCTAGTGGTTCCATCCTCATTGATAAATTGAGTATTTAAATAATCTATACCAGTATCTATTAACCCCATTAAAACTCCTTCACCATTTAATTTTAAATAAGGATTATTTATTAAATCTATAGCTCCTGATTCTTCTATGGGGGAAGAAGCATTAAGTGTATATATACCACCTGGATCTACATAAACAATTTCATCAGTGGTATTTATTATAGTATCTACTTCCTCTAAACTTGATGATAATGTTGCATATAAATCATTTAAAATAAAAACTTCTGCATTTTTATTTTTTAAAGCATTTATTATATCTCCAGTATACTCAATAAGTAAAGTAACAAACCCATTTATCCAAGGAGCTTTTTCTTCATATATATCTGTTTTAAATGGAGTTTTGTGAATATCTTTATCCAATAAATATCAATCTCCAAACTATATTATTTATATAACTT
>NZ_WHJC01000433.1 GCF_009295725.1 Clostridium tarantellae
CTTTTTGCAAAATATTTTTTTTAAGCATAAGAATATTTTACCATAAATCCTAAACTCGTGGAGTTTGGGATTTATTTTTTTAAAGAAAAAAGGAGCTGTTCACTAATTATTTAGTGCGACAGCCCCTAAATTAAAAAGAGAGCCAAGGTTAGGGCTCTCTTTAATAGGTTTTAGGTTAATGTTTTGGGTTAATTAATTAGGGTTTGTTTCAACTGGTTTTGGGTTGTTACCCATTATTATGTATCAACATATTATGAATATATTGATAGGTGCTATTTCTAATTAAAAATAAATACATAGTAACTTTTTTCCTCTTTAGGTAATAAGGTAAAAATCACCATTTAAGTTATTTATATTAATTAGTTCATTAAATTTATTTTACACCAGTTTTTTGTAAACTTCAATGTTTTTTTGTAAAACCATGTTGCTTTTATGTAATTTTTGTCTATTATCAATTTAGATTTTTTGTTTCTTATTATTTCAATGAATTTTTTGCTATATAATAAAAAAAATATAAATTCATGTCAAAATATATTAATTTTTCATATTATATATAAAATAATATTAGGAGATTTCAAATGGCTGAATTTAATGTAAAAGATTTTGGAGCTATTGGTGATGGCACAACTGATGATACTTTAGCCATCCAAAAAGCTGTTTCACAAGCTTTAAACACAAGAGGCTCCGTATTTATTCCTAGAGGAAAATATAGAATAACTGCAACTATTAATTGTCTTCCTATAGCTAACAATGATTTTGGAGCTGGTTTAGGACCTAATAGTTCAACTTTACCTAAGTCAGGTTGCTCTATTCATGGCGAGCATTCCCGTGGAACTATCATCCTTGCTGATTTTTCATCTTGGCAAACTACAACTGTAAATGAACAAACTAATGTATGTCAATATTATTTGCCTAATGAATCTCTAACTCCTATTCAAGAAAGTCAAAATGGTTCCACTAATACAAATTTAACTGATAAAATAGTATTTTATCACTCAGATTATATGAATTTTTCCGACATGTGGATAATACAAAAAACTACAACAAATACTCCCGAGGGAATAGCATTTTCTACTCCTTATAATACTACTTCTAACTATAGTAACTTCCAAAGAATAATTGTAGAACTATTTAATTACGGTTTTTGGCATAGATTTAGTTCTTGTAATTCTTATGAAGACATAAACATTGAAAATTGTATAATTGGCGTAAGACTTGCAAGAGTAGATAATAGATATCCTACTAATAATCCATTAGCTACTTCCGGATGGAATACTAATAGTAATGGTTGGTTTCATAATTTATTACAATTTATAAAATGTTCTGTTAAAAGCAATGCTGTAGAAGATTCTACATCTAGTATTACTGAAATTGGCTTTTGGGGTTGTGCTACTGCTACTACATTTGAATCTTGTTCTTGTGAAGGAGTTCATAGAAATTTACAATCTTCAAACAATATTATAGCTCCCTCTGGAATTCCTGGTACTGGTATATATCTTGAAGATGGTATGGCTACTGGTGACGGAAAATCTATAATTATAAATCAATTTTATTCCAATCTACTAGAAAGACCCATTTATTGTAATAATACTAATGACATAAATATACAAGGATTAGATTTGCATGGATCTGTAAATGATAATTATGCTACAAGTGCAGCTTTAGAGTTTAACAAATGTACTGTTGTTAATATAAATGGTACTATTATAGTTCCAGGAAAATTTAATAATGTAATTAAAGCTACTGATAATAGTTCTATTTTTTATAGTTATTTTTTTGATGGTTCTAGAATTTCAAATGATATATTTGTTGATTCCACATCTTCTGTTACTAAAAGAAATTTTAACATTGGTGATAGTAATTCCTTAAGTACTTCCAATAAAGTTATTGTGGATGCTATTAATGAAGTCAAATCTAATACTGATTTTACTTTAGCTAATTTAAACATTACTACTTCTAGTGTAGCTAACTTAACTCAAAATAAAGTTGATGTCTCTTCTGTAGGGGATACTAATTCTTTAAGTACTTCTAATAAAGTTATTGTGGATGCCATTAATGAAGTTAAA
>NZ_WHJC01000434.1 GCF_009295725.1 Clostridium tarantellae
ACTATAAATAATTTACTCTTTAAAATATATAATATAAATTTATCTTTTATGCCTTTAATATAAGTCCATTACCAGTTATAGTAAAGGTTTTAGAATTATTATTAGGAGATTTATATGTGTTACCTTCCTTAGGATAATTAGATATTAAAACCCTATTCCTTTCTGCAAAGATAAGGGTTATAGTATAACCATCTTTAAAATCTAAATAGTTTAATAATACTGCAAAGTTATTCCCATTTTCATTTCCTTTTACTGAGGCTTCTTTTATTAGATTATCAGAACTATCCTTTAAAACAACTTTAAAATATTCTCTATCTCCAAATCTGCTATGGGCTGTTGTTCCACTAGAACTAACTAATACTTTTTTATCATCAATATCAAAATAAATTTTAGCTATTAATCTATTACCAAAACCTAAGAAAGTTATTTCATTTTTTAATAATCTTATTAAAGATACTAAACCAGTTTCTGTTATAGAAAATCTTTCATTAACTTTTAACAGACTATATTTTTCACCATAAGTAGGATTATTTTCTATAGAAATTTTTCTTAAATCTTTACATGCTAAAGTTATAGTATCCCCATATTCAAAGGAAACTTTATTATTTAATAAATCTGCTAAAGCATCCCCATTATTATCTCCAGTTATTTTGCCAATAGTCTCTTTACCTGACTTATCTGTTAATTTAATAACAAAATATTCCTCTGAGTTACTAATTGAATTATTATATGCTGATTTTATAGAACTAGAGGATACAAGTAATTTTTTAGCTTGAATATTAAAATAAATTTGTAACATTATTTGACTATCCACATTTTTCAAAACAATTATATCTTTTAAAGGTTTAATATTACTTAATGGAGAATTAGATTGCAGTACTAAGCCTAACTCTGTTATAGTAACTGTTTCTGTATCATTAAATGGACAATATGCATTAGATTTAAATGGTAAATTAGAAGTAAAAACCCTTGTCTTAGTAATAAAACGATACTTTCTAGCTGGAGCATATAACTCTAAAGAATAACCATAATCAAAAGGGGTATTATTTATATTATTAGCTAAATTAATAGCTACTCCATCTCTACCAATAGCTTTAGTATCTTTACCATATACATAATCATATTTTACTGTCCTTCCATTTTTATCTTTTAGTGTGAATATAAGAGCAGAAGTTCCTGACCAACCACCAGAAGAACCAATAGGTTCGTTGATAGCAGTGGCTTTTATTGTTTTTGATGTGGTATCAAAGCTTATAGTAAGGGCATTCCTATATATATTACTATTAGAACGCACTGTAATTATATTATCTTGAAGCACTGATGTAGGGGTAAATGGAACTAATCCAGATTTAGTTACTTTAAAATACTCTTTATTATTAATAACTCTATGAGACATGCCTTGAGTTTGAAAATTAGTTATTTCCACTTTATTTAAAGCCGTATCAGCACAGGTTATTTCTACAATATTATCTAAAATAAAAGGCGTATTATTAAGAGTAAATAAAAATTCTTGGGGTTTTTTATTAGATAATAATTTAGCTGTAGAAAGAGGATAAGCTAAAGCATTATCCGTTAAATGATACAATTGAATTTTAACATACTCATAAGCAGTAGCAGTAGCTGAATGGGGTTCTCTATCATTAAGTAATACAGCTTCTAGTTTTTTAGTTTTAATATTAAATTTTATAAAAACTATAGTACCTGTAGTTAATCCCTCTATTACTATAGCACTTGAAATATATATTGAATAATAATCCTCTAATCCACTTTCATCCATATAAAACTTTTGAGAACTACCTGAAATAGGTGTAACTTCCCCTTTAGATGGAAAATCAAAAATTTCTACTAAAGAATTTTGTGAACAGCCCATTTCCAATATATCTCCAATATTAAGATTTTTTGATATATTGCTGTCATCAGAAGTAATTTTTATTGCATCACCCTTTTGATTTTTATTTATTTTTCCTTGAATTTTCGTTATCTTTTCTAAAGGATCTAATATTTTAAAGTAAAATTCATCTGAATCTTTATTTATATTTCCTGGTGCATAAGGTTCTATATAAA
>NZ_WHJC01000435.1 GCF_009295725.1 Clostridium tarantellae
ATATAAAACTATTTAATATTTTATTAACTTATTATATTATAATAGTTTTAACTTTAATGTAAATGTATTAAAATAGTATATATTATAGGGTGTAAAAAATAATATATAAATTTAAACAAGGGAGAAATTCTAATGAAAAATTTATTAGAAAATTTAATAGAAAATAATAGAAAATATGTAGATTATGGAAAATTAGCCTCTTATATACCTGAACTTGAGAAATCTAATAAAAATGATTTAGGTATATATGTAGTTACGTTAGATGGAAAAGAATATGGAGCTGGAGAATGGGAAAAAAAATTTACTATTCAAAGTATATCAAAAGTTGTATCACTGATGGTTGCTATAATGGATAATGGAAGAGATAAAGTATTTTCTAGAGTAGGAGTTGAACCAACTGGAGATAGTTTTAATAGTATAGTAAGTTTAAATAGAAAACCTAGTATGAAACCATTTAATCCAATGGTGAATGCTGGTGCTATTGTTACAACTTCTTTGATTTCAGGAGATACTGAAGAAGAAAAGTTTGAAAAGATTTTAAACTTTACAAAAAAAGTAACAGGAAATTCTAGTGTGGGAATGAATGAAGAAGTATATAAATCAGAATCACAAACTGGTGATAGAAATAGAGCATTAGCATATTTTATGAAGAGTAATGGTACTTTAAATGGTAATATAGATTCAATTTTAGATTTATATTTTAAACAATGTTCAATAGAAATTAATGCAAGAGATTTAGCTAGATTTGGAGCTATGTTAGCTAATGATGGAGTTTTACCATGGAGTGGAGAGCGAGTTATATCAAGAGATGTTTGTAGGATAGTTAAAACCATTATGGTTACATGTGGAATGTATGATGATTCAGGTAAATTTGCAGTACATATTGGAATACCAGCTAAAAGTGGAGTTGGAGGAGGAATTATGGCATCAGTTCCAAGAAGAATGGGAATAGGAGTATTTGGTCCAGCTTTAGATGAGAAAGGCAATAGTATAGGTGGTTCTCATATATTAAAGGATTTATCAGAAGAATTAGATTTAAGCATTTTCTAAGTAATACAAATTTAATTAAAGGGCAATAATGTTAAAATATGAAAAAGTAAAAGTGGAGGAATTTTAATGGAAAGATTACTTATACTAGATGGAAATAGTTTGTTAAATAGAGCATTTTATGCAGTACCATTATTAAGTAATAGTGAAGGTATATATACAAATGCAATGGTTGGATTTTCAAACATGTTATTTAAAATGAAAGATGAAATAAAACCTAACTATATAGTTTCAACATTTGATAGAAAGGCACCAACTTTTAGGCATTTAGAATATGAAGAATATAAAGCTGGAAGAAAAAAAATGCCACCAGAATTAGCACAGCAGTTTCCTATAGTGAAAGAAATGCTTTCTTTATTAGCTATAAATATTTATGAATTAGATGGATTTGAAGCAGATGACATTATAGGAACTTTAGCAAAATTTGCTGAGAATAAAGGCATAGAGGTATACATAGTAACAGGAGATAAAGATGCTTTACAATTAGCATCTAAGAATATAAAAGTTTGTATTACTAAAAAAGGTGTTAGTGATAGAGAAGTTTATGACTATAATAGAATGGTTCAGGATTTTGGAGTAACACCAACAGAGTTTATAGATGTTAAAGGACTTATGGGCGATAAATCAGATAATATACCTGGTGTACCAGGAGTTGGTGAAAAAACAGCATATAAGTTAATACAAACTTATGGAAGTGTTGAAGAAGTTTTAAGTAATATAGGTGAAATAAGTGGAAAGAAGTTAAAAGAAAATTTAACTGATTATAGTGACCAAGCAATATTTTCTAAAAAATTAGCAACTATTAAAACGGATGTTCCAATAGAATTTGATTTAGAGGATATAAAATCTAATGAAAACTATAACAAGCAAGGTTTAAAGACTTTATTTTCTAAATTACAAATGAAAGTAGCATTGCAAAGAATAGAAGATGATCATGATGAAGAAGAAGTTGAGATAAAATGTATTAATATAAATAATGTTTATGAATTAACAGAATTTATGGATAATACTTC
>NZ_WHJC01000436.1 GCF_009295725.1 Clostridium tarantellae
AATATTTTTAAAATCTTCTCATAGAAGGTCTTTTTGTTGTACCTAAAAATAATCTTTGATAGTTTTTAAAAATAATATTTTCAAAATAATATCTAACCTATTTTTTCATATTAAACTTTACACTATCATTTTAATAAGTAAATTTTAACATATGTCTTTATAATAATTAAAGAGGAATATATATTACTTTGAAGAATATAACAATAATATAAAATAATTCATAAGATTGAGATTAAGAGAGGTTTTTTATGACTGATGTAGTAAAAAAATATTATGAGGAAAATGTTGAAAATGAATGGAATAGATTAGAAGACCCTTATGCAAGAATTGAATTCTTTAGTACATTATATATGATAAAAAAATATTTTCCTAAAAGTGGAGAAATATTTGATATAGGATCAGGACCAGGGAAATATTCTATTGAGCTTTTAAAAAGAAAATTTAAAGTTAGTTTAATGGATATATCAGAAAATAGTATTTTATTTGCTAAAAATAAAATTGAAAATTTAGAGTTAAAAGCAGAAAAATATATTTGTGGAGATGCAAATTATCTTAATGGTGAATTAGACAATAGTTATCATGGGATTTTATTAATGGGACCTATGTATCATATACATTATAAAGAAAAAAGAATAAATATATTAAAAGAATGTAAAAGAATTTTAAAACCTAATGGAGTAATTTTAATATCTTACATAAATGCTTGGGGAGCTTTAAAAGCTGGAATTTCAGAATTTCCTAATGAATTTGAAGATATAAATGGGATATATAGATTATTGAAGGAACAGAATTTTACAAAGGAGGAGTCATTTACAGAAGCATATTTTACTACTCCACCTGTAGCTTTAGAAGAAGTAAGAATATCAGGATTAAAAATTTTAAATTATGCTGGTGCAGAAAGTTTTTTGAGTGGACAAGGAATGTATATGACTAAATATTATTTAGAAAATAAAAAAATTTACTTAAATTTATTAAAAGTAGCAACAGAAAAATGTGAAGAAATTCAATATAGAGATAGTACGGAACATTTACTAATAGTTGCAAAAAAACAATAATTTTAACAAATATAACTATTAATAATCGTAGATAATAATTTTAAATGTTAAACAAGAGAAAGTGAGGAAGTTTTATGGTAACAATTTTAGCAGTATCAGATTCAATAGGAGAAACAGCAGAGCAAGTTGCTATAGCAGCTGCAAGTCAATTTAAATGTAAGGTAGAGGTAAAAAGAATTCCGTATATAAAAACTTTAGAAGATGTAGAAGAGCTTATGAAAATTGTTGAATCAAACAATAAATTTATGATAGTTTCAACAATAATAACTGTAAATATAAGAGAGTATTTAACACAAAAGTGTATAGAGAGAAATATAAATATAATTAATGTGTTAGGTCCTATAATTAATGTGGCTTCAGCCATGTTAAATGAATATCCAGATTATAATCCAGGAGCTATGTGGAGTACAGATGAAGATTATTATAAAAGAATAGAGGCAATGGAATTTGCAATGCAATATGATGATAGCAAAGATTATAGAGGATTAAAAAATGCTGATGTTATACTTATTGGATTATCAAGAACATCTAAAACACCATTGTGTATGTATTTAGCTAACAAAGGAATTAAAGCAATAAATATCCCTTTAGTTCCAGAGGTAGGGGTTCCAGATGAAATATATAATATAGATAGAAAAAAAATTTTTGGGTTGACTATAAATCCATTACAATTAATAGAAATAAGAAAAAGAAGATTAGATAAATTTCATAGAATTTCTTCAAATATTGAATATGCATCTGATGCTAGAATTTTAGAAGAGTTTGAATTTGCAGATAAAATAATTAGAAAAATAGGGTGTAGTACTATTGATGTAACACAAAGAGCAATAGAAGATACAGCTCTAATAATATTAGATAAGTTAATAAAATAAATTAACCCTAATTATTCATGAAAAAATAAAAATCATAATAGATATGGCTTAAAATAATGCTTTTCTACAAAAAAAAATTCACCTATTAGGTGAAAAAGTATAGAAAAAAGGATTCAACCCTGTTATTGTTA
>NZ_WHJC01000437.1 GCF_009295725.1 Clostridium tarantellae
AATTAAGATTTTAAATTAATAATTGACAATTTATATTTTATTTTTAAATACTTTATATAATTTTATTTAAAATTATATAATTAAAACTTTAGTAACTACAACATCTTATTTAATAATTTAAATTAATAACTATTTTAGCACTAATAATTATTTCTACTAGAATTTTATCTATAAATTAACAAAATTAAATTTTAATGGTATTATCAAATAAGGAAGGTGATAAAAATGGCAAAAGAATATAAAGTAAAATCAAAAGAAGAGCTTAAAAAAGAACTTACAGAATTACAGTATTTAGTTACTCAAGAGAATGCAACTGAAAAACCTTATTCTAATGAATTTGATAAAAATTTTGAAAAAGGATTGTATGTAGATATAACTACAGGTGAACCTCTTTTCACATCTATGGATAAATATAATTCTGGATGTGGTTGGCCAGCTTTCACTAATCCAATAAGTAGAAATGTAGTAAAAGAAAAAAGAGATACAAGTCATGGTATGGAAAGAATAGAAGTGAGAAGTAAACTTTCAGATTCTCATCTTGGGCATGTTTTTACAGATGGCCCTGTTGATAAAGGTGGACTTAGATACTGTATAAATTCAGCTTCTTTAAAATTTATTCCCTTTAATAAATTAAAAGAAGAAGGTTATGAAGAATACATAAAATTATTTGATTAAAGTTTAAAAATTTATACAAAAAGTTGAGGTAGTTTAATAACGCCTCAACTTTTCTAATTCACCCAACGTTAATTCTATGGTTTCATCTAAAAATACATGAATACTCCCCCTCAATGTAGTAAGCGATGAATAATTGATAGCTAACAAGGAAATACTATACTAACCTTAGTTCCTTTATTTATTTCAGATTTAATACTTATTTCTAATGCCAATTTAGAACAGAGCTTTTTGCATATGTATAATCCCATGCCTGTGCTTTTCATAAACTTTCTTCCATTTTCTCCAGTAAATCCTTTTTCAAACACTCTATTTATATCTCTACCTATTATGCCTATGCCATTATCTTCTATAGTTAATATTACTGAATTAAATTTTTTAAGGGAATAGATGTTTATGATTGGCTCTTTGCTATTTGAATATTTTATAGCATTTCCTATTATTTGATTAAGAATAAATTCAACCCATTTTCCATCGCTATAAACTAATTCATTAACCTCTTTTATGTCTATTCTTATCTTTTTATAGATGAATTCTCTATAATTTTTTTTAACTACATTTCCTAATAAATCTTCAAGGTTAATACTTTTTATAATATAATCCTTACTCACATTATTACTTCGAGAATAATAAAGTACCTGTTCTACAAACTCTTCAATTTTATCAATTTGAAAATCAATTTTTTTTGTTACTTCATTTTCATTGTTTGCAATTATTAGTTTTGAGGATGATATTGGTGTTTTAATTTCATGAACCCATGTTTCTATGTATTCTCTATAATCTGTTTGCATATCTCTATAATATTTCACATTTTCATGCATATCCCTACTGATTTCTTTCAGTATATAATTAAGTTTTTCTTCATGAATAAATGTTGATTTTTTTATTAGTTCTGGAAGCAAATATTTTTTATCTAAATTTTCTAATATACTATTAATTTTAGCATAATAATTTTTAAACTTAAAAAACTCTAAAATCATATATGAAAATAAAGGTAGAAACCAAATAAAAAATACAAATAAAATAATGAAAAATTTAACATTAATAGTAAGTAGTATAGCCATTACTACAATAAATAATAATATATTGCACATTATTATAATAATTTTATCTTTAATAAATTCCATTATATTCATGACATTATATATCCTAATCCTCGTCTTGTTTCTATGACATTTTCTATACCTACGTCTTCAAGTTTTTTTCTTAATCTATTAATATTAACTGTTAAAGCACTATGATCTACAAAATAATTTGATTTCCACAAATGTTCCATAAGAGATTCTCTTTTTACTATATTTCCTTTATTATTTATTAAATAAGAAAGAATTTTAACTTCATTTTTGGTTAATTCTAAGACTTTACCCATATACTCAAC
>NZ_WHJC01000438.1 GCF_009295725.1 Clostridium tarantellae
TACTTATATTATAAATATATGAAAGAACAGTTTCATTTAAAAATACTTCTTTTAAATCATCATTTAGATCCATCATATTTAATTTATTATGATATTCCATAACAAATGATTTTAAATCTTTAATATCATCAAATATATAATAATTAAGAGCTGATTCAGGAAGATTATATTTAGCTTCAAGAATTTTAAAAATAGTTCTTCCACCAAATAAATCAGCTAAATATCTAGTATAAGCATGAGCTATTATTGCTTCTGGATGATATTTTGAAATTTCATTTAGTCTATTTACAAAAGATTTAGTAGAGCATAGTAATTCAATATTATTTATCATATCACCTAATATAAATCTTGCATCTTTTAATAAAGCTTCAGATCTATAAACCTCTTTAATAGCAAAAAGTTTAACAATATTATTATCTTTACATTTTTCTAATGCATCTTCAATAGCTTTATAAACATGATATAAATTATAAATATATTCACCATAACTTTCTACAGTTGCATTACCAGTTACAAGTCTTTTTATAAACCCTGTATTTTCTGCCATATCATGTAATTTGTTAGTGCTTGTTCTTATATCTGTTAAAAAGTTTTTTTCCATAATAAAATCTCCTTTTAAAAAATGGTAAAAAAGAATCATTATCTTTTAAAAAAATTATAACTCTAATGTAGTTAGTAATCAAATATGATTAAAATTTGAATATGATGAAAAATATTTAAAATACCTTTAATTTTAAAAATATTACTAAATTTTATAATTATTAAATAAAACAAATTATTAAATTTGAATAAATATTTGTTATATTGTAAAATAAATTTAATAGATAAATTTAATAGAACTATCTATAGTAAAACATTACAGTGGAGGTTCACTTATGATAAATAAAGATAGAATAGTAGAAAGATTTTTAGAATATGTGAAAATTAATAGTGAAAGTTATAATGAAGGCACTTTTGCTGAAAGATTAGTAAAGGAACTTGAAGGACTTGGCTTACAAGTGGAAGTTGATAAAGCTGGAGAAAAAGTAGGATCAAATACTGGAAATATTATAGCAAGATTAGATGGTAATTTAGATATAGAACCAGTATTATTTAGCTGTCATATGGATACAGTAACTCCTGGAAAAAATATAAGTCCTATTATTAAAGATGGTGTAATTTATAGTGATGGTACAACTATCTTAGGTGGAGATGATAAAGGTGGAATAACAGCTATTATTGAAGCTTTAAATGTAATAAAAGAAAATAATTTAGAGCATGGGAATATAGAAATAGTATTTACAATAGCAGAAGAAGTAGGATTATGTGGATCTAAAAATTTAGATTATTCAAAATTTCAAGCTAAAAAAGCATTTGTATTAGATTCAGGTGGAGATATAGGTACTATTGTTATAAAAGGGCCAGCACAAGATAAAATAATGGTTAAAATAAAAGGAAAACCAGCCCATGCAGGAGTTTGTCCAGAAGAAGGTATAAGTGCTATTGAAATAGCTTCAGATGCCATATCAAATATGAATTTATTAAGAATTGATGAAAATACAACAGCAAACATTGGAACAATAAAAGGAGGAGTTGCTACCAATGTAGTTTGTCCTGAAGTTCTTATTGAAGCAGAAGCAAGAAGTACTGTAGAAGAAAGTTTAGATAAGCAAACTAAACATATGGTTCATACTTTTAGAAAATCTGTTGAAAAATTTAATGGAGATGTTGACATAAGTGTAAATAGATTATATGGAGCTTTTTCAGTTGATGAAAATGATGAAATAGTAAAACTTGCAAAAAAAGCTTTTGAAAAATTACAAATAGATTCTAAAATTACTTCAACAGGTGGTGGAAGTGATACTAATATATTAAATGGAAATGGTATTAAAGCAGTTAATTTATCTTGTGGAGAAAGAAAGCCACACACTTTAGAAGAATCTATAAAAATAGAAGATTTATGTATATTATCTAATTTCATATTAGAATTAATAGGTATATTAAAATAATTATTAATAATATAATTAAAAGCTATAAAGTCAGATATAACT
>NZ_WHJC01000439.1 GCF_009295725.1 Clostridium tarantellae
ATCTTCTATAAGGCATGTACTATTTTAAAATAAAAATTAAATTTTTTATTTTTCAATTTATATTAATGTACTGTTTGTCCATAAAAATACCAACTTTTTTAATTTCTTCTACACTATTTATAAAGGCTTTTAAAATTTCTTTATATTCTTCTTTATCATAACAACAAGCTTCCATATGCTTTGCACCTTCTACCAAATATAACCTATCTTTTTGTCCATTTTTTTTATCATACATTCTTTTAGTCATCCATGCTGGAACAGTTCTGTCTGATGTTCCATGAATAAATAAGGTTGGAACTTCACTATTTATAATAATCTCTTCTGGAGAAATAGTGTTTAAATCAAATCCATATTTAAATTTTATTTTCAATCTAACCAAATCATAAAATGGCCAAACTGGAACTTTTGCTTGTTTAAACTGAAATTCTACAGCTTCTTTAGCTGTGGTGAAACCACAATCTTCTATTATAAAAGCAATATCTTTTGGGTGTGATCCTCCATATAACATAACTGTTGCTGCTCCCATAGATTGTCCATGTAATCCTATGTATAAATCTTCTCCTTTATTCTTTTTTAACCATTTCACCCATAAATATAAATCCTTAGACTCATTATATCCGTAAGATGCATATTTCCCTTCACTTTCTCCATGACTTCTCATATCTATTAACAACAAATTAAATTTTTCTTCAATAAATCCATCAATAAATTGATATTCAACAAAATGATTAGCTGTATATCCATGATTCATTACCACTACTTTATTTGAATTTGGATATAAATTATAAAAATATCCCTTTAACTTTAATCCGTCATAACTATTTATAGTTATTTCTTCATAAGGTAACTTTTCATATTGGGTAAAATCTGTTTGAAATCTATTCCAAAGTTCTTTTATCATAGTTTTAGAATCTTTTCTTTTAGCCATTAAAACCATTTTAATTCCAAAGTTAATTACTAAATTTATTGCTATCAGTATAAATAAAACTAAAATAACAAACAATATTTTCCACATAATTGTCATCCCTTCTAAACTTATTTAATCTTATTATTTTTTATATTCTATAAAATCTCAATTAATCTTTATAAATGATTATATAAAATTAATTTACAAACAAAATTACTATATGTCATTGCTTATACAGACACATGCCCCTATAGATATAATTTAAACATGTTTATCTATATAAATAAAGGATTTTAATATATTTTCTCTTAATACTACATATAATAAAATAGACACATTATTACATTAAATTAATCATTACTCTACCAAAAACAAGTAGGTGACAAAATGAAATATATAATTTATGACTTAGAATTTAATCAATCTTATATACCTGATAAAGAAAAAATTAAAAATTCAAATTTTAAATTACCTTTTGAAATTATTCAAATAGGTGCAATAAAACTTGATGAAAGCCTAAATTTAATTTCAACTTTTAATTCTTTAATAAAACCAACATTATATACAAATGTTCATCCTTACGTAGAAAATTTAACAAAAATAACCAATGAGAAATTAAAATTTTGTAATAATTTTCTTACTGTTTATAATAAATTTTTAAACTTTATTGGTGAAAAAGATGTAGTAATATGTGTATGGGGATTAGCAGATATTAAAGAATTTTTAAGAAATTTAGAATTTCAAAAAATAAATACTAATTCATTTCCTAAAAATTATATAGATGTTCAAAACTGTACGTCTAAATATTTCAATGTACCTAAAGGCTCTAAAATAGGCTTAAAAAATGCAGTCCAATTACTTAATATACAAATAAAAAATGAATTTCATGATGCATTTAATGATGCATATTATACTACGGAAGTTTTTAAAAAAATTTATAAATCTATAAATTTAAATCCTATATTATATACTCCTAATAAATCTAAAAAAATTACTCAAATAAAAAAACAAATAAATACTAAAGCATTAATTAATCAGTTTAAAAAAATGTATAAAAGAAATCTATCTGCTGATGAAGAAGCTATGATAAAACTTGCTTATATTATGGGACGTACTAATC
>NZ_WHJC01000440.1 GCF_009295725.1 Clostridium tarantellae
TATATTAATGTCTTTTATAATATATTATATGCTTAAAATATAAAATTGGAACAAAAATTTGAAAAAAAAAGTTTAATATGAAGAAATAGGTAATTTTTTGAGGCTTATTATTAAAGAAATATTATATTTAAAAGTTAATAATTTGAAAATTAATCTTACAATTTAAAAAAATATAAGAATTAAGAAAGTATTTAAAGAAAAAAATGTGTAAAAATGGAATATTGTTTTTGTAAAATTATAATTTATATTTATAATAAAAATTAAACAGAAACAATTAACTTGTAATGTGATTATATTTACTATATAATAATTATTAAAGAAGAATGAAGATTAGGGTATTTTATATTTAGAGGTGTAGTTTATGGATTTAAAAAAATTTGATGCAGACTATGTTATGAAGTTAGCGGAAGAAATGTCGGAAAATAACATGGTTTCATATGATGAACTACCAAAGTATGATCTATTTTTATCTCAGGTTATTGATTACTTAAATGATAAATTTACAGAGGATAAGTATACTAATAATATAGTTCAAAATTATATTAAAAGTGAAGTGATTTCTAAACCGGAAGATGGAAAGAAAAGAGGATATACAAAAGTTCATTTAGCACAATTAGTATTGTTAAGTTATATGAGGCCACTTCTTACAACTGAAGAAATAAAAAAAGTATTTAAATTAGCATTTAATGATATAAATGATAGAAATGATGATATTATTTCATGGGAAGATGCATATATGTTATTTTCAGAAATACAAGAAAAAAGTTTTAAACAATTTTTAACAGTTCCTCTTTTTGATGAAGAAAAATTAGATCAATTAATAAAAACTTCAGAGATTAAAGAAGAAGAAAAAGAAAGCATAAGAATATTTTTAATAGCTATGACACTTATAGCACAAGCTAGTGTTATAAAAAAACTAGTTCAAAGAATAGTTAATCAGTATCATTCAGAATAATTAATACTGTAATATAGCTAAAACTATATTACAGTATTTTGTTTAATCTTTTTATATAAATATTTATTAAATAAACTATTGATGTATTGTTATTGTATAGTCACAAGAAAAGATTTGATTTTTAGGTAAAGTTAAAATACCTGCTTTATCTTTAAATTCTCCTTTGAAATTTACAAAATCTGCATGACCAAACCAGGGTTCAATGCAAACAAAAGGAGCACCAGTAGATTTTGTCCATATACCTAAATAGGGGAAATTGCTAAAATTAAATTCGATATATTTTGAGTGGTTTTTAGATTTTAAATTTATAATAGAAGATTTTAAATTTTTAAAAACTAAAGTATCAGGTGTAAATCCTTTTGGACTAAAATTTATAAATTTTTCATTTTTTAAGTAAGGAATATCTTGTTCAGTAAAATAACCAAATTCATTTATTTGCATTATATTTGCATTTTCATTTTTTTCAAACTCCAAATAATAATCTTCAAACTTTTCTTCAGGCAATATTGGACACATAAATGCAGGATGACCTCCAATAGAAAAATTTATAGTTTTATTATCTAAATTTTCAACAGTATATTTTATATTTAATGAATCATTAAATATAAAGTATTTTATTTTAAGAGAAAATTTATAAGGATAAACTTTAAGCGTATCTTCATTATACATTAATTCAAAAGTAATAGAGTTAATAGTTTTTTCTATCATTTTAAATTCTTTAATTCTTGCTAAACCGTGTTGAGGAAGTTCAAAAGGTTGTCCCTCGACAAAATATTTACCGTCATTTACTTTTCCAACAATAGGAAAAAGTATAGGAGAACGAAATTTCCAAAAATCTTTATTTCCATTCCATAAAAATTCTATTTTCTCCTTTTTTCCTTTAATACTATATAATTCTCCACCTATATTATTTATAGATATAGATAAATTTTCATTGTCAAGATTATAAATCATAAAATCATCCTTTCTAATAAAAATATTAATAAAAGTATTATAACACAGCATGATAATACTTTACATGACATGTAAAAATATACAAAGTTAATAT
>NZ_WHJC01000441.1 GCF_009295725.1 Clostridium tarantellae
CATTTATTCCTCCTAAGCTAATATCTCTTATAAAAAATTAATGTTATTAGTTATATTATGATTTTATAAAGAAAAAGATATTATTTTTCAATTTTAGATAAAATATTTTTAATTGTAAATACATTTAAAAATTGAAAAATTTTATTTTTAGAGTTATATATACTAATATATATACTTTTTTTATTAAAAAATTATTTTTAAATAGGAGGATTTATTTATGGAAAATACAGAATTAAAATCATATTGGAATATAGACTTGAAAGGAAAATTTACTGATAAAAACAGTGATAGACTATGCATTGTTTTACCAGGCATTGCTTACTCTATTGACAGATCTTATTTAGACTATTCAAAACAATTAGCTTTAGAATTAGATTATGATGTTTTACAAATGGAGTATGGTTTTCAAATAGCAAGAAAGGAGTTTAATGTAGAAAAAGAATTTAATGTAATGGCTACTGAAACTATAAATGCTATAAAAGCATCTATTTCTAAGGAATACAATGAAATTTTAATAATTGGTAAGAGCATAGGAACTTGTGTACAAACCTTATTAAATAAAAAATTAAAAAACTCAATTGTTAGAAATATCTACATAAGTCCTATAGAACAAACAGTTAAAAAAGGAATAAAAGAAAATTCATTAGTTATTACAGGGACTAAAGATCCTTTAATAGAGCCTAAATCTATAGAAAAAATAAAAAATATTCAGGGAGTTAACCTTATAGTAATAGATGATGCTAATCATGCTTTAGATATAGAAGGAGATGTAGTTAAAACTATAGATATGTTACAAGATATAATAATAAAAGAAAAAGAATTTATTTTAAATAGATAATAGAAAAAAACTTTTAATATGTATTTAGAATAAATAGTTTAAAAGGGTATTGAGTTTTTATGAATATAAATAAGTAAAAAAATTAAGGAAGTGATTATTATGAAAAATTTTAATATTAACGAAGTTGGAAATAATATGCTTAACATATATAATAAATGGATTCATGGATTAAAAGTCATTGAGGATTGTATTAGTTTAAAAGAAATGGTTATTATATTATTATCAGATTTAGATAATGGAATATTACATGGAAGTGAAGACGATATTGATACATTAAAAAATATGTTACTTGCTTTAGATTTAATAGAAAATGCTCCAGCAGATGAAAATGTATGTGTTAATGACGTTAGTGGATTTATAACTGATATGCTTGATAGAATGAATATGATTAGGGAAGATGTAGCAGAAAAATTTTTAAAAGATTTTAATAAAATTTTAAGAAAAGATGAAGGAAACCCATATATATTTATAGCTAAAATAGTAGTTGAAAAAATTCAAATTCCTGTAATTCATTAACATATTACATTATAAAATATGTTTTTAATAATTATACTTTAAATAAAATAGAGAGAAGTTATGTAAAGCTAATGAATGTAAAAAAATATTATACTTAGTATTCCTATTTTCATTAAATAATATGGTGAAAATAGGTTTTTTATTTTAATTTTAAAATTAAGTTTTAATGGAAATATAAAAATTTCACAAAAAAATGTAAAAGGAATATCATAAAATATATAAATTTTAAAAGGAAGTTAAATTAATATGGATTTAAAAAGAGATAAATATAGTCCTTTCATTTCTTCTAAGATATATATAGATAAAAAAGCACAAGATATTGAAATGAAATTAAAGCTTACTAAAAATACTAAAAAAATTAATATAGAAACAACAATTTCTGGTATGGTGGTAGATTATTTAAATAAACCAATTAATAATGCTGTTATTAATTTAATGGATAAAGATTTTAAGCCTTTAACTTATATTACTACTGGTGAAAATGGAAAATATTTAATTAATGAAATTCCCTATAGTGAAACCTATAATTTAATAGCTAAAGCTAATGGAAAATTAATTAGTCATGTTAATAATTTTTCTATATTACCAAAACAAAACTTAGAATTTAATTTTGTTTTATTAAATGATCCTAATAT
>NZ_WHJC01000442.1 GCF_009295725.1 Clostridium tarantellae
ACTTATAATTTGGATTATTTAACATTTTATAGTGTAAATATGATAAAATTTGTAATGTTTAAAATAAATGATTTTGAAATGAATAAATAACAAAAGAAATAAAGTTTAAAATTTACATAATAAATAAATTGTATTAGATAATTAATTTTAGCATAGAAGTTATAACTTAGTTTAGTATATTTATTTTGTTATTAGAGGAGAGAAAAAATTGTTATGGTAGAAAATTTAGAGTTAATAAAAGAACTCAAAGTAAGCAATTCACGATTATCTGTGTATTTAATATTAAGAAGGCTATTTGATATTTTAGCAAGCTTAATAGGACTAGCTCTATTAGCACCAGTTATTATTATTACCTGTATTATTGTAAGGTTAGAATCAAAGGGAAGTCCAATTTATTGTCAGTCAAGAGTGGGATGTTATGGAAGAGAATTTAAGATGTATAAAATAAGATCAATGAGAATTGATGCTGAAAAAAATGGAGCTCAATGGGCTAAAAAAAATGATCCTAGAATAACTAAAGCAGGTAATTTTATAAGAAAAACTAGACTAGATGAATTACCTCAATTATACAATGTTTTAAAAGGAGATATGAGTATAATAGGACCTAAACCTGAAAGAGAAGTTTTTTATAGAGAGTTTGAGCAAAATATAAAGAATTTTAGAGATAGGTTAATAATAAAACCAGGATTAACAGGATATGCTCAAGTTAATGGAGGTTATGATGTTGAACCACAAGAAAAATTAAATTTAGATTTATATTACATAAATAATATAAACTTTAAAAACGATTTAATTATCTTGGTCAAAACAGTAAAAGTTATTTTTACAGGAGAAGGTGCAAGATAAAATAAATAAGATTAGGAGAGAGGATTTAATGAAAAAAAAATACAGATTAATAAGTAAATTTATTTTATATGTATATTTAAGTGTTATATTTTTAAATAATTTACTGTTAGTTAATGTACAAGCTAGACCTATTACTAAAATTGTAGGACAAGCATCTGTAAGTTTACAAAAAGCCAAAGAATGGGCTAAAAATAATGGTGCAACAGATGAGTTTATTGGTTTAGCTAATATATATTGGGATTTAGCGCCTAAGCATGGCGGAATTGATCCAGCTGTAGCTTATGCTCAATCAGCTTATGAAACAGGATATGGAAGATTTGGAGGCGTTATTGATGCTACATATCATAATCCATGTGGTATGAAAACAGAACAAGGTGGAGCAGATAATGATAAAAATGCTCATCAAAGATTTGATAGTTGGGAAGATGGAATAAGTGCACACTTAGATCATATAGCTTTATATGTTGGAGCTAAAGGTTATCCTAAACCAAAAGATCAGACAAAAGATCCAAGACATTTTAATTACCTATATGGAAAATCAGGAGATTCAGTAGAAAAATTAGGAGAAACGTGGGCAACAACAAAGGTTTATGGAAAGAAGTTAGCTTCTTTAGTTAGACAATTGCAAGGAAAATATTTACCAAGTAAAATACATATAAATACTAATATAACAGAATTAATTAAAGGAAATAATCAACTTATACAAGGATGGGCTTTAAATGATTCAGCAGTAGAAAAGGTAAATATATATATTGATAATAATTTTATTGGACAAGCAAATTATGGAGAAGATTCACCATTTGTAGCACAGGATTATCCAGAATATTCAAATAGCAATAAAGCAGGATATACATTAAGATTTGATGCAAGTAAATTAAGCTTAGGAAATCATGAAATAAAAGTAGAAATAATAGGTGATGATGGAATTAAGTATAAAAAATCTGTTCCAGTAAAAGTAGTAGAAGGAAAATTACCAAAAACACATATAAATACAAACTTAAAAGAGCTAAAACAAGAAGGCAATCAAGTTATACAAGGATGGGCAATAAACAAATCAGGAGTAGAAGCAGTAAACGTATATATAGATAATAAGTTTATTGGAAAAGCAAATTATGGAGAAGATTCACCATTTGT
>NZ_WHJC01000443.1 GCF_009295725.1 Clostridium tarantellae
CTTCTAAAGTACCATATTTTATTTCTAATATTTTATTATGGTCATTTAAAACTCCAATATAAATTACATCATTATTATCTACAGAAAGAAGAGTATATTTGGTATCTTTTCCTTTAGTTATTCTTTTATTTGGACTTGTTGCATAAATATCATAATTATTTTTATTTTCAAAAATTAATCTGTCTTCATGGGGAATAACTTTAATTTCTCCTACTTCATCTGTAGGTAATTGAAATGGTCTAACCTCTAAATTTATATCTAATCTATAAATTTTTTTGTAATTTTCTTTTTCTATATTTAAATAAGTTACATTAGTTAAGGTTGATGTTTCTATACTTTTAACTTTAGTATATTTATTTCCTTTAGTTATTTCTCCATTTGTTGTTCCTTTTCCTTCGGCGGATATTTTTTCTTTATGATTTTTAGATAGATCATAATAATATAAATTAATAAAACCATTATCTAATTGAGATAAGAAAAGTCTATTTCTATCTTTTAACCATGTGTAATTTAGAAGTTTAGAGTGAGAATTAATAGGAATATCTATTAATTCTCCATTTCTAACATTAATAGTTTTTAATTCTCCATCTAATAAATAAGATATATATTTGCCATCAAAGGACATTTTTATGTTCTTAGCTTTAGATGGAATTGATATATCAGCTACTTTAGAATTATCTTCTTTAGCAGATACAATTTTTTTACTTGTTATTGTTCCATCACTTTTAAAAAAATAAGTATTTAAAAGAAAAAATACACTACATTGAAGTACAAATGAAAATAGAGTCCATCTAAATAAAATTTTAAACAATCTTTTTCTTGTCATATGTTATCTCCTTATTTTTATTACTTAACCATAACAACAGAAGGGATAGATCTTTCACCTAAATGGTCAGAAGGATTATTAACAATTTCATCATTATAATACATAGTTGTAGAGTTACCACCATCTAAGTTTATTGCATTTATAGCACCATATTGAATCATTACATCTTGAATTTCCTTCCAAGTAGCACCAATAGAATTTATACTACGTCCATCCACAACAAGAAGTAACATAGCACCATCTTCTCTTTGACCTATAGCAGTTCTTGATGCTATTCCAGCTCCACCATCTCCAGTAGTAATGGTAGGTTGGCCATTAACAACTAATGGAGGACCAAAGCTAAGAGCTTCTTTAGCATTTAAATTTTTTAAATTGTCATAGGAATATTTTCCAACTAAAAGTCTTCCTTCATCAGTAATAGCCATCATATCAGTTTTTTCATCATCTTTTAAAGAGTTAAATATTTTTTTTCCATTAGTCATTATTACACCTATTGGAGTTCCACCATTTCCTGTCCAGGTAGAAGTAGCAGATTTATCAGTAAAACCTCCACCATTTATTGCAGCAATTGCATTAGATTGCTTTGCTATTTGAGAGGTGGTTTGTCCTTCTTTATTTAATTTAGAAGTGTATCCAATTTTTACTCTAGTAGGATCACTAACTACTAACATATAACCATTAAATTTTTTTCCTTTTACTTCAAAAAGTTCAATTTTATCATTATGTTTTTTAGGTAAGGTTATTTTACTATTTTTAGTGTCTTGTTTTATGTCCTCAACCTTATTTTGTGATAAAATTTCTTTTATTTTTTCATTAGATAAAAAAGCTGTAGCTAAATATTGATGATTGAGTGAAGTCATAGCAGCTCCTACTAAGCTTGTCTTTATATTATTAAAAGGTCCATAATAAATTATAAATGGTGCAGTTATAATACCAAAAGCAATTTGAAAAATTACAAATAATGAAAAAACTTTCCATTTGCGAGATTTAAGTTTTTTATTATATCCTTTATTTTTTTTATTATTTTTTTTATGTTTATTATTTTTAAATTCACACGATTTTTTTGTCATTAGCATTCTCCTTTAATGTGATTATTCACTTTTTTATAACAAAAAATGACAATTAAATTTAAAGTTATATAT
>NZ_WHJC01000444.1 GCF_009295725.1 Clostridium tarantellae
TAATATTATTTAATAATATTATTTATTATTCTTTATCAGATAATAATAAAAAATTTGGAGATATAATATTTGCTATTGATTGGGGTGAAAACTGTAAATCTATCAAAGAAAAAAAAAATACTTGCCATAATGATTCTATAGGAAATTGTTCTAGTAGCCAAGGATATTCCTCAAAAGCCTTTGGAGACTGTTCCCATGCTGAAGGTTGTTCTACAAAAGCCTTTGGAGACTGTTCCCATGCTGAAGGTTCTTCTACAAAAGCTATCGGAAACCACTCCCATGCAGAAGGCGAACAAACTCAAGCTACTGGTGTTAATACTCATGCTGAAGGTATTTTATCACAGTCTTCTGGAAACAATTCTCACAGCGAAGGAAAATCTACCGAAGCTACAGGTGCTAATTCCCACAGTGAAGGTGAACAAACTCAGGCTACAGGTGCTAACTCCCATGCAGAAGGTAAATTAACACAGGCTACTAATACTGGATGTCATGCTGAAGGTCATTCTTCTCGTGCCACTGGAACTATTTCTCACGCTGAAGGCTTTGATACTAGAGCTATTGGTAACAATTCTCACAGTGAAGGTACTAGAACAGAAGCTAATGCTGAAAATTCTCATGCTGAAGGTGATTCTACTCAAGCCAGAGGAAATAATTCTCATAGTGAAGGTAAATTAACTAAATCTACAGGTGCTAATTCCCACAGTGAAGGTGAACAAACACAATCCATCGGTAATAATTGTCATGCTGAAGGTAAATTAACAGAAGCTACTAATAATGAATGTCATGCTGAAGGTAACTCTTCTAGTGCTACTGGAACCAGCTCTCACGCTGAAGGTTTTCACACCAAATCTATTGGAAATAATTCTCATAGTGAAGGTAAATCTACTAAAGCTACAGGTGCTAATTCCCACAGTGAAGGTGAACAAACACAAGCTATGGGTGTTAATTCCCATGCGGAAGGTAAATTAACACAAGCCACTAATAATGAATGTCATGCTGAAGGTCATTCTTGTCGTGCTACTGGAATTACCGCTCATGCTGAAGGTTTTGATACTATAGCAAGAGGTAATACTTCCCATTCAGCTGGTACTAGAACAGAAGCTAATGCTGAAAATTCTCACGCAGAGGGATTAAATACTAAAGCATTACATGAAGGTGCTTTTATAATGGGTAAATTTGGACAAACAAAAGGGCCGTACTCCTTCTGCTTAGCTAATGGAACTGATAATAATAATCTTTCATTAGCAGCTAGAATAGATGGTCCAACTAATAAAATGTTTTTAAATAATGGAACCTATGAAACTAGCGGTGCTGACTATGCTGAATTGTTTGAAACTATTCATAGAAATTCAATAGAACCTGGTTATTTTATAGCCTTAGAAAATGATAAAATTAGAATTGCTAATTCTTTTGATGATTATATTTTAGGAGTTTCTTCTGGAAGCCCTTCTGTTTTAGGTAATAGTACAGAATTAGATTGGAAAAATAAATTTTTAAAAGATAAATGGGAACGAGTTCAGTTTACAGAAAAATTAATTCCAGCTACTTTTGATGATAATAATAATATGATAACAGATGAATACTTTCAATTAATTCCAATGTTAAATCCGTCATATGACTCAAGTAAAAAATATATTCCTCGTTCTTCTAGAAAAGAATGGGTAGCCGTAGCACTTATTGGACAAATTAAAGTCAGGGATGACGGAAGCTGTATACCTGGTGGTTTTTGTGTTCCAAACAATGATGGAATTGCTACAAAATCTATGTCTAAACAAGGTTATAGAGTTTTAAAAAGAACAGATATAGATCAGATTTTAATTATATTTAGATAAATGAATAAGTTGTTTTTTCAATTCTTATTATATGAAATTTAAAAGCTATATTTAAATACATTAAAACCAATTTTTCATACTCAAATTGGTTTTAATGTAACATTTTTACATAAAAAGATATATAT
>NZ_WHJC01000445.1 GCF_009295725.1 Clostridium tarantellae
CTTATTTGAGTGCGTCTATTTTTAGATATATTTTAACTATAGTTGAAATATATAAAATTATTTTAAAAAATATAGAAAAGGAGCTATCGCTAGCGGATTTTTTTATCCGCTAATGCGACAGCCCCTTTTACTATTTCTTTTACTATATAAATCTTTCAAATATAATATTTTTATTTATACTAATTTTATTTTTATCTATAATTACCTTGTAGATTTTGGGGCAAAATTCTTCTCTCCATTTTTTCATATATGAAGCATTAGCTTTATAACTATAATAGTATTTATCATCATATTCATCTGAAAATTCAAGAAATTCACTTATACTATTTTCGTCAAAATAAATATACTTTTTATGAAAATTATTAATTATAGGCAATAAAAATTTCATTGGTATATTATAAGGATACTTTCTATTACTTTTAATTATTTTACTTTCAAATAAACATCGTTTAATAATCAAATTTTCCTTATGGATTTTATCTATATTAGCTCTAAATATTAAAACTCCCTTTTTATTTACTTCTAATAATATGTTAATCATAATATCTCGTAACTCCTATTATCCTTTACCTAAAAAGCTGGTAGCTTAACTCATTTGTGTTTTTAAAAACCATATAATTATTATTCTTCAAAAAAGTATTGATATAGTTTTTTGTATGCCGCCTCACCACACATTTTTTGAGCTAAATATAAATACCCTTTTATGGTACCATTGAATCCATTTAATATAAATACTCTTCCATTATCAATTATATTACTTTGACTGATATATACATCTGTTAATAAATCTATATATTCTTCATGTTTCATATATTTATGTGGTATTTTAATTTTTAATCCCTTTAATACTCCTGACTTAAGTAATGGTAATATTCCCTCTCCAATAGCTATTACTAGTTCACAGTTTTTAAAAGACTTTTTTACAAATTCTAAAAATTCTTTATCTAAAGCTATATTATTACCTAATTTAGTTTCTGGAAAAATTATAATATCATATTTAATCTCATCTTTAAAACTTTTATCCACATTAAATTTTATATTAGAAAATAAAAAAGCTTCTTCTCTTTTATTACTTATTATTTCAACTTCAAATAAGTCCTGACCTAATATTTTATTTAACATATCAAATATACTTAATGCTAAATTAACATTTAAACAGTCAATACCATCATAGGCAACTAATGCTATTTTTCTTTGACTTAATGATATATTATCAAAAAATTCATCCCTACATAATCTATAAGTTGCAACCTTTTTTTTATCTGTAAAAATATTTTTAAATCCTAAACTTTCTAAAGCTTTTTTAGCTATATTATTATTTACAGTATCAACTATATATGATCCCATAAATTCACAAAAAAAGTATTCTAAAAGTAATTTTGTTGCCTCCCTACCATATCCTAAACCTCTATACATATTTTGAATTCTTACATTTAATCTTGCAGTTTTAGTAGCTGAATCATACCCATGAAAACTAACTTCTCCAACAGGAACATTATCATAGTTATAAACTAAACAATAAAAATTTTTACCATCAGTAGGATTAACCATCTTATTATAAAATTTATCCCAATCTTCCTTTGGAAAACTTATAACTCTTCCTACATCTTCCATACTATCAAAATCACTCCATAACTTTTGAGTATATTCTAACTCATGAAATTCTGGATTTTTTATATAAACTTTTTTTCCTTCTCTTCTATATTTGACCTTACTTTCTTTCATATTATCCCACCAATCTAAAGCATTAAGCTTGGTAATAACTTATTGTAATTGTATCATAAATTGCCACTTTTTGTGAATCAAATTATTAAATATAAATTCAATATAATTTTCTTAAAACTAGTTTAGTTATACTAAATAAAAATATAATATTTTCTAAACCTTAAACTTTCAAAAATTGCCTTTATGTTACTTATATTCAATATTTAAAGTAAATATATTTTTTTT
>NZ_WHJC01000446.1 GCF_009295725.1 Clostridium tarantellae
AGACCGGGGGATATCTCGGATTATATCATAATATTAAAAATATATTTGAAAAATTTAGAAATTTTGCTTATAAAACTAAAAATAGCATTTTTGCTTTATGCAAAAATGCTATTTGTCTACAAACTGAAATGAGTAGTTATATAACTACTCATTTTAAACTCACTATATTATCTACCTAATATTTCATTTATTTGATTTTTGTATCCATCTGCTTTAGCTCCGAAAATTGCCTGAATTCCATTCCCAACTTCCATAACTCCTGCAGCACCTAAAGCTTTTAATCTATCTTTATCAACTTTAGATTTATCTTTAACTTCTACTCTTAATCTTGTGATACAAGCATCAACACTTACTATATTAGATTCTCCACCTAAAGCTTCTAAAATTTCATGAGCTATAGATGAAGTTGAAGCATTACTTGTTTGAGCTCCATTATCCATACCTTTAGATTTTTGATAATCAGCTTTGCTATATAATTTAACTTCTTCGTCACTTTCATCTCTACCTGGAGTTTTTAAGTTTAATTTAACTATTAATATCTTAAATAAGAAGTAGTAAATTACTGCATATACTGCACCAACAACTAAAACCATATACCATTTAGTTGGTACTCCTGCTCCTGCTGGAAGTAATCCAAATAATGTATAGTCTATTAATCCACCTGAGAAAGTCATTCCTATGAATACATTAAATATATCCATTAAGAAGAATGAAAGTCCTGCAAGTACACAGTGTACTCCGTATAATACTGGAGCAACAAATAAGAATGTAAATTCAAGCGGCTCAGTTATTCCTGTTAATAGTGAAGTAACTGCTGCTGATATCATTAAACTACCTACAACTTTTTTCTTACTTGGAGCAGCTGTTTTATACATTGCAAATGCTGCTGCAGGTAATCCAAACATCATGAATGGGAACTTACCAGCCATAAATCTTGAAGTACCATTAACGATAATATCCATTGTAGCAGATGAAGCTCCAACTAAATCTTGCATGCTTCCTAATTGAGCAAAATATGCATAGTTAGCACCTTGAACAACTTGCCATTGTCCATTAATTATAACATTACCATCAACAAAAGAACCAAACCAGAATGGAGTATAGAATATATGATGTAATCCAAATGGTATTAAAGCTCTTTCAATTAATCCAAATAAGAAAGTTCCTATACTTCCTGCATTGTTAACACCCATAGCTATATATGCTATTCCATCTTGAACAAATGGCCATAAATAAGCTAATATAGCACCAACAAATGCCATAACTATAGATACTATTATTGGAACGAATCTTGTTCCTGAAAAGAAACCAATTACTGCTGGTAATTGTATATTATAATATTTATTGTGTAATACAGCTGTAACTATACCAGTTATAATACCACCAAAAACTGACATATTAAGTGTAAAAATTCCCAATGTAGTAGTTATGTAATTTGAATATTCTCCTGGAACATTTCCTGGTGATAAAACTCCAAGTGGAGTAACACCTAAATTTAATAATACACTAATAACTTGATTCATAATTAAGAAACCAAATACTGATGCTAACGCTGATGTTCCTTTTTCTCTATCAGCAAGACCAACAGCTACACCAACTGCAAATAGTAATGGTAAATTACCAAATACTATATCTCCAATCCCTTGCATTATTTTTAAAATTACCGTAATTGCTGGAATACTAACAAATGCAATTAACGGTTCATATATTGCTGGTGGATTACTTAAGTTTGCTATGTTTAAAAAAGCACCACCTACACCTAATAAAATACCTGCAATTGGAAGAGCTGCTATCGGAAGCATTATTGCCTTACCAATTCTTTGTAAATATTGAAGCATTATAAGTCCTCCTTATTTTTTAAAATTTTTATGTAACCTTTAGTTTTAAATTTAAGCAAAATTGCTTAATAATATGATTAACAAAAAAGGGCTAAACTATCATAAAT
>NZ_WHJC01000447.1 GCF_009295725.1 Clostridium tarantellae
AAATATAAATCTATAATCATTATTTTCCAAAGTTTTATTCATAACTTTAGATACTTGTCCAAATATTTTCAAACTTCTACGCCAGCAACACATTGGACATAATCTATCTTTGCAAAAATTTGCTCTATATAGCTTTTTTTCATTCTCATTCAAATATTTATATGCCAAATAAGAACCACATTCTTCAACTCTATAAGCTTTTTTAAATCCTAGTCTTTTATAACATTCAGCTAAATCTATAGTTTTCAATTTCTTTCCTTTCCAATTTATATTTTTTCCACTTTTATTTTTATCTATAAGAATTTTTACATCTTTCATATTGATTTTTTTTTGCTATTATAATAATATAATATATACGAAAAGTAATATTTTTTAATATTGCTATAACGTAAAATGAAATATTATTGCATAGAAAAACTCCTTTCATGTTATTTTTTGGATATGACAATTTAAATTATAACAAAGGAGTTTTTATTGTGTCAATAATATGCTGAGAAAATCGACCTAACTCCAGTAATATCAATGGCTAAGGTCGATTTTTAATTTTCCCATTGTTTCTAGTTTATCAAGATAAGAAGAAACTCCACTTGAAAAAGCATAATTTTTTAAAGTTTTTTAGCTTTTCAAGGTTAAATAAAATATAAAAAATAAATCTATAAAATTTATTAAAATTAAAGTATTACAAAGCATCACTAAGTGCTATTTTTAAAATAGGAAATATTACTTTTTTGAAGTACTTAGAATTACTTAAGAAATATAAAGCATTATTAAGTATTACTTAGAATTACTTTTTACCCATGAAGATGGGTTTTTCAGACACACAGCGTGTGTTTTTTTGACCCACAAAGATGGGCAAAAAAGGATATTCTTGTAAAAAGAATATAGCTCGTTATACTCTTGCATGCAAGAGTAACACTCGCCATTGCATGGAGCTTTAGGGTTTTACCCTTGCTACGCTTCACCCAGTCGAGGTTGCTCGACACCAAAAAGGAACAAGTTCCTTTACCTATAGATGTCTCTGACAGCACTTGCAGAGAGCGAAAGGACCTTGTCCTTTTCTTCTTAGTGTATATTTAGTACCCAAACAAGGTAGTATTAAAAAAAGCTACCAGGATCTTATACAAGTCCTTGCAGCTTTTTTTAATCTCCACCTTGTTTTTAATAAATTTTTACATCTAAAGCTTAATATATTCTTTTAATCCAATATTCCACTTATACACCTCTATAACACTATCTAAATCTTCTCTAATCAATTCTTCACTATCAGTATTAACTAAATCACCATTTTCAGCATCATCAAGATTCAAAAGCTTATGAATGCTTCTAAAATCTTTTCCAAACGCAATTAGCCTTCTACCCTTTAAAGCATTATTTAAAATCATAACAGAACTATCTGTCATTACTTGATCTTTAATTAAATAATCATTATCTTTAACTGTATATTTAGCAACTTCTGCAACTGATTTTTTTGCAATATTTTTAGTTGATGTTTTAAATGCCTTTACATTAACAATAGGATTATAATCTATATTTAAACAATCTTTCCACAAAACTGTCCAATTTTTTTGACTTATATATTGCTTAGTATCAGTAAAATAACTTTTATTAACCATAAGTATTATGTGAAAATGAGGATGATATGTATCATAGTCCTTTGAATATTTATTTAAATTATGAGTTACTTCTAATCCTCTAAACCAACCTTTAACTATTTTAAATTCTTTTCTCTTTGTTAATTTTTTAAAAGCTAAAAATAACTTGTCTATTTCATCAGATAACTCAAAACCTTCACAATTTTTAACTGTTAAAGTTAGAAATATAAATCTATAATCATTATTTTCCAAAGTTTTATTCATAACTTTAGATACTTGTCCAAATATTTTCAAACTTCTACGCCAGCAACACATTGGACATAATCTATCTTTGCAAAAATTTGCTCTA
>NZ_WHJC01000448.1 GCF_009295725.1 Clostridium tarantellae
GTTATTTACCTCCTGTTGGTGTTTTTATTTCTTGTTATTTATATTGTGCCATACTGGAGGAAAATATAAAAACTTAACTTCAAAAAAGTTAGGTGAATTAATGGTTGCGGAATTCCGCAACCGACTACATTCATAAATATAAAGGAGAATTTAATATGTCTAAGAAAAAAACATTAAAATCAATCAATCAAGGCATGGAAGATAATAGTAATAATTCCTTGAAATCAAATAATGGATATCAAGGAGTTGGAAATTCAGGTAAACAAAAATCAGTAGAAAATAAAAATTAAATAAATTTTTGAAAGTATTATGCTATGTAAATTATATAAAAATATTTTGCATAGCATTTTTAATTAAAATTTTTACTTAATAAAAAATAAAATTTATATGTTGTATCAAATAGAGCTTTTTTAAAATAAAGTATATTAATAAGAAAATATAGGAGTAATTTAGATGTTAAATATACTTTTAAGTGCATTATTAAATGGAATGAATGGGAATTCAGAAAATAATATAAACAATTTTAATATGCAAGGGTTTGGTGGAAATCCATTAATGTTAATGCTAATGAGCAATATGTTAAATAATAACAATAGAAAGAGTGAAAATAATAGTAGAAATAATGATCAAAATTTAAATAATACAAATAATCTTATGAATCTTATTAGTCAAATTAATGGAAATGCTAATAATTTTAATGACAGAAAAAATTTAGATAACAATAATTATGGTAATAATCCTAATAATTTATTAATTAATATGCTTATGAACAATATGGGTAATAATGGACAAGAGATAAATCCATTAGCTAGCATGATATTGCAAAATTTATATAATACTAATAGCAATAATAATGGCAAACGCAATAAGAGACATAGAAAATAAACAAAAAGGTTTGTGTAATTTTACATAAACCTTTTTATTTATTACATTGTTATTATAGCTTTATATCAATTAATATAAACTTTAAAATTTTGAATAGAAAATATTTATGAAGTATAATAAAGTTAAATAATGATAAATAAAATTAAGAGGTAACATAATGAAAGAATTTATAATAGATAATCATCAAAGATTAGGATTTTCTCCTATATTTGCAAAGGTTACAAAAGGTGAAGAGGCTTTTTTACCAGGATGTTCTTTTATGACATTAGGAGAACATATTGTGTTAGAAACATTGAATATATTAAAATTAGAAAAATCTAATATGGCAATAGCTACAACCTGTTGTGGTAAACCATCAAAGTATATAAAAAATGGTGTGAAATTTAAGAAAAGATTTAATTCAACCATAGAATTATTAAAAAGTAAAGGAATAAAAAAAATATATACAGCTTGTCCTAATTGTTATAATACTTTTAAAGAAAATAAAGACTTAAAAGTGGGTTCCATATGGTCTATTATAGATAAAAATTTTCCACAAGATAAATATGACATGCATAAAGGAATGAAATTTGCCTTACACGATCCCTGTGCAGCTAGAAACAATAGTGAAGATCATAAAGCTATAAGAAGTATACTAACTAAAATGGGAATAGAAATTTTAGAGTTTAAAATGTGTAGAGAAAAATCTATTTGTTGTGGTAAAAAAAATATGATGATGGTATTAGAACCAGAAAAGGGAAAAGCTATCTTAGAAAATAGGTTAAAACAAAGTCCATATACTTCTATAGTAACTTATTGTGCTTCTTGTGCACATTCATTTAAAGTACCAGGTTTTAAAAGCTATCATATTATGGAGTTGATATTTAATGAAGCTAATGGAAATGGTTGGATTAATAGATTGAAATTAATTAATAAATTAGATCTAAGTTATTAATATTATATTTATTTTTAAATAGTTACTAAAAAGTTAACCATTCAATAATCATGTTTAAAAACACTCTATTTGCTGCTGTAATGGAAAAGTTTATAATAATTTATATAAGCATGA
>NZ_WHJC01000449.1 GCF_009295725.1 Clostridium tarantellae
CTATTGATGAAACAGGAGCTTTTTATTCAACTAGATCAATACTTCAAATATTAAAGCAAACAAAAAATACCATAGCAAAAGGTATTGTAAGAGATTTTCCAAGGTATGAAACAAGAGGATTTATGCTGGATGTAGGTAGAAAACCTATAACTATGGACTATTTAGAAGAAACAACAAAATTAATGTCATGGTATAAAATGAATGATTTTCAGGTGCATTTAAATGATAATGAAATTTGGTTCTATCAAGATTATGAAAATTGGCAAGATGGTTATGCGGCTTTTAGATTAGAGTCAGAAACTTTCCCAGAAATAACAGCTAAAGATTTATCTTATACTAAAAAAGAGTTTGGTGAGTTTATAGATAAATCAGAGCTTTATGGAGTTGATATAGTTCCAGAGATAGATGTGCCAGCTCATTCATTAGCATTTACAAAAGCTTTTCCAGAACTTCGTCAAGGTGATGGCAGAAAGGCAGATCATTTAGATGTAAGAAATCCTGAAACTTTTAAATTTGTGGATGCTTTATTTAATGAATATATAGGTGGAGAAAATCCTGTATTTAGAGATCAAGATTTCCATATAGGAACAGATGAATATAATGGAGATAATGAAGGCTTTAGAATGTTTACTAATAATTATTTAGACTTTGTAAAAGACAATGGAAGAACTCCAAGACTTTGGGGAAGTTTATCTCAAATAGGTGGACAGCCTTCTGTACCAGGTGAAGGTGCTACAATGAATATTTGGAATTTAGGTTGGGCTGATCCAGTAGCAATGATAAATGAAGGGTTTGATATTATAAATACAGATGATTCAAATCTTTATATGGTACCAGGTGCAAATTATTATAGAGATTATTTAAATTATAAATCTCTTTATGAGAATTGGGAACCAAATACATTTAGAGGTAATTATAGCTACAAAATTCCAGCAGGGCATCCTCAATTAAAAGGTGGTATGTTTGCTATTTGGAATGATTTAATAGGTGCTAGAGCAAATGGTATATCTGAACTAGATATTTTTGATAGAATGATGCCAGCAGTTCAAGTTCTTTCAGAAAAGATGTGGTCTACAGATAATGAAAAAAGTTTTAATGAATTTAAGGATGTGGCTGATGAAGTTGGAACAGCACCAAATACAAATCCACGATATGAAGTAGCATCTGTAGGAGAAACATTAATAGATTATGATTTTAATAATGGCTCCGAAAATGAAATGGTGGATAATTCAGGAAATAATTATAATGCTACAGGTTCTAATGTAGAAGTTATAGATGGTGAAGATGGAAAAGCCATTTCATTTAAAGGAGAATCCAGCTTTGTAGATACTCCAGTAGAAAATAAAGGACCAAATTATACAGCTACCTTTAAAGTTAAAAAAGATGGTAATGGAGATTTTAGCGAGCAAATTTTATCAGAATCAAAAAATGGTTCTTTAAAAGCTTGCCAAAAAGATACTGGTAAGGTAGGTTTTTCAAGAGAGTTTTATGATTTTTCCTTTAATTATCAATTACCTGAGGATCAGTGGGTAGAGTTGACTTTCGTAGGAGAAATGACTAAAACAAGTTTATATGTAAATGGTGAATTAGTAGATACAGTAAGTACAACAAGTGATCATGGAAAGTATGGAACATTTGCATTACCATTAGATAAGATTGGTAGTGAAACTAACTCATTTAAAGGTGCTATTGATGATGTACAAGTTAAAAATATAGCAGAAAAACCAATAGATCCAACATTAATTCCACAAAGTGAAATGACAGCTACTGCTACTAGTGAGCATACAGCAGCTGGAAATGAAGGATATGCTAGTTATGCTATTGATGGAAATGAAAATACTATATGGCATACAGACTGGGCAGGAGTTACTTTCCCACAAAATATAACTTTAAATTTAGGGGGAGAGCATACTATAAATA
>NZ_WHJC01000450.1 GCF_009295725.1 Clostridium tarantellae
ACCCTTTGGTTGGGGATTACATAAAAAGAGTTTGAAATTTATTCAAGCTCTTTTTTTATATGCAATATAATTAATATTTATAAATAGGCTTATTTTTATGAATTATTAATTGAGAAAAAACTATTTACTTAGAAAAAGGAAGAAAATAAGAGAAATATGAAAAAAGATAATAATAATTTTAAAGAAAAATATAAAGACATAATGATATAGTTATGTTAACAAAAGACAGGTTATTATCAATAAAAAGGGAGCGATAGTATTAAAAATGATATAGAAGGATTTAAAGAAAGTCAGTTAAGTCAAAGTAAAAGTGAATTAACAATTAAAAGTTATGAATATGATTTAAAAGATTTTTTTAAGTTTTTAGATCTTAAATCAGATTATGAGGAAATAGAAAAAATTCCTTATGAAAAAATGCAGCTCTTGATAAATAAGTATATAAATAAACTAAAGCAAAATTTAAAACCTAAAACAATAAATAGAAGATGTGTTGCAATAAATAAATATTTAAAATACTTAAATATAGATTGTAGAGCTAAAAGTGTAAAGATACAGAAAAAACTATTTTTAAATAATGTAGTCACTAAAAATGATGTAAGAAAGTTATTAAATGTATGTAGTAATAAAAGAGATAGAGCTATTATTATAACCTTATTTGGAAGTGGTTTAAGAGTATCAGAACTATTAAAATTAAAAGTAAAAGATGTTAATAAGGAAGATATAATTATACATGGAAAACATGATAAATATAGACAAGTATTAATACCAATAGAAGTTAGAATAGCATTAACAGAATATATGAAAGTAAGACCTAAAACAACGGAGGAGCAACTATTTATAGGTAAAAGAGGACCAATAAAAAGAAATACCGTAAATATAATATTAAAGAAGTATGCAAAAAAAGCAAAAGTTAAAAAGCAAAAAGTTCATCCACATAGTTTTAGACATTTATTTTGTAAAAACTTAGCTGATAATGGTATTGGTATTGATGTTATAGCTGACTTAGCAGGACATACAAATGTAGCAACAACTGCTATATATACTCAAAGAAGTAAAAATGAATTACAAAGCGTTTTAGATAGTACATTTACGATTTAATATTTATAGTTTTACATAATGAGAGCGTGTTAAATTGATTTTTTAAAATCTATTCTAAGGTGCATTATATAAGTGATTGAAAGGGATTAAGTGAGTTTAACACAATATGACATATGTCAAGTTGGTATATATATTCTATTGAATTTTTGTTATAATATTCCTGAGGTGATTAGATGACAGAATTTAAAGAAAAAATAAAGAATAACAGTAGAGTTATTACCTTAATAGTAGCAGAAAGTCTTATAATTTTATGTATTTTAATTTTTAAAAATCATATAGAAATTACAGGTTGGTTTCTTATTATACTACAAATAGTAGCAGTTACTATAGGATGTTATTCTACAATAATATCTAATAAAAATAAAAAAAGAATAATAAATAAAAAATAATAAGTGAGTTAAAGAATCTACATAAATTTGTAGGTTCTTTTTATTTTACCTAGAAAGGTGGTGATAGTAATGAAAGTTAAGGTTAGAAAGTTAGTAATGCTTACTAAATGGAATGAAAAGAATGATATGGTTTGTGGGTGTTTATTAAGTAATCCATTATGTAGTAGATGTAAGGATTGTGAAGAGTTAGAGGTTACTATTAATCCTTATGAAGATATAGAAGAATGTTTAAAAAATCAAAGAGCTTATAAAAGAATTCAAGGGTCATTAAGACAGAAGTCATAGGAGGTTATTATGTTTAAAGATATTCCAAGTGATGAAGAAGTTAATAAGTTTTATAAATCTTATACCTGGGTTAAGGTTAGAAAAAAAGTTATGCTAAGAGATAATAATGAATGTCAAAGATGCAAG
>NZ_WHJC01000451.1 GCF_009295725.1 Clostridium tarantellae
TTAAAGTCCTTTGCCCTATTCAACCTATATAAATTAAATTTCTATTATATTATTTATACATTCATAAATATATTAATATCATTAAACTTAAGACATACTAGGAGGAACTATCAAATGAAAAAAATTAAATCAATTTTAAAACATATTCCTGGATATAGAACAGGAAATAGAGTTAATGAAGTCATAGCAACCATATATTATTTGTTTTTTTTAATATTTTTAACTATAAATATAACTTTAGGAAATCTAAATTTTAATCTTATACATCTTTGCATTAGTGGATTAGCATTTCCCTTTATAATCTTTCTAATTATAGATAGTTTAAGTAAAAAATAAAAAGTTGATTTATTTGCTTTTATAATATATTTACTTTTAGGATTGCTAATATTACTGATTATTGTTTCAGTTAAAGAAAAAAACAAACACTTATTTTGAATAGGATGGTGATATTTAATTGGGTAAAATGGTTTTAATAACAAAAGGTTTCTTAGCAAATAGCCTAATAATAAAAGATTCTGACAGTGGACAGGATATATATACATACAAAAAAAATATAATTTCTAGATTTTTTATTTTATTGCTAAGACCTTGGTTTAATCCTGTCAATGCTACATTACAGGGAGAAAATGGACATAACGATTTGATAATACAATATAATAAAAAAAATAATAATAATATATTTGAAAATGGAGTTAAAATAGGTCAATTACTTGGCAGAAAGTTAATTGCTACTAAATATAGATTTTCTATTTCTTTAAATAACAATAAATACAGTTTCCAAGGTGACTCACTAGTCCCTATTTCGAAAATGTATTTCAATGATATTGAGGTAGGCTATATGAAAATTATAAATGAATCCTTTCCTCATTTTGATTGGGAAGCAAATTTAAATATAGATATTGATCCAAGAGTTATTGCAGTTGCACTTCTGTATAATTATTATATTTGGACTCGTGTTTAATAAAATAACTTGAATTTATTAAATTTTAATTATGTATATAATTGTATTTATTTTAAAAAGATGATTTCTACATTGAACAGAAGTCATCTTTTTTATTACATAAACAATTATAAAAACATATATTTATATAATTATTGGTTGATTTATAGGTTATTAATTATTTAAATAAACCACATTAGCACTAACTTCTCCTTCATTTAATATACATTTTATGATTGTTTTGCTAATATATTATCTAGTTGTGCATTTAATATAATTAATACTAAATTTTCATGCTATCCAGGAGCCATATTTAAAAATGTAGTAGAATTTTATATACCTAACAACTCAATGAAACATATTTTATTTACTCATCCTTTTCTTTGGGATGACAGGCTAGAAACTCTAAGTTTTGAAAATAAGAAAGTAGCATGGTTACTTGCAGTTCCAATTTCAGAGGAAGAGTTAAACTATGCAAATTGCAATGGTTTAGATGCATTAGAAGAACTTTTTGATGAAAAGCAAATTGATATTTTTGATCTAAATAGAGAATCTATAATATAATAAAGTAATCCCAATTGCAGAAGATCCATTTGGAAATTTAATATGCTTTGATTATAGAACTACTAATAAACCAACAATAGTATTTTTGGACCATGAAAAGGCATTTAATAATAAGAATTTAGCCTTATGTAAGATATGTAATTCTTTTAATGAACTTTTAGCTATGTTACATGAATCAAATGAATAATTATAAAATACTTTCATAATTATGGTGAAACTAACTTTAAATCTGATTGTACCATTAATTAATATGGCGGCATTATAAATAGAAGTATTAAAAGAAATAATAATAATGAGTTATTATTAATTTTTTTTATTATTCCAAATTATCAACTGTTCATACCAAAAAACAGTAGGTAGTTTTGTTTTTACACAAAACTATCTAC
>NZ_WHJC01000452.1 GCF_009295725.1 Clostridium tarantellae
AAGGGGCTGTCGCATTAGCGGATAAAAAAATCCGCTAGCGATAGCTCCTTTTCTATATTTTTTAAAATAATTTTATATATTTCAACTATAGTTAAAATATATCTAAAAATAGACGCACTCAAATAAGCCTATTGAAAAGAGGCTTTAAAAAATCAGATTATGCAGTTTTTTTTAGTTCAAATAAATACTTACCAGTTCGATTAGCTTGTATTTTATTATGAAGTTTATTTATATTATGAGCCATGGCAAGAAGTATACTTTCTGATAAGACATTTTTTTGTCCACGGCACATAAATCTTCTAAAATTCATATCATGCTTTACTTGAGCAAAAGAACCTTCTGCTTGAATACTTCTATTCATTCTAAGTAAACAACCTTCATCAGTAATAATTCTTTCTAAATCCTCTTTCCTTTGACGATTAAACTTTTTTGAAGTTTCAATTTTTTTAGTTCTTTCTTCTAATGGTATTTTAGAATTATTAGCTTTAATACATTTACTTTTATAGGTACATTCACTACAATCCTCACATCTATAAATTGTCTTTTCACTTGCATATCCTGTTTTAGATTTCTTAAGTTTTATACCTTCCATTTTTAATTTTTTACCATTTTGACATATAAATAAATCATTTTTAACATCATAGTCCATATTCTCTATCTTACCAATATCATTTTTATATTTTTTTGTTTTAGATATTTCATAATTATTAGGTTTAATAAATGATATTTGATTATTCTCCTCAATAAAAGAATAGTTTTCCTCACTTTCATATCCAGCATCAGCAACTATTTTTAAGTATTTGAAATTTAGATTTTCTTCCATACTTTTCAAAAATGGTATTAATGTAGTTGTATCAGTTGGCTGTGGACCAACAGTAAGCCATGTAATATATTCCGCATCAACACCATGCTGTATATTATAAGCTGGCTTAAGCTGTCCATTTTTCATAGCATCTTCCTTCATTCTCATAAATGTAGCATCAGTATCTGTTTTGGAATAACTATTTCTATCACCACAAGTATATATTTTTTGATTATATTCTTTGAACTTTAAAAGATACTCTTCAAGCTTCTCTATAGACTTTTGTAAAACTGTTTTTCTTTTACCACATCCGTGGACAAATTGAATATTTTCTGATTTTTTTAACTCATAAAGCTTCTTTTTTAGCTTTTTTACATGCTTCATTTGTACCTTATCTTTATAGATTAATTTAATTCCGTAAAGCTCTTCACATTCTTTTACAAGGTCGGCTATTTTTATTAACAATTTAGCCATATTCTTTGTTACAGCCTTCTTCCAAACAAAGGTATATTTATTTGCATAAGCTTCTATCTTAGTACCGTCAATAAATATTGTCTCTCCTGATATTTCACTAATTTCATGAAGAAAATTAGTCATTTCGGCTAATATTTTTTCAGCGCATGGAGCAAAATGTAAAGTTCTAAACCTTGCAAATGTTGAGTGATCTGGAACAGATGCCCCTTCAAGTAAAAACATAAAATTTATATCTCTAAGACATGCAGTTTCTATATCTCGTGAAGAATAAACTCCATTCATATATCCATAAAGCATAATTTTCAGCATATTCATTGGTGATACTTGATTTTCTCTTATTTTAAAATAAGTAGAATATAAATCAGTTAAATCCATCTCCTCTACAAACTGACTTAGTAATCTTACTGAATCATTTTCTGGTATTATGCAATCTATCTCAAAAGGAAGTTTTAATTGATAAACCTTTTGATTTATAGTATAATCTTTTTGCAAAATATTTTTTTTAAGCATAAGAATATTTTACCATAAATCCTAAACTCGTGGAGTTTGGGATTTATTTTTTTAAAGAAAAAAGGAGCTGTTCACTAATTATTTAGTGCGACAGCCCCT
>NZ_WHJC01000453.1 GCF_009295725.1 Clostridium tarantellae
ATATATAATTTTATAATCACTGTTAATACATTTAATAAAATTCTATTAAATTTTATTAATGAACATATATTTAAATATTAAATTTAAATTATAGATAATTTTCTTTAAAAAATATTAATTTACTAAATTTGCACAGTTATATCAAAAAGAATATACTAATAATAAAGGAGGGAATTTTATGAAAAAATATAGTAAAACATTTAATAAATCACTAATAGGAATAGTTCTAGGTGCAATAATAGGTTTATTTAATTCAGTTCCTATGATTACTGAAAATATACCAAAGAATCTTGTTATAGCAACTTTTTTAACTTGGATAGTAATTGGATATATTTTTTCAATAACTACCATAAATATCCACGATACTTTAAAAGGTTTTATTATTTCAATAATATTATTTATCCCTTTAGCATCCTTTATTTTAACAAAAAATCCATTTTATGCTTTATGGATTATAATAATGTCATTAATTTGGGGTAGTTTATTAGGATACTTATATAAAAAAATAAGTAAAGATGCTTAATATATATTTAAATTACATAATAAATGTAAAAACTGTAAGAGAATTTGTAAAAATCAAATTTTCCTACAGTTTTTATTAATATAAGTTTTTTTATAAATTAAAATTTATAACAGTTCTACCAATATGCTTTCCTTGTAAAATTAAATTAATATTTTCATCTAACCTTTCTAATGATATTATATTAACCATACTATCTAAATTTTTAGGTTTCCATTCACTAGCTAATAAAGACCATAATTTAATTCTTAAATCCATAGGACACTCTACTGAATCAATTCCATAAAGAGTAACTCCTTTTAATATAAATGGGTAAACTGAACTTTCAAAATTACCCCCTGCAGCATTTCCACAAGCTGTAACTGCTCCACAATAATTAGTCATCTTTATAGCAGTTGATAATATATTTCCACCAACTGTATCTATAACTCCAGCCCATTTAGATTTAAGTAAAGGTCTACTCGATTTATCATTAACCTCCTCTTTACTTATAACTTCTTTAGCTCCTAATTTAAATAAAATATCTTTTTGTTCTTCTAACTTACCAGTAGCAACCACCACTGAATATCCTAACTTAACTAAAATTTTTATTGCTATAGATGCAACTCCTCCTGTACCACCTGTAACTAATATATCCCCATCATCTTTTTTAACTGTTTGTATTAATTTATATATAGATAATGCTGCAGTAAATCCTGCTGTTCCATAATACATACTTTCTTTTAATGATAACTCTTGTGGAAGTTTTACTACCCAACTTGCTGGAACCCTTATATATTCTGAAAATCCTCCCCAAGTATTCATTCCTAAATCATATCCTGTTACAAGAACCTTATCTCCTTCTTTAAAGCATTTATTAAAACTTTTTACTACAATACCTGATGCATCGATTCCTGGAGTATGAGGATAATTTCTAGTTACCCCTTTATTTCCAGTAGCTGAAAGGGCATCTTTATAATTTAAAGAAGAATATTTTACATTTATCAAAATTTCTCCCTGTGGAAGATCATCTATATATTTTTTTTCTATACTTCTTTTGAAAGAACCATCTTTTTCCTGTATATATAAACATTTAAATTCTTTATTCATTATTTTCTCCTTTATATCTGCTTTTTATAATATCAATAATTTAATGATATTATAAATCTTAATACTTTTATAACAATTTTAAGTTCTTTTAAAAATATAGTTTATAAATAATTTTAAATATAAAAGTATTATGTCAATAAAAATTATCATTAAAAATACATAATAACATTTTAAATTTAATTTATTTATGCTTATTGCATGACCTAACATACTTAATAT
>NZ_WHJC01000454.1 GCF_009295725.1 Clostridium tarantellae
ATTTAATATATATAAATTAGGAGGGAATTATCATGAGCAATAATATAATTGAAAACTTAGAAGAAACAGTAGAACAAATGAAACATAAAGAAAAAATAGATCACAAAACTGAAAAAGATATAGAAAAAGAAGAACATAAAGAAATTAAACATAAAGAAAAAGAAGCATATAAAGAGCTTAAAGATGAAATAAAAGCAGATTTTAAAGAATTAAAAGAAGAATATAAAGAAACTAAAGATGAATTAAAAAAAGATTATAAAGAAATGAAACATAGAGAAAAAGAAGATCATAAAAAAGCTAAAGACATAGAAAAAGAACAACATAAAGAAATGAAAGAAGAAATTAAAGAAAAAGATAAAGAAATCCATGCTCAAAAGGATGAAGTGGAAAAACAAGAAAAAGAAGAGCATAAAGAAGAAAAAGAAGAAAATAAAGAAGAAGCTAAACAACAAAAAGAACAGGCTAAAGAAACTAAGGAAGCACAAAAGGAAGAAAAAAAAGAAGCTAAAGAAGATGCTAAAACTACTAAATAATTAAATTAATAAAAAAACACTTTAAAAGTAGAAAAAAGTAGAAATTTTATTTTAACCAGTAACATTTCTACTTTTTTTTATTTGTATATTTACATTAATAAACTATGAAATTAATTTCATTTCCATATTTTGATGTTCCATTTTAAAAAAATATATAATATAATAAAAAAAATAATATTTTGAAATAAAAATATTAGATAATCAAAATATATTACTAAAGATGAAATAGGGGGATAAAATCATGTTGAAATTTAAAAAATTAGCATTAATAGCTTTAACAGTGGCTACAATAACAGGAAGTGTTATTTCCTTTAATAATGTACAAGCTTTTGCAGCTGAAAGTTCTAAAGCAAAAGTAATTTCAAATGTTAAAGGAGAAGAAGCAAAAACTTATACATCTACTGATGCATTAGAATCAGAAAAAGATGGTATAAAAACAGTTTTAAAAGCTACTTTTTTTGAGGATCCACAAGATAATAAGCTTACAGCTTTCTTAACAACAGATGGTTCATTTATTAATTCACAGTTAAAAAGATATGGAGAGTACTATTATGCGGGTATACACTGGCCTTCAAGTTATCAGGGAAGTATTAAAATAGTAGATAAGGTTAATGATGTAAAAATAGTTTCAAGTACACCTAAAAATACTATAAGTTCAACTCAAGTAACAAATAATATGGGGTATTCTATAGGTGGAAACATAGGAGCTGATGGAAAAACTCCTAGTTTAGGTTTAAATTCAAGTTATGATTTTAGTGAATCTAGAAGTTATGAGCAACCTAATTTTGTTACTACGCAGAAAAAAGATACTCTTAAAGAAGCTAGCTGGGATGTAGTATTTAATTCAACTAATGATGGATATACTAGAGATTCATATCATGGAATTTATAGAAATCAGATGTTTATGATATCTAGATTATATAATGAAGGAACTAAAAATATAACTAAAAATGAAGATTTACCTTTATTAATATCAGGTGGATTTTCACCAAACTTTTCTGTGGCATTAAAAGCTCCAAAGGATAAAGAAACATCTACTATAGAAGTAACTTTTTCAAGAGGAATGGATGAGTATTTCATAGATTGGGATAACACTGAATGGGTTGGATGCAATAGAAAATCTGGTACAAGAACTGTAAAACAATATTTCACATTAGATTGGAAAAACCATACTGTTACTCCTTTAAATAAAACTGAAACAACATGGAAATCAGAAAATTTATAAAATAATTTTACATAAATAATTAATGTTTATTAAAGAA
>NZ_WHJC01000455.1 GCF_009295725.1 Clostridium tarantellae
AATTTAGTGTGCTCTAGTTTTTAAAAATTATTTATTTCTTTCCATTAAAATATTAAGTATAAATATTAATATAATGGAAAGAATCAAAGGAGTAAATATTTTTTAGGTGGTGTTAATTTATGAAAGAAGTTAGATGTATTATTTGTGAAAAAGAAGGTTATGGTATAATAATAAGAGGAATGTTAATATGTAATAATTGTGAAGAAAAAGTTATAACTTGTGATGTTAATAGTGATTTTTATGAATTTTATAAAAATAAATTAAAAGAAAAAATATATAAGAAAAAATTAGGATAGTATTTAGGGAGTAGGAGGAATATTAATTTTGAAAAAAGTTCCTTTATTTGACGCAATAAAAAAATATACAGATAATGATGTAATTCAATTCTCTATGCCAGGACATAAAATGGGTAGAGCATTTAATAAATTTAAAGATATTTTAATAAAAGGTGATTTAACAGAAGTAGATGGATTAGATAATTTGCATAAGCCTGAAGGAGTTATAAAAGAATCAGAATATATGCTATCTAAATTATATGATAGTTATAAAAGTTATTTTTTAATTAACGGAAGTACTAGTGGAAATTTAATTATGATTTTTTCAGCTTTCAAAGAAGGTGATAAAGTTTTAGTTGAAAGAAATTGTCATAGAAGTATAATGAATGGTATTATTATGAGAAAATTAAATCCTATTTTTGTTAAAAATATAATAGATGAAAAATTAAAAGCACCTATAGGACTTGATTTAGAACATTTGAAATGTTTATTAGAAGAATACAATGATTTAAAAGGTATAATATTAACTTATCCTAATTATTATGGATTAGGAATTAATATAAAAAAAAGTATATCATTGTGTAAAAAGTATGAATTAAAAATATTAATAGATTCAGCACATGGAGCACATTTAGGTTTTTTTAATGAATCTGCTCCTAGTGCTCAACAGTTAGGTGCTGATATGGTGGTTATGAGTGCTCATAAAACATTACCAAGTTTAACTCAGACTGCGTGGATTCATATAAATAATAAAAATTTTATAGAAAATGTTCAATTCTATAAAGGTATTTTTATGAGTACAAGCCCTTCTTATATGTTTATGATGAGTTTAGAATATGCTAGAGCATTTTTACAATATGATGCTAAAGAAGCGTATCAATATTTAATAAAACAAATTAAAAATTTAAAAGAAAAAATAAATTTATTAGATTATATTGAGGTTGTTGATTTAAGTTTTTTTAATAATAATATAAAAGATGAAATATTTATAGACAATACAAGGATTATTTTAAATTTAAAGGAAAATTTAAATGGAAATAAATTATTAGATTATTTAAGAGAGAAGAATATTCAATGTGAAATGAGTGACAATAAAAATGTAGTTCTAATACCAACTCCATTTAATTTAGCTCAAGAATTTGATAAATTATATAAAATTTTAGCTGAATGTCCTTTAGAAAAAATAAAAGAAAAGGAATTAAAATTTCATGAATGTGATATTCCTAAAAAAGGTAAGTTCCCATATGAGGTTATAGATAATAAGAAGAAACTAATTGATTTAGATAATTCTATAGGAAAAATTGTAGGTGAAAATATCATTCCATATCCACCAGGAATACCACTTTTAATAATGGGAGAAATTATAGAATTTAAACATATAAATCTAATAAAAGACTATATTAGAAGTGGAACTACTATTATAGGGTTATATGATGATAAAATAAAAGTATTAATTTAACATATATAAATTTAAATGTTAAAAACATATTAAAATTTAAAATAAAGTATTGATT
>NZ_WHJC01000456.1 GCF_009295725.1 Clostridium tarantellae
GACCCCTTTAAGGGGTAGTTAGTGAAAAAAATGCGGTTGGCAGACCGTTCAAAGTGCGAGTAGCACAGCCAGTAATATGCCCTTATAGGGCTAGAGCAAACCACCCGTTTTACGGGTGGTTATGATTAAATAATAAAAACAAATTAATATTGTTAATATAAAGTTTTAGTTAGAATACCCAGTTAAATGAAGCCAACGCTTAGCACCAGGATAACTAGTTAAGGCCCTATTAAATGCATTAGATGTACGAGCAGCTACTGTAGTAGAATTCATATTTCCGTTTGTATGATAGACTATTGAAACAGAATGAGTATATTTACCATCTGAATTGGAATCTATTTGAACTACGTCACCAACAGCAGCATTGTATACACTTCCATTTTGAGCTTGTGGACCTGTGGATTTATTATATAAAAGATAATCATCTAAGTTTTCTACTCCTGTCCAAGAAGGAGATTTATTGTTGCTACTTTTATAGTACCATTGCTGACTTTGAGAACCACTAAGATCATATGGGGCTCCACCAGCTTTAATAATTTGGGACACGAAGTTAGTACAATCCCCACCAAGAGAGGTATAGTCATAATAATTTGGATTTGGATTATTATAATGTTTTTTAGCATAATTATACATTGCATTTCTATTAAAGCTATAAGCCTTAGAATTTTTATCTAAATTGATTTCTGACTCTAAATCGTTATCTGGTTTATTTAGAGATTCATTCATTAAATTTTTTTCATTTTCAATTATTTTTGTTTCATTTTTTATAAAGTTATCTATGTCAATACTTCTATTTTTATTAATATCAAGTGTATTCATACTTTTATCCCACTCATCATTAGAAATAGAATCTATAATTGACCATTGACCATTTATATTTTCAAGTGTAATAAAATAATCAATTGTTTCAAAGGTAGGCTCATCAATATGTTTATAATTATAAGTTTTATTCAATGATATGCTAACATAAGCCTTATCATCGTCTATATCTATAGAATTATATTTATAATTATGATTATATTCATTTACATTTAAATTAAAAGTAGTATTTCTTTTATTAACAATTGAAATTTTTTTGGATATATAATCTTCAAATTCATTATTACTAATAAGATCTTCTAAAACAATAATTTTTTTTGTATCATTTTTTAAAGTTATATCATCATAAGTAATCAAATATTCTTCAACTTTATTTTGTAATAAAGTCTCTGTTTTTTGTTCATTTGCAAGAACAGGAAGAGAAATACTAGCGGATGTAGATAATGCTAATATTAATGATAAAATTTTCTTTTTCATACTTTTTACTCCTTTAAACTTTAATATAAAAAATATAGATTAATATTAATTATAAAAATAATCTATATTAAAAATTTTCCATGTACCATTGTTATTGTATAAGCTAAAAATAGCGTTTACATTATTTTCTCCATTTGTTAATGAGCCAATAGGCACAAAATCATCATTAAAGGATATGTTATAATCAACATTTAAAATTACTTTATCTTTATCGGATGTATAATTGACTTTTTGTTCTTGTATATCATTTATTTCTAAATTTGTTATTTTGTTGAAGAATATTTCTTTTGTTTCGTCTTTGAAATATAAGGTTGGAATTAAAAGTGTGTTAAGATTCTCTAAATCTCCATTTTTATAATAATAAAAAAAATCTTCTATTGTTTTTAAATAAGGTTGTGAAGTATTATTTGAAAATTTTTCATTATTATAATTTACTTTATAAATAAAGGCACACGTTAAAAAAAGTAGTATTACGATTATAAGCTTGTACTT
>NZ_WHJC01000457.1 GCF_009295725.1 Clostridium tarantellae
TTATTTTATGTTTAACATTATAAAAATATTATTTTTTAACAATATAACTAAAAACTTTTTTAAAGTAAATTATATTTTAAGCCACTTTAACATTTATGTAACTTGGTTTTTTATAATGTTTTTGATTCAAAAATTATTCAGCAAAAAAACTATATTTATTAAATTTTTCTTAAATTTAAGAACAACTACATTATTATCCTTAACTTACCTACTAACTCTAATAACATATTGTACAAATAGTCTTTTGAATGAAAAATTTTCAAATTCAAGTAATTTTATTCATTTTAATAGATCTTTATTTCTTATTCATTTCATATTTCTTATTTTCATAATTATATTCATTTTTGGAATGATAAAAAAAGAAAAAGATTTTGAACTGCATCAAAATAAAATTACTTTAAGTAATTTAAAAGAATATGCTAATAATTTGGAATATTTACATAACCAAAATAGAAAATTTAAACATGATTATATAAATATTTTTTTATCTATGGTAGGATATTTAGAAAATAATGATATTGAAGGATTAAAAATATTCTTTAACAAAAATATATTACCTTTAAATGGTAATATAAAGAACTATAATTTTAAATTAGATTTATTAAAAAACATAGAAATAATAGAACTTAAAGGAATTTTATCATCTAAAGTTATAAAAGCTAAAGAAAGTGGAATAACAGTAACTTTAGATGTAACTGAATCTATCTATAATATAGATATAAATATTATAGATATTTGTAAAGTTATAGGAATATTATTGGATAATGCTATTGATGCTTCTTTAAAATGCAATAATCCTATTATTAAAATTGCAATTATTAATAAAGAAACTTCAGTTTTATTTGTTATAATAAATAATTTCAAAGAAGATTTACCATCTATTGATAAGTTGTTTATTGAAGGATTTTCTACTAAAGGAACTAATCGAGGTTTAGGTCTTAGTAATCTAAAAGAAACTCTAAACAAATATAATAATATATTACTTGATACTTCTTTACAAAAAAATCTTTTTACTCAAAAATTAGAAATTTTCCATAATGCAAACATAAAAGAAAAAACCTAGGGAGGGATAGGTATTAATATTTTTATTTGCGAAGATAATGAAATTCAAAGAAATACTCTTAATAAAATAATAGAAAAAATTATACTAATAGAAAATCTTGATATGAAAATAGCACTGTCTACTCATGATCCATATGAGCTCATAGATTATGTTTCTAAAGATAAAGATATATCTATTTACTTTCTAGATATAAATTTACAAAGTGATATTAATGGACTAGATTTAGCTAGTATGATAAGAAAATATGATCCAACAGGAACTATTATTTTTATTACAACCCATTCAGAAATGAGCTACCTTACATTTTTATATAAAATAGAAGCTATGGATTATATAGTAAAAGATGATTTCTTTAAATTAGAAGAACGAATTAATGACTGCATTTTACAAGCTAATAAAAAATTTAGTTTAAATGTTATTAAACCTAAAAAGAATTTAACTGTTAAAATATATGATACAATTATCAATATTGATTATGATAATATTTTATTTTTAAAAACAGCTCCAAATTCACATAAAATAATAGTTCAAGCTATTAATAGACAAGTTGAATTTTATGGTAAACTAAAAGATGTTGAAAGTAAATTGCCTGAAAATTTTTATAGATGTCATAAATGCTGTATTATAAATAAAAATTTCATACAACAAATTGATATAAAAAATAAAATTATAACTATGAATTCTAGTTTTGAATGCCCTAGTTCTGCTA
>NZ_WHJC01000458.1 GCF_009295725.1 Clostridium tarantellae
CAACTGTCGCATTTGAAAGATTTAATTTAAAATTTTTATAATTTAATATACTATTTGTTTTAAAATTTGTATCTATTCTTTTAAATATATTAGTTATTCTAGCTAATAATATTTCTAGGTTATAAGGTTTTGTGATAAAATCGTCTGCACCTAAGTTTATACTCATTAATTCATCTATTTCAGTATTTCTACTGGTAACTACTATAATTGGAATATGAGAGTGTTTACGTATTTCTCTACATATATAATAACCATCAAAAAGAGGAAGGTTTATATCTAATAATATAAGATTCGCATTTTCACTTTTAATATATTCTATTATATTAGTAAAATCCCTAGGAGCATTTACTTCATATCCATACTTTTTTAAAAAACATTGTAGTTCTTCTCTTATAACTTCATCATCTTCAACAATAATAATTTTCTTCATTATTCTTCTCCTTTGTACAAATATAAGGTTATTAAATAATGTAAAACAAAATTTAATAACCTTAACTAGTATAATGCTAAATATTCTTTTTTACCATATTTTTATAGGCTAAATAAGTTGTATAAAAATATCCTATGTAAACTATAAAAAATATTAAAATTGTCATTAAAACTGAAAATTTAATATCTATTTTATTAAATCTACTTACATAGTCATTAACTAGAATAATTCCAATTATAGAGTGAATTAATGCAAGAAGTACTGGAAGAGAAAAATATATGAAAATTTGAATAAAAATTGTTTTCTCTATCATTGTTTCAGTTGCTCCAATTCTCTTTAAAACTCTATATCTTTCCATACTATCACTGGCTTCTGATAATTGTTGAAGAGCTAATATAGCCATGCTACTTATTAAAAATACTAAACCTAAATATATGCCAATAAATAATATGGTAGTTGTTAACCCTTTACTTGAATCATAAACAACATCCTTTGAATAAGCCTTTAAATAGTGAATATTTAAACTTTCATACTTACCTTTAATTGAATCATCATGAATTTTCTTATACTTTTTATTATTTTCTTCCCTATGATTTTGAGAATACATTACATTAAGTATTGATTCATAAATTTTAGAATGAGATAAAAAATTATCATTTATAATAATTGTGCAATAAGTATTTGTCATATCATAAGTATAAATATTTTCTTCTATAGCTTTATGATTTTTTATTAAGTACTCTTTTCCCTTAATATGAACCTTATTATTAACTTTTAAAATTTCATTAATTGGCTCCATTAACTTTATTTTATTTGATAAAAGTAAAATTTCATTATTATTTAATTGTATTTCTTTTTCACCCTTAAGTTTTAACATTTTATTATAGTCAGATATTTTAATAAATGTTGGTTGTAAATCCTTAAATGCTTGAAGTTCTTTTTTAAATAATTGGTTTATTTTTACTCCTATAGTATATTCATTACAAATTGCATACTTTTCATTTTCACTTTTTTTAAAATGTACTTTATTAAGGATATCTTCTATATTTTTATCTTCACCATTAGTATATAAAACTACACTAGCATCAAAGGGAGTTAATTTTTCAAGTGCTGCCTCTGAACCTTTTTTAAAGCTTATACCTAAGGATAATGCGACTATTGTAATGAATAACATTATGCAAATTAAAGCCATAGATAAAAAGTTTGTATTAACTTTACTATTTATTTGTTTTAACATAAATATGGTTAATCCTTTAAAATATAATTTTTTATTCTTATTTACTCCCGAATTATTCACCAAACTATTTTTTAGAAGATAAAAAT
>NZ_WHJC01000459.1 GCF_009295725.1 Clostridium tarantellae
GGATTTATTATTTGGAAAATTTTCTAATATATATTTTACCTTTGCAAAATTAATGATATAATCTTGTTGATTTGGAATTTATTTTAAAATTTTCATTATTTAACAAAAAATATATGTTTTTTGCAATTAATTTATTTTAAAATAAATTAATAAACCATCAAGTTGTGTAATGCAATTGATATTAAAAGGGGGAAAATTAAAAATGTATTTAACCAGAGATAAAAAGTTTTACAAGTTATTATTTGGTATTTCTTTACCAATAGCTATGCAAAATCTTATTACCTTTGCTGTAGGTATGATTGATACTATGATGGTTGGTTCTTTGGGGGAAGTTCAACTTTCAGCTGTATCTATAGCTAATAATCTATTTTTTGTATTGATGATATTAATGTTTGGATTAGCTGGTGGATCCAATATTATGGTTTCTCAATACTGGGGAAAAAAAGATAAAAAAACTATTCATAAAATATTATCAATAATGTATCGAGTTTGTATTATAATCACTCTCATTTTTACTGCCATTGCTATTTTTATTCCTGAGGAATTTATGAGTATTTTTACTACAGATTTAGAAGTAATATATAGTGGTGCTACGTATTTAAGAATAGTGTGTATTGGTTATTTATTCTATGCTATTACTAACTGTACAATTATGATGCTACGTTCTGTTAAAACCGTTAGAATATCCTTAATAGTTTATAGTATTTCTTTAATTGTTAACGCTTTTTTTAACTGGGTTTTTATTTTTGGTAATTTAGGATTTCCTAGTTTAGGAGTTAAAGGGGCTGCTATAGCAACAGTTATAGCTAGAATAACTGAATTTATCATAGTTTTTATATTTATGGTGGCTTTTGAAGATAAAATATGTTTGAAAATTAAGCATTTCTTTATGGTAGATAAATTAATATTAAAGGATTATTTTAAAATATGTACACCTGTTTTATTTAATGAATTACTTTGGTCTATGGGAGCTTCTATGATTTCAGTAGTAGTAGGTAGACTTGGCACGGATGTAGTTGCTGCTAATAGCATTAATGGAGTAGCTTATCAATTTGTTACCGTATTTATTTTTGGACTATCTAATGCTACTGCTGTAATAATAGGAAATACCATTGGTGAAGGTAAAAAAGAAAAAGCAAAGGAATATGCTTTTACCATAGCTTTTTTCAGTATTTTAATGGGCATATTAGCAAGTGCTGTTATATTTATAATAAGACCAGTATTAGTGGATTTCTATAATGTGTCACAAGCTACCAAAAATATTGCTTTAGAAATAATGGGAGTTACAGCTTTTATAATATTATTCCAATCTCTAGGAGTAAATATGATGATGGGAGTTTTAAGAGGTGGGGGCGATGCTCGATTTGTTCTTTTAAATGATATTTTGTTTATGTGGTTATTTGCTATTCCTGGAGGTTTTATAGCTGCATTTTTCTTTGAAGTGCCAATTGCTTTAGTATTTCTTATAATTAAAAGTGATGAAATTTTAAAAACAATAATAAGTATAATACGAGTAAGTAGTGGAAAATGGATTACTGATATTACAAGAGATTTTGTGGAAGTAAATGCTTAAATAAAATATTATCTTTAATAACTAATAATTAAAAACTCTCACCTTTATTGGTGGGAGTTTTTATTAGTTTTATAAAATATGAATATTAAGTAGTGTTTTTAATTAATGATTCAATTTTTAAATTTAATAAAAGTACTGAAAATATCCAAGCAGTTACAGCATGGTATAAGC
>NZ_WHJC01000460.1 GCF_009295725.1 Clostridium tarantellae
AATAAACACCAAACCATATATTTAGATATTTTTATCTTCTAAAAAATAGTTTGGTGAATAATTCGGGTTTTAATATATGTAAGTTACTGATAATTAAATTTATATATAACAAGTAATGAATATTATTGTGCATTCATTGCTTGTTAATTTTATTTAAAGAAGTTGTAATATTTAATTGTTTTTCTATAAATTAAAATTTATTTATAAAAATACAATATGAATGTATAGAAAAATAAAGAAAAATAATTTATAATTTATAATAGGTAAATTACAAAAATTTACAGATGATTACTAAATTTATTTGTTGGGAGGGAATACCATTGTAAGATTAATCTTAAAAGATTTATATTTTTTAACAATGGAATATAATATATGAAAAATATATTAGTATTAATAAGTGATTTAAAAGGCAAGGAAAGTAATTCTTATGCTATATTTAATAAGATAAAAAATATTTTAGATGAAAATAACTATAAATATCATATTGTTTTAATAAATGATGAATTTTTAAATAATGATATAGAACTAAAAAGATTAATAAAAAAAACTGAAGTATATAGTAATATTATATTAATTACAAATATGCAAGAAAATAAATTGTCTAATAATACAATGGATTTTCTAGAAAAATTATTACACAATAAAGAAAGAATAAACAAAGATATAATGTTTAGCGTTATTATAAATTATAATTATATAGATATAAAAAATACAGAAATTCATCTTAATTATTGTGAAAGTATAATTAAAAAGATAGGTTTAAAATGGCAGAAGGGAATTGGTGCAACTTTACAACAAAATGCATGGAAAGAAGATTTAAAAAAAAATAAAAAAAGATATTCACCATTAATAGTTGAATTAGAGTTTTTATGCGCTAATATTGAATCAAATAAAAAATGTTATGAACATTCTTTTGTAACTCCATTTATGCCTAAAAGTATCTTTCAAGGTTTAAGTAAATTAAATAGCTTAAAAGAAAAGTATTGTTTAAAAAAATAATTTTAAGTTTTATAAATAAAAATAGACAAGGCTTAACTTTAGACTGATTAAATTATTACTTCTATATATAATATTAATTAACATAATAATTAATTAGTTTAGTAAAGCCTTATTTTTTATTAATTTTTATAAACCTTTATTACTAGATTTTGGAGTCAAACCTTTTTCATTTAAAATTTCATAGATAGTTTTAGAAGTTGTATCTTCTAAGTTATATCCTAATAATTTAAGAATTTCTTCAAGTTCTTCTTCAGAGTCAGTTTCTAATTCAATATATGGGAAAGGACAAAAATTAGGATCATTAATATCAATTTCTATTAAGGTATTTTTAAATTTATAGCTTTCTCTATATTTTTTTATAGTTTCACAAAGTTCTAATCCTAGTGATTTTAAAATATTAGCACCCATAGAGCCATTTTCTATAATAGTTTCATTTTCTTCCATAACTTTAAATCTGTCTTGACTAAGCATTTTTTTTGTAGTTATAAAATAAACAATTTTATTATGTATAAGGTCTTCTACTTTTCTTATTCTAGCGTAACCTTTAGCATCTAAAAGTCTTCTATCAGGAAAATCAAAAATTTCATTAGTTTGATTTTCTTTTTTTATGTTTACTGCATTAAGTTCTTTTAAACGACTTCTAAGTTGTTCTACATTTATATCTATTATTCTGGTTTCTAATTCTTTCATAATCATTACCCTCCTAATTATATCAAGTGGTCTAAGCCACTTAATACTGTATTTA
>NZ_WHJC01000461.1 GCF_009295725.1 Clostridium tarantellae
CCTTATATATTAAGAAGTATGTAAAATAATAGTAATGGTTGGAATTTGTAATTTTTATAAAAAAATTATAAAATAAATACAAATAAGTGTGGTCAGAACATAATATAAACCTAGAAAATGAATAAACTCTATTAAATAAATTTATAAAATAATCAAAGAGAGTAGGGTTTTAATAATATGGAAAATATTTTAGATGAAAGGCGTAAAGAAGAAAAAAATATTGCAATTTTAGAGTTAAGTACTAAAGCAGTTAAGCTTCTAATAGGGGATGTAGAACGAATAAAGGCACAAGGATTTAACTTTAACTTATTTTATAGGAATGGAATATTAACTAATACAGGAGATGGCCTAAATGATGATAATTACATGGATTTAGATTTTTTTAAAAAGCAGGTTATTCCTAAAATAAATAAATATATAGAATTTATGAAAACAAAAAATGTTCATGTAGTTTATTGTATAGCAACAGCAGCATATAGAACTGCTAAAAATAAAAATGATATAATAAAACTTATTCGTTATGAGTGTGGATTAGAGGTTACTATTTTATCAAAAAGACAAGAAGCAAAAGCAACTTTAAATGCTATAAATTTTAGTTCTAAAAATTTATTAGATGAAGGTGGAGATATTTTTTTAATAGATTTAGGTGGTGGCTCTACAGAATTAGTTTTATTTAAAAATGGACAAGTTAAAAAAGCAGATAGTTTAAATTTTGGGACGTTATATCTTAGAAATAAATTAATTAGAGAATTTTCCTATGATACTCCTATAGAAATAGCTTTAAAAAAAATAGATAATTATGTTAAAGCTAAGTTATGGAACTATAGATTTATTTATATAAATAAGGGAACTAAATGCTTAACAGTAGGGACTACTATAACTACAGTTAGTGGAAAAAAAGGTAACAAAAATCATCATGGAATAAGACTTACGAGAAAGCAAATAAAAAGTAAATTAATTCATTATGATAATTTAATAAAAAATAAATATCCTACAGTAGGACATTTAGCTAAAGCATTACATATAAATTGTACTTGTAATAAATGTGATTTTAAGCAGATTATGAGTGTAGATAAAGAGATAACTTGTAGATTAGGATTAAATATTTATAGTATTCTCATGGATAAGTTTAAAATACAAAATTTAATAACTAGTGGTACAGGTTTGTGGTATGGTGTATATTATGATAGATTAAAGCAACATCTATAGTTTAGAATAAAAAGCTTTTTGTACTATGATAAAAGTAAGGTAAAGCTCTAGCTTTACCTTATTTAGGTTAAGTATTTAAAGTTTATTAAATAAATTTAATAAACTTTAAATTTATAACCAAAAAAAGTATTTTTATATTCAATAGTGGCATCAGTAAAAAATTTTGCAATTTTATTATCAACTACTATTTTAATTCCTTGATCTATTACAACAGAGTCATTTTCACGTTGTTCATCCAGAACAACTTCAAGATCTAAGCCTCCTCAGCAAGCTCCATTTGATTTTATTCTTACAGCATCTTTATCACTATTAGCTAACATATCTTTAATATGTTTAATAGTATTCTCGTGGATTCTAATTTTCACCTAAAATTCCTCCATTCTTTTGTAGTTTATTTAAATATATAATATTAAAATTATTTTGTACATAAAAAACACTCTTAGCAATTAACTTTTAAATTAAATTAATAAGAGCATTTAGATAAAAGGGTTTAAAAATGTTAGAATAATAT
>NZ_WHJC01000462.1 GCF_009295725.1 Clostridium tarantellae
AAATCATTACCATCTGTGGTATTAGGTACTGTTAATTCAAATCTTAATCCATTAGAATCTTCTTCTAAAACTAAGTTTGAATCCGTTCTTCCTACTACCTTATTCCAATCATGATTAATAAGCATAAATTTATCTCTATTTTTATCAGATAAAGTTTTAATAAAAGCTCCCCTATTAACTTTTTCATAGAAGCTTTCTCCCCATCTATCCTTTAACTTAGTATAATCATCATTAAATACTGCTGCATAACCTTCTAGTTTTCTTTCTTCCATGTTGGTACTTCTAAACTGTAGGTTTACTGTTCTTTGTTCCAAAATTATCACCACCTTTTAAACTTGGATTTAATACAGATTGATAGTTTTTAGTTACATAATGTTCTTTGGACCAATCTTCATTTAGTGGTTCTTTGCCAAGCATTATTAAATTATCATCTATACTATTTACACCTATTCTAAATAATAGATCTGCTGACTTAGATAGTTTTTCTAAATCCACATCCCTTATTTTTTGAGTATTCATTTTTACATAGGTTCTATCTAAATAATTTTCTTTTCCATACATTTTACGATTTAGTTCTGTAGTTATAAGTTTTGCTATAGGATTAATACCAAACATTAAAAAGTTATCCGTTTGGTTTTCAATACCTGCCACATCTCCCTTTACTATACAGGATGGTATATGAAAAGCTGATGCCACAAAATCTATTACATCATTAATAACTGCTCTTATATCCCTACTATCTTTTATGTTTCCTTGATTTTTACTTTCTAAAAATTTATAAGAAGATGATAAGGGTAATACAGCATTATCACTTTCAAGATATTTTTTAAATCCCTTATTCATAAGTTCTTCAAATTTTTCCTTGGCTTCTCCCTGTACTGGAGCTTGTGATTGAATTTCTAATATACCTTTATTCCCATTAGAACGTTTATAAGCTCCCATGGCATTTCCTATAAGTTTACTATAATCTTCATATAGTCCATCTATAATTCTTTTTATATTTTCATCATTTAATTTAAAATAAAATACATCTGATTCTTTAAAAATATCCTTTAGTTCATAACCTCTTACCACCACATTTTTATAAAGATCCTCATAATAAACATATTCACTATGATGAAAACTATCTGCCACAAATAACTCCTTGTCTATTTGAACTATTAAACATTCATTATCATAAACTAATCTTGAAATTACCTGCATCCAAAACTCTGTAGAATTTTGATTTTTATTAGGTTCTATGTTAAATAAATAATAATTATTTTTTTTAACTTCTTTTCCTTTTTCAAAGGTTTCAAATTCTGATAATACTAAAGCATTAGTTATTATAGAAATACAGGATTGTATAGCAAATTCTTTATAAAATATTTCTGCTTGTAGATTAGCAAATATAGTTTTACCTTCCATTTTAGAACTAAATAAATTACTTAATATATTTTTTATACCAATATGGCTCGCCCCCTTTTAATATGAATAGCATTGAAAGAATGTGGTAGATGCTTCTATTGGTATAGTAGCTTCTTTAGATAAAGCATGAATAAAAGCAAAAAATCCATCTGTTTTTCTTAAGATGGGTTCTATCTTTTTATAACATTTATTCCCTTTTGCATCTGTATCTACATAAACATTATTGGTATACCAACGCATCATTTTATCATCACCATAAATAATATTTTCATCTGCAAATAACTGCTCTATAAGTGGTGCTAGTTTATTATG
>NZ_WHJC01000463.1 GCF_009295725.1 Clostridium tarantellae
TCCTTGTAAAATTAAGTTTTGGTCGGCAAACCTACTATTATTTTACATCGGAGGTTTTATTTTTTTCTACTCATAGCTATAAGCTTTTTAGAACCACAGGTAAAACCTGTGGTATTCATTAATACAAAAATAGCTATTAAGTAAAATACTTAACAGCTATTTTATAAAAATTATACACTAATTTCACTTACTATATCTAATGCTTCCTTATTAGATGATATAATTGGATCTACATATTCATCTATAAATTCAATAACTTGACTTGGAGATCTTCCTATAAATTTAGTTGAATCTATTATTGATAAAATTTCTTCTTTTAAAAGTCCAAATGATTTATCATTTATTATTCTCTCAATTAAATCATTGTCTAATCCTTCACCTTTTACTCTTTGTGCTGCTGCCATAGAATGAACTCTTATTTTTTCATGAAGTTCTTGTCTATCTCCACCTTTTTTAACCGCTTCCATCATTATGTTTTCAGTAGCCATAAATGGTAATTCATTATTAACATGGGCCTCTATAACCTTTGGATAAACCACCATATTTTCAGCAACATTTATATAAAGATTTAATACTCCATCTAAAGCTAAAAAACCTTCTGCTACTGATATTCTTTTATTTGCAGAATCATCTAATGTTCTTTCAAACCACTGAGTAGATGCAGTTATAGCTGGATTTAAAGCATCAACTATAACATATCTAGCTAATGCTCCCATTCTTTCACTTCTCATAGGATTTCTCTTATATGCCATAGCAGATGATCCTATTTGATTTTTTTCAAATGGTTCTTCTATTTCTTTCATACTTTGAAGTAATCTCAAATCATTAGAAAATTTATATGCACTTTGTGCAATCTCTGATAAGGTATTTAATACAATAGAATCTAATTTCCTTGGATATGTTTGACCTGTTACTCCATAGCTTTTCTTAAATCCCATTTTTTCCGCTACCATTGTATCTAAAGCTTTTACTTTACTTTCATCGCCATCAAAAAGATTCATGAAACTTGCTTGAGTACCAGTTGTTCCTTTAACTCCTCTTAATTTTAAAGTATCTATTAAAAAATCTATATTTTCAATATCCATAACTAAATCTTGCATCCATAAAGTAGCTCTTTTTCCTACAGTTGTTAATTGAGCTGGTTGGAAATGAGTAAATCCTAATGTAGGCATATCTTTATACTTAATAGCAAAATTCTTTAAATGGTTTAATACTGTTACTAATTTCTTTTTAATTAAAAATAGTGCCTCTCTCATAACTATTACATCAGTATTATCCCCTACATAACAACTAGTTGCACCTAAATGAATAATTCCCTTAGCACTTGGACATTGTACTCCATAAGCATATACATGACTCATTACATCATGTCTAACTTCTTTTTCTTTTTGTAAAGCTTCTTCATAATTTATATCATAAATATGAGATTTTAATTCTTCTATTTGTTCTTCTGATATATTCAATCCTAATTCTCTTTCACATTCTGCTAAAGCAATCCATAATTTTCTCCATGTTGAAAATTTCATATCATCAGAAAATATGTAAGACATTTCCTTAGATGCATATCTTGAGTTTAATGGTGTACTATACAAGTTTCTCATAGCATAAACCTCCTAAGTTTAAAAAATTAATTACCACTTTGGTATTATAACATATTTTTATTATTTTATGTATTAATATGGTATATTTTTTCTTTTATCTAGTATATTAT
>NZ_WHJC01000464.1 GCF_009295725.1 Clostridium tarantellae
AAACTTTTATATAATGAAAAAATTATAGCATTACCTACTCCCATTTCAACAATAGATAAATATGCTATTATATTTGTATATAATGAATTTAAACCTAACAACTCAACTCCTAATTTATTCAAAAAAGTTTTTCTTAAAAAAAACATAGGAAGAAACATTGTTATGTATGTAAAGGCACTTATGCTCGCATTTATCATTGCTTTTTTAGTTCTCATTTTTATCCCTCTAATTCTTAATGATTATTTGTTTTAAAAAATAATTAACTTCTATTTATGTAATTTTATCTTATATACCATATCTACAATATTTCTAAAATAAAAAAACATTATAATTTTACTTTTTTGGTAATTATTAAAGGAATATTTTATCATATGATTTTTTATATTTTTAGGAATTAATTTATATGCTTCTTACTTATTTTTATCTGCTAATCTACTATATATAGAAGTTAATTTATAAAACAATGTACTCACAGTTTTCATTACTATTTTCCTATATTTTTCCAAAAATTTCAAATTATTAATGTATTCAATCATTATATTAATACTCTTTATTATATCTTTAATATTCTTTATATTTGGCTTTTTAGTGATACTACCTAAATTTATTCTATAAGCATATATGACTAAATTTGTTCTCATTATTTTATTTTCTTTTTCACATAATAAACACTTTTAAAAAAATTCATGATCTTCATATGTAACATCTAATGTAAATTTAAGCTTATTTTTAATAATATATTCTCTTCTAAATAAACCCATACAGGAAATTACTTCATAATTTCCACTTTTAATTTCTTTCTTAAGAAAATTTAATCCATTTAATGCTTTATTATAATAAGCTTCATTAAAATGCTTTGTTGAACTAAATTGTTTTTTTTCATTATCATATCTATAATATGCACCTCTAATAATATCTAAATTATTTTTTTTACATTCATCATACATTTTCAGCACATAATCATCTAAAAGGAAATCATCACTATCTACAAAAAATATATATTCTCCTTTAGCATAATTAATCCCATCATTCCTTGCTTTTGATAGCCCTTCATTATTTTTATGTATAACTATTATAAAATCATATTTTTTATCATACTCATCACAAATAACTTTACTATTATCTTTTGATCCATCATTTATTAAAATAATTTCTTTGGGATTAATACTTTCGAGAAGTATACTCTCTATAAACTCATTCAAATATTTTTCAAAATTATATACTAGTACATTATTCATATACATGCTCCTTTCATGCAAAAGTTAGTATTTATTTAACCTCTTTGTCTGTAACCCTAAATAAATTCCAGTAATCATCCATAATAAATAACATTTCACTCCTGGCCCAAAAGGAGATAACTCTTCAAACAACCCATTAATTAACAATATAATATTTAATAAAATTATTAGCTTTCTAATTTTATTATTTTTATCTAATTTTCTATATCTATAAGCTATTATTAAAGGAAAAATTGATAATATAAATATAGGACAACTTCCTAATATTCCATAACTCATAAGAAGTGCTAAAGGAAATGATTCTAAATAAAATCTACCAGTTCCAATAAACATATTTTCAGAAAAATTTTCTTTAAAATAAATTATATGATCTATTCTTCCTGATGTAATAGCATTTAAAGTCAATGTACCTCTATTATTAAGTAAAATATTATTTATTAATAAATTATATAAATTTTCATTCATTAAGAT
>NZ_WHJC01000465.1 GCF_009295725.1 Clostridium tarantellae
TCCCTAGGTGGTAAGATAGTTGTCGTAGAAACAAATTAATGGTATTCTCAAATTTAGAGAATAATAAGGAGAGTTTAACTATGACAAAAAATAAATCAAATAGAAAGTACTTAAAAGAAGAAAAAGAAAAACTAATAGCAAGGATGTGCCCACCAGAAAGTATATCAATCTCTAAGTTATCAGAAGAAACAGGAATAAGCAAATCTACTTTAGCTACATGGAAATCAAAAAGTAATAAAGGTCTAAATGAAAAAAAGGACAGAAGAACTATTACTTCACAAGAAAAATTTCTTATAGTAATGGAAACTTATATGATGTCAGAAATAGAACTAGGAAAGTATTGTAGGGAAAAAGGATTATATGTTCAAGATGTTAAAGAATGGCGTTCTAGCTGCATAGCAGCCAATAGCGTAGCTAAAAGCAATAACTTAGAACTAGTAGAAGAACTTAAAGAAGAGAAAAGAAAAGCAAAAGAATTAGCAAAAGAATTAAGAAGAAAAGAGAAGGCTTTAGCTGAAACAGCAGCATTATTAGTTTTGAGAAAAAAGTTAAATGCGATTTTCGAGGAAAACGAGGAAGATTAATTTCAATTGAAAATCGCCAATTAATTGTATCACTAATAAAAGAAGCTAATGAAAATGGAGCAAGATTAATCCCTGCTTGCGATGTTGTTGGAATAAGTAAGAGAACCTTTGAACGTTGGTGTAAAGAAGGTACTATAATAGCTGATAAAAGAAAAGATTGCATAAGACCTACGCCAAAAAATAAATTATCTAAAGAAGAATATCAAAGTATTTTAAATGTTCTAAATAAAGAAGAGTTTGCTGATTTACCTCCATCACAAATCGTTCCAGCTTTAGCTGATAGAGGTATTTATTTAGCCTCTGAATCTACATTTTATAGGATATTGAGAAAAGAAAATTTACAACATCATAGAGGTAGAGCTAAAGTACCAAAAAATATAATTACTCCTACAACATTCATAGCTAATGGACCCAATCAAGTTTGGACATGGGATATTACTTGGTTAAATACTTCAAATCGTGGTATTTATTATAAGCTATATACTATCATAGATATTTATAGTAGAAAAATTGTTGGATGGGAAGTTTGGGATGAAGAAAACGGAGAACTAGCTTCACAGCTAGTAGAACGTGCTTTATTATTAGAAAATTCTGTTGGAAAACCTCTAGTTCTTCATTCTGATAATGGAGCACCAATGAAATCACATACATTAAAATCTAAGTTAGAAATGTTAGGAGTATTATCCTCTTATTCTAGACCAAGGGTAAGTAATGATAATCCCTATTCAGAAGCTCATTTTAAAACCATGAAATATAGACCTGGATACCCTTCTGAAGGTTTTAGGAACATAGAAGAAGCTCGTGAATGGGTTTATAAATTTGTTGATTGGTATAATAATAAACATTATCATAGTGGAATAAAATTTATAACACCTTCTACTAGGCATAATGGTGATGAAAAGAAAATAATAACTAATAGAAAAAAAGTATATAAAGCAGCAAAGTTACTTAATCCTTCAAGATTTAATAAGGGATTAAGAAATTGGGATCTACCACCATGTGTAGCACTTAATCCTACTGATGAAATAAAAAAAACTTTAAACAATAGCTTGTGTAAATAATTTTTAAAAATATCAATAATTTTTTAAGAGAGTTCTTTTT
>NZ_WHJC01000466.1 GCF_009295725.1 Clostridium tarantellae
ATTTTTTTTTGTAGAAAAGCATTATTTTAAGCCATATCTATTATGATTTTTATTTTTTCATGAATAATTAGGGTTAAATTAAGTAGGGGGGAGTGTTATGAAAAAAATTATATCAATTTTATTTGCTTTACAAATTATTATTATATCTATATTTGGAATACAATTAATAGAGAATATTAGAATTAATGATGTTTTTAACAATAATTCAACAGATATTATGATTAGTTTTGATGGAGCAAATAATATTAAAAATTTTGGTACTAAGCTTACTAATATAGCACAAAATAATAATATTTATATAACTAAAAAAGTTTATACAAAAGAAAATAGATTACTAGTTTATTCAACAGATTTTACTTTAAATAATAAAATAAACTTAGAAGAAGGTGTTTTTCCAAGTATAGAGACTGATGAATATATAGCAGATAAAAAATATGATAGTAATAAACAAGTGGGTATAATTGAAAAGTTATCTAGAGATAATGATGTAATTATTCAAGGTATGAATAATATTGATAAGATGACTATATATGGATTGTATAGTATATCTAGTACTGATAGTACTGTTGTTAATAATGTTATAAATGAAATATTAAATATTAATAATGATATTTTAAGAGTACATATTATGGGAACTAATAATAACTCTAGTATCATAACAGCATTATTAAATGGTTCTACATATTCACTTGCAAATAATATGATGACTTTGATTGTTTTACCATGTGTAATTTTAAGCATATTATTGGTAACTGCATTCTATGTAAATAAAATTATTAAAACATCCTATATATATAAAATACATGGTTATAGTAATGGTAAAATATGTTTTAAACTTACATCTAAGATGATAAGATCATTATTTTTATCAGCTGTTTTTTCTTTTATTATTTTAGCTATTATGAACATGTTATTTGTTCATGTAAACATGAAGATATTCTTATATGTATTATTAATACCAACAATTATATTTATTTTTGTTTATAGCTTTTATTTTTATTTGTTATTATATTTTGCTATTAAAAAGCAAAATTTTATGACTATATTAAAGGGAAAGAAAAGCTACAAAGCTGTCACTTTCATACAATATTTCACTAAATTTGTATTTACAATAGTGTTTTTTGTCTTGTTGGTAAACACAGTAAATATATATAAATTAGTAAATCTTAAACTTAATAATTTATCAACTTGGACGAAAACCGAAAATATTTATCAAACAACATTAAATGCTTCAGGAAGTGATTATAATATAGAATTACAAAACGCAAAAAAAATTGCAAATGTTATGAATGAACTAATTAAATCAAATAATGGATTCATTTGTAATGTGGAGAATTATAATAAAGTTGATGATAAGTATGTTTATGAATTAAATGAGACCAAGGGATATCCTGTTGAGGCTAGTCCAGGAGGATCTAAAATAACTGTTAGTGAAAATTATTTTAATTTTAATCCTATTAAAGGAATTGATAATAAATCTATTAAAGACCAAATTATTTATGATGACAATGTTTTAAATCTTCTTGTTCCAATAGATAGAAAGAAATATGAAAGTTCTATAAAAGAAGCTTTTAGAAATCATTTTTGGTTTGAAAAAGTTGATGTAGATAACATATACAATGAAAAACTAAATAAGCCTATTAATAACATGAAAGAGGAAGAGTTAGATATTAATATTATATAT
>NZ_WHJC01000467.1 GCF_009295725.1 Clostridium tarantellae
CAGTATTAGATTTGACTTCATTAATAGCATCCACAATAACTTTATTAGAAGTACTTAAAGAATTAGTATCTCCCACAGAGGAAACATCAGCTTTATTTTGAGTTAAATCAGCTACACTAGAAGTAGTAACGTTTAAATTAGCTAAAGTAAAATCAGTGTTGGATTTAACTTCATTAATGGCATCCACAATAACTTTATTAGAAGTACTTAAGGAATTAGTGTCACCTACAGAAGAGACATCAACTTTATTTTGAGTTAAGTTAGCTACACTAGAAGTAGTAATGTTTAAATTAGCTAAAGTAAAATCAGTATTAGATTTGACTTCATTAATAGCATCCACAATAACTTTATTAGAAGTACTTAAAGAATTAGTATCTCCCACAGAGGAAACATCAGCTTTATTTTGAGTTAAATCAGCTACACTAGAAGTAGTGATATTAATATTAGTATTTAAATTAGCTAAAGTAAAATCAGTATTATTCTTAACTTCATTAATAGCATCCACAATAACCTTATTAGAAGTACTTAAGGAATTAGTATCTCCCACAGAAGAGACATCAACTTTATTTTGAGTTAAATCAACTACACTAGAAGTAGTGATATTAATATTAGTATTTAAATTAGCTAAAGTAAAATCAGTATTATTTTTAACTTCATTAATGGCATCCACAATAACTTTATTAGAAGTACTTAAGGAATTAGTATCTCCCACTGAAGAGATATCAGCTTTACTTTGAGTTAAATCAACCACACTAGAAGTAGTAATGTTTAAATTAGCTAAAGTAAAATCAGTGTTGGATTTAACTTCATTAATGGCATCTACAATGACTTTATTGGAAGTACTTAAGGAATTAGTATCTCCCACTGAAGAGACATCAGCTTTATTTTGAGTTAAATCAGCTACACTAGAAGTAGTAATGTTTAAATTAGCTAAAGTAAAATCAGTGTTGGATTTAACTTCATTAATAGCATCCACAATAACTTTATTAGAAGTACTTAAAGAATTAGTATCTCCCACAGAAGAAACATCAGCTTTATTTTGAGTTAAATCAGCTACACTAGAAGTAGTGATGTTTAAGTTAGCTAAAGTGTAATCAGTACTATTTTTAACTTCATTAATAGCATCCACAATAACCTTATTAGAAGTACTTAAGGAATTAGTGTCACCTACAGAAGAAACATCAGCTTTGTTTTGAGTTAGATCAACCACACTAGAAGTAGTGATATTAATATTAGTATTTAAATTAGCTAAAGTAAAATCAGTATTATTTTTAACCTCATTAATAGCATCCACAATAACTTTATTAGAAGTACTTAAAGAATTAGTATCTCCTACAGAAGAGACATCAGCTTTGTTTTCAGTTAAATCAGCTACACTAGAAGTAGTAATGTTTAAATTAGCTAAAGTAAAATCAGTGTTGGATTTAACTTCATTAATGGCATCTACAATGACTTTATTAGAAGTACTTAAAGAATTAGTATCTCCCACAGAAGAGACATCAGCTTTACTTTGAGTTAAATCAGCTACACTAGAAGTAGTGATGTTTAAGTTAGCTAAAGTGTAATCAGTACTATTTTTAACTTCATTAATAGCATCCACAATAACCTTATTAGAAGTACTTAAGGAATTAGTGTCACCTACAGAAGAAACATCAGCTTTGTTTTGAG
>NZ_WHJC01000468.1 GCF_009295725.1 Clostridium tarantellae
TATTAAAATATTAAATATAATTTTTTCATTAACTTCTGTTTTTCTTTGTTATTTAATAGTGAAACAATTATTTAAATCAGAAAAAAAAGCACTTATAGCTTGTTTTTTAGCAGCTACTTATCCTGCATTTATTAGTTATACATCTGTTAACTGTAGTGAAAATATGGCCATGCCTTTTTTCTTGTTGAGTATATATTTTTTTATAAAAGTTGCTGATAATTCAAAACCATTATATTATCTAATATTCTCAGGAATATGTGTTAGTATTGGAAATTTATTTAGAATGGTTGCAATTATTATGATTATTGCTTACATAATGTATATAATATTATATTTTCAAAAAAAATGGGTGAATAAAGTAAAGGGAATAAGTTTTATCTTGATTTCTTTTGCTATTCCTCTTGTATTAGTAAGTTATTCTTTAAAAACATTAAACATTACTGAATATAATCTATGGAGGGGAAGTGAATCTAAATGGACTTCTATTTTAAAAGGTTCTAATATGGAACACTTTGGAGGATGGAATGAAGAAGATGCACAGATACCAAACAAATATAATGATGATTATGATGCAGTAGAAAAAGCTTGTAAAGAAATTGTATTTGATAGATTAACTAAAAATCCATTACCTAAAGTTATAGGTTTTTATGCAACAAAGTATGGAGCTGAATGGATGGAAGGAGATTTTGCAGGTACTTACTGGGCTAAGTATTCTTTAGAGGAAAATAGTTTAGGTTATAAATTTGCTTCTCAATTTGGCATAATAGCAAATTTTTTCTATCTTGGCTTATTAATAATTATATGTATAGGATTATTTAATAAAAAACAATATTTAAAAAATTATCCATTAAACTTGCTTTATATAATTTTAATAGGATATATTTGTTTTTATATCATAATAGAAAAACAAAATAGATATCCATTTATAGTGAGTTGGGTATTTTTAATACTTCCTTTTACTATTAATTTAGAAAGAAAAAAGAGAAATTCATTATGATAAAAAAACATGTATAAAGATAACAAAGGAGAGCTAATAACAAATGAAGATATTAATAGTAACTACTGTATTAATATGTATATTAGGTTTGAAGACAATTAATTTTTCACATAAACCAACAAAAATAATAGAAGATTACCCAAAACCAAAGACAATAGAAGTTGTAAAAGGGGCAAAAATACCTAATGATACCGTTATAGGTAGATTAAAAGTCTATGATCAAGATTTTGTAGAAAAACTATATGAATATAAAACAAGTGAAGATTATGAATCAATAGCAAATGAATTTGAATTAGGTGCTATTGCAAAATTTAAAAACTATAAAAATGAATCAGAACAACGTAAAAAAGAATTAGATACAATAGCAAAAGCTACTTCATTTATATTAACTGTAGAAAATAAATTAAAAACAAGAGATAAAAATAATAATATAGATGATTTAGATGAGGAATATTATAAACAAATTAGAGATGATGCAAAAAGCTTAGAAATAACCTTTGCTAATGAAGATTATAAGGTATCTAAGGAAATTTTAGAAAATAGCAAAGGATTTTGTGATAAATATAAAATAACAATATATTAAAATATATGTTATCCCGAATTATTCACCAAACTATTTTTTAGAAGATAAAAATATCTAAATATATGGTTTGGTGTTTATTTTT
>NZ_WHJC01000469.1 GCF_009295725.1 Clostridium tarantellae
ATTTCAGTTTTATTTAAATGTTTATATTCATTTATTAAAGAATTAATGGCATGATTTTCTTCTAATAAAACTATATTTTCATCATCATCTATATATTTATTTTCTTTAATATTATAAATATAAAAATAAAGTTCTTGGCTTACATTTACTAAATCTCTTTCTAAGGTATAAGAATTATTTTTATTAAAATCTAAAGCTAATAAATTTTTAATATTAATAGCATAAAAATTATAATTTTTTGTCACTACACTAAGTTTACTAAAATCATATTCATTACGAAAATTTATTATTTTATCTAAAATAATGTTACTATTACTTAAAGACTTTTCTAATTCATTTAATTCCTTTATTTTTTTATAAATAATTTCTTTTTGTTTTATAATTAAATTCTTATACTCAAGTATATCTTCATTTTTTATAGTATTTTTAATATCTGATAAAGATATGCCTAAGTATTTTATTCCAAGAATCAATTGTAGTTTTTCTAAATGATGTAATAGATAATATCTATAACCATTTTCTTTGTTAATTTCAGGGGTTAATATACCTATTTTATCGTAATATCGTAATGTGTCTGTACTTATATTAAAAATTTTACTTACTTGTCCTATTGAAAGCTTCATTTAATTTCTCCTTATCTATTACTATTGTTAATATTATATCAAAAATTTATTTATTATTTTAGGTTAAAAAAATAGTATTTCAGGCTTAAAACAATAAAGTTTTAATAAATTATGATATATTTAAGAGTAAGTATAATTAAAAAATATTGGAGCTGATAGTGTGATTAAACTAAAGGAAAGTTTTAAAAAGGATGTTAAAGATTTAAATGGAATAAATACTATTACTATACTTTATATGATGCTTGGAATACATTTTTGGAATATATTTTATAGCAGAGGTTTTTTGTATAATATATTAGGGGGTATAGGATTAATTATAGCTATATTTTGTAGTATATATAATGCAGTAGTAGATTATTATTATTTTAAAAATAGAAGTAAAGTAAATAGTAAAATATCTTATAAAAAAAGACGTACTAGAATTATTTGTAATATACTTTTTATAGTTTTAATAATAGCAAGTATAGTTTTAAAATACATTTTTCCTTTTTAATTTTAAAAAGTATATATACTAATTACATAATGAAAGGACTTTAAACTTATGATAAAAAATTTGAATTTACAGAAAAATGAAGAAGTAATATGTTCAATAACATGTTATCCAACTTTTAAAAGTATTTTAAAAAATACAGCTAAAAATTTAGTAGCAAGATTAGTATTTTCTATAATTCCTGGAGCAGTTACTTCCACTAGATATGAAGGAAAAGTGGAGGTAATATTAACAAATAAAAATTTATATTTACAATATTCACAAGATGAATATAATTCAACATTAGAGTTTAATAAAGCATCTAGGTGCATACCTATTAATGAAATTAAGAATTTTTCTGTTAGCAAACATAAAGAAAATGAAGTTATAAACATTTCATTTAAGCATCACATTGTTTCCTTATTGCATCCTAATATAAATAATAAAAATTTAGGTGGAAAAATAGCAAATTATATAGTTTCATCAGTATAAACATAAATTATTTTAAGTTTTAATGAAAGAATTCTTTAAAAGTAAAAAAGACTAAAAATTTTAGTCT
>NZ_WHJC01000470.1 GCF_009295725.1 Clostridium tarantellae
TGGACCATAGTTTATTCCATCTCCATGGAACTTAATAGTATTTATTCCACTATTTAAATTTACTGCCACAGTAAAGGTCTTAGCATCTCCTATGGACCATCCATTAGTTGGTGTTGGAGTGTAAACTGATCCTGTGTTTGTTCCATTTATATCTATCTTTAAGTTTCTATTAGCATCTGCTCCTATATATTTCACTGCTAAATTATACTTTCCTGCAGCTGCTACATTTACAGTTAAGGTAGTTGCACCATCACTTGGTCCTCCTATCCATCCTGCCACATTTACTCCTCCAGCATCCTCTATTAAAGCTCCATTAGAAAGCATTCCCTCTGCTGCATTATACTTATAAACTGGGTTACTTCCTGTTGGCACTGTAATTGGTGGTATTATTAAATCCATGCTTTGCAATTGTTTAGATTTAACAATATAATCACCTTTAGGTACATTTATAAATGTATATATTCCTAAAGAATTAGTAATGGTAAAAGCTATTGGTTTAATATCATTTAAATTAGATGCATTATATAATACTACATCTGCATTAGCAATAGGATTATTTGATTCATCAGTAATAATTCCTGATATTATACCTTGAGAGGCAATAGGATCTATAATCATTTTTTTAGTTAAGTTTGATATTTTTCCATCTTCAACAGTTACATTAGTACTTTCTTTAATAAATCCTAAAGCATTAAAAACTAAATTATAATTTCCTGAATTTACTTTTGTAAAAACAAATTGTCCTGATTTATCTGTATAAGTAATAGCATTTAAACTTTTATTTCCATTAATATTCTTATATAAGAAGACTATACCTCCAGATATAATATTTCTATCATCACTATTATCTATTAGTTGTCCACTAATTATTCCTAATGGAATATTTACATCATCTTCTAAAGTAAAATTAATTAATTTAGATTCACCTTGCATTAAAGTAAATTTTTCAGTTGTTTCTAATATCTTTCCATTGGAAAATATCTCTAAACAATATTCATTACTTATAGGTATATTAGTTATTACATACTCTCCATTTTTCATAGTTTTACCATTAGCTAATCCTTTTAAAGATTCATCTAATACTTTTACTAATGCCCCTTCAATAGGTATACCTTTAGAATCTTTAATAATCCCACTAATAGTTACGCCAATACTTGTTTTATTAACATTTTCTTCAAGTTTTACATCTAGTTTTATTTCTTGTTTTTTTTGTGTTACATTTACAGTGATAAACTCATTTTGACTGTATTTATATTCTTTTATTTGCATAATTAAAATTCCTCCACATTTTAATTTTATTTTTTATGCTTCTGTAGAGATTTAAATAATTTTCTAATAATTTTTGTTTATATTTAATTAAAACAAATCAGTTATTACTTAAACCGCCTCCTAATACTTATTTTTACAAGAAATACATACTTTTCTTTTAAGATTATTTTATGCATATAATAAAATTAAGTTCCTTTATACAATTCTTACACAAGTTAACACCACTTTACAAGTAATTAAAAATTAATTTTATAAAAAATGAACCAAATTCCTAAAAACTGTGCAAACTATTAATACAACCAATACTAATAAAACACAGGAGGAATTTGGTTCTATGAATAGTATTGACGAAAAATCTATAATTAAAACATTAAACAGTT
>NZ_WHJC01000471.1 GCF_009295725.1 Clostridium tarantellae
ATATATATCATAATACTACTTCTAACATTTAATAATTTAAATGATAAAACTAGATTAGTTACTATAAAAATTTCATAATAGCCATTCTATTTTTATCAGTATTTTTAACTTAATGAAATAATAATTTAATAAAAATAAATAAAATTTAACTGTTTATCTATATATAAAAAAGGTTAGTTATAAATTTTAATAAGTCTCTTTAAACACTTCAAAATATGCTTGTGGATGTTTACATGCCGGACATTTTACTGGTGCTGATTTACCTTCCCAAATAAATCCACAATTGTCACATTTCCAAAGAACAACTTCATCTTTTTGGAATACTTGACCTTTCTCTATATTTTCAGCTAATTTTAAATATCTTCTTTCATGAGCTTTTTCAGCTATTGTAATCATTCTAAAAGAAGCTGCAATTTCTGGGAATCCTTCTTTTTCTGCTACATCTGCAAATATTGGATATAAATCTGTATTTTCATCATGTTCACCTGCTGCAGCATATTTCAAATTTTGTAATGTTCCTGCTGGAAATTCTAATGGATAATCAGCATTAACATTAAAAGCTTCCCCATTAAATTCATCTTTTAAATATTTAAGAAATACTTTAGCATGTTCTTTTTCATTATCAGCAGTTTCCATAAAAATATTTGATATTTGAACATAACCTTCTTTTTTAGCTTGACTTGCAAAATAAGTATATCTCATTCTAGCTTGACATTCACCAACAAAAGATTTAAATAAATTTTTAGCTGTTTCAGTATTTATTAAACTTTTCATTTTTCATTCCTCCTAATTGATATTTCCTAACAACAATTATTATATAACTACAATAATTATTTTTCAATCCTTATTTTTTAATATATTCCATTTAATTGTAATTTTTCCTCTAATTTATTATTGCAAAATTTAATTTAAATAATTTTTAATTGATTTCATTTTATACATTGTAAAATTCATTCTCTATATCTTTTAAATTTACTATTTTTATTTCTTTTAAATTAAAATCTATTAAATTTAAATTTTTCATTTTTATTAATTCTCTTGATAAAGAAGGTCTAGGTATTCCAAGTTCCTCTGCTAGTTCTTTTTTTGATGTTATATTATAAATTTTATTATGTGATTTTTTATAATTATCTAATAATGTTTTGCAAATTTTTCTTCTTATGGAATCTAGCTCTATAATATTTATTTTTTTATTTAGTAAAATTATTTTTTCTGATAATAATTGTAATATATTTTCTGAAAAAATTTTATTCTCTTTCATTATATGCAATATACTATTTTTTGGGAAAGATAAAATTTTACATTTTTCCAAAGCTATAACCGTAGAAGGATATTCTTTATTTTTAGAAAATAATAAAGCTTCTGCAAATATATCACTGCATTGAAAATTAGCTAATGTTAAAATTTTCCCATCCTTGTATATGGTTTGAACACTAGCTTTACCATTAATAACTATAGATAAACTAGTACATTTTTCTCCTTGATTAGCTATTATCTCTCCTTTTGAATACTCTTTTATTTTATAAATTTCATTATTTAATATTTCTTTTATCTCAAATTCATTTAAATTTTTAAACAAACTTGTTTTGTGTAAAATTTTAACTATATTATCTATGTTCATAATTCCTCCTTAAATT
>NZ_WHJC01000472.1 GCF_009295725.1 Clostridium tarantellae
TGAAATTAGACTGTGGATATGTGATTAAGCTGATATTAAATATAGTTTTCTAATACTTCTAATATATTTTATGTCATTTAAAGAGTAGGCTAAAATAACATTTATTAGTTTAGAAATAGCTGTTAAATAAAGATCAGAACGCATAGTTGCTGTATTGAGAGTATTAGGTGAATGTATGCATGGATTGCATTTAAAAGAAGATAATTCTCTTTCAATTACAACTCTAATTTTGTAAGTTTTACCCCACTCGTTACTATTTCTTTGTACTCCTGGATAGAGTCTAAAATCTTTATGGGGATAAACGTAAGTCATACGACCGCCAGGTTTATCAGTACAAGGAGTTTCACAAGTGTGATAATATTTACCTTTTTTATCTACAGCACTTTTAGGGCATACAAATTTAAATCGCTCACTACGATTTTTACCACCACAACGACCAGCGGGTCTAAATTCCTCTTTGTTTAAGGGACATAAAGGAATTCCAAGAGTATTAAACTCTAAATCTTTAATTTTTGAATTTTTTTGGTTACGAGAATTTATAGGAATAAAGACTTTCTGAAAATTAAGTTCTTTTAAAAGTCCAAAATTTTCATAACTATCAAATTCTGAATCACCTAAAAAAGTATTGAATCTAAACTTAGAATTAGATTCTAAGTTAGATAAAAATGGTTTAATGACTGATTTTAACGATGCATTATCATAGGCATATTTTTGTTCTTCTGGTGTTTCAAATTTATTTTCTATATTTGAATAAAATTTTTCATCAAAGAAGTTTATTGCTAAGGGTATGCCTAATCCATTAGTTAAAATTCCAAATTTATAAAAATACCCAAAATGACCGTTAACAAAGTCTAATTTAATATCAGGATTTGCATTAGCACATTTAGGCATAGCTTTGTATGCTGCAGCATACGGATTATGATTTTTATTATTAGTAACTTTTGCATATAATTTTTGGTTGTTAATAAATGTTGTAATAGTTTTAGGATTATTTTCTTTAACTTTAGGTTTTAATCCAGAAGTATCATATATAAGCATAGTGTTAAGGTCTTTATAAGGTGAATTTTCTGGCAAAGATTCATTAATTTTATCACAAATATTAATAGTTTCAATTGCCATTGAATTAAATAAATCAGCGATATTTTCTTCGAAAATCCTTTTAAATTTACTAAAATAAGCTTCATCGGGAATATCATTATTAAATTTGCAAAATTCTCTAATTTCAGAAGAGAAAATAAGGAATATACGAAGTAATGTATTAGTTGGAATATGAAATATTTGCATTAATATAAGTGCAGATAATACTGAAGATAATTTATACTTTCGATTTCGACCTAATGTGTTATAAAACTTATCATAAAATGTTTTTGGAATAAAGCTTTCTAAGTCAAATTTATTAGAAAGTAAATCTAAAAAGGTTGTTGGTTCATTAGTTGAAAGATAATTTAATTCAGATACTTGGTCAAATAAATTTAATTGTTTAATTTGATTAAGACAAAACATGTTATTTACCTCCTGTTGGTGTTTTTATTTCTTGTTATTTATATTGTGCCATACTGGAGGAAAATATAAAAACTTAACTTCAAAAAAGTTAGGTGAATTAATGGTTGCGGAATTCCGCAACCGACTA
>NZ_WHJC01000473.1 GCF_009295725.1 Clostridium tarantellae
GGTTTTATTAAGTAATCTTTTACATTTAATTTTAAAGCTTGCTGTGCATATTCAAAGCTTGAATGAGCAGAAATAAAAATAGTATTTACTTTAGATGAAAAAGAAAGAATTTCTTTTTGAGTATCTATTCCATTTATTTGAGGAATTTCAATATTCATAATTATTAAATTAGGATTATAAATTCGTGATTTTTTTATAGCTTCATGTCCATTTTTAGCTTCAATTATTTTATTAAAAGTATTTTTAAAATTTCTATTTAAGAATATTTTTAAAGCATCTCTTTCAATAGCTTCATTTTCAACAATCATAATAGTATACATTGTAGGTATTCCTTTCTTTTGTATTATCAAATAATATTTCTTTAAAGCAAGGAATTTTAATTTCAATTAAAGTTTCTCCCTTATCTGCATTAAAGATTTCAATACCATAATTTGAACCAAAATAGGAGACTAATCTCTTATTAGCATTTAAAAATTCTAAAGGTTTATTTTTACAACTTAATAGGGTGGAGTGGTGATTAGATGAATCATATATATCATTATATTTAATTTTAATTTTTATATCATTATTAATAATATTACCATATATAGATATAAATCCTTCACCAATTTTTGATTCTATTCCATGAAAAATGATTTTTTCAACCATTGGCTCAATAATCATAGGTGGTATTCTATAATTTAATATATTTTTTGGTATGTCAATATAGTATTTTAAGCTATTTTTATATCTGATATTTTGTATAAATAAGTATTTTTTTATATTTTCTAATTCACTTCCTATAGTAGTAAAATTTTCAGATTGTTTAAATTTATACCTTAATAAATCTGATAGACAATAAATCATTTCTTCAGTATGAGAAGCATTTTCTAAAAAAGCCATTCGACTAATGGAATTAAGTGTATTAAATAAAAAATAAGAATTATTTTCTTTATTATAATCTTTAATTTTAATTTTTTTAATTGTATCTATGTATTTAAGTTGTTTATTTTTCAAATAAGAGATTTCATTATTTTTTATTTTATTTGATATAATTTGAGAAATATAATTAGCAATAAATTCACTACAATATTTCATTGTATTAATATCTTGACTAGTTCTTTTAGGAATTTTAGAAAAAGCTTCAAAAATTAAATTTTCAGGTATATTATTTTTTTTGCAAAAGTTAATAATTTTAGAGCTATAGTTAATAAAATTATTTTCTAATTTACATTGACCTACAATAACTTTTCCAAAAAAGTTATTATTTGCAGTTATTTCACTGGTAAAATTTCTTAGTGTGAATTCATTAGCATTAATATATATTTGTGTTAATAAGTTTGAATCTTTAATTAAATTAGATAAATATGTTGGATTTATAACGTTTCCAATAAGTTTATCATCAGAAGATAATATTAATACTTCAAATTTGAATAAATGAGAAATTTGTTTTTTAATAAGATTAAAAGTATGTTCATCTATAAGAGAATTTAATGAAAAATTACTATTATACATATTGATTCCCCTTTTCAAATTCATAATAATATGAAATTATAATAAAATTATACAAAAAATTAAAATTTATTTTAAAATATATAAAAAATTACAATTTACATGTAAATTATACACCAATAATGGATTAAAT
>NZ_WHJC01000474.1 GCF_009295725.1 Clostridium tarantellae
GTATAATACCATCTATATTCTTAACAGGAATAAATATAATAGTTTTTGGAGTTATTCCAGGTTTTGTGATTTCCTTGTTGGGAGAAAGTTTTGGTGCAATTATAACATTTATTTTATATAGAATAGGATTTAAAAAGTATTTTGAAAAACTTGACAATGTTATGTTGAAAAAAATATCACAAAGTCAAGGAATAAAAGCAGGACTATTAATTTTTGAGTGTAGACTAATTCCTTTTATTCCCTCAGGATTAATAACATTTGCAGCTTCCATAAGTAATGTATCTTTAAATGTATTTTTTATTTCATCATTTTTCGGTAAAATTCCTTCAATTGCATTAGAAACACTACTAAGTTATAATCTAATTAATTTTAATGAAAATTTTATAAAAATTATTATGACTTTAATATCAATATTATTAGTATTTTTAACATTAAAAAGAAAAAATAAAATTATTAATTAAATGAAATAAGACATTAAATTTAAATTTTTTATAGTTATTCTATTTTATCTTAATAAATTATGATTTTTAGGAAAAATTACAAAAAAATGTAGAAATATTTGAAGAAAATTAGTATAATACAATTTAAAAGAGTATACTTATAAAGAGGAGTAATTATGATAGAAACTATATTGCTTGTTTTATTAGTAGCTAAATTAAAAAAATTTAAATTAAAGCCTTTACTAAAAGAATGGAGCTTATATCCATTATTTATTTTAGAGTTAACATATTTATTTTTTCAACTATGTATTTGGAATAATATTTATATTTTTGTAAATTTATCTGGTATATACAAATATTTATATATGATTTCTTTATTAATACCTATGTTTAAATATAAGCTATATATTCAAGGAATTATTGGATCAAATTTTATTTTTTTAGGAACAGCTTTAAATAAAATAGCAATAGCATTTAATGATGGTAAAATGCCTGTATTTCCAACATTATCTTATATTACTAATTATGTTAAATCAGATTCATTTCAAAAAGTAAATGATATACATATATTGGGATGTGAAAATACAAAGGTTAAATTTCTTACTGATATAATAGATACTGGATATAGTGTTATGAGTATTGGAGATATACTTATAAGAGCTTATGTATTTATTATTATTTATGCAACAATAAAAAATATTCAAAATAAAAATAATAATAAATTAGGGTATTGAAAAATGAATTTATTGTAATAAATGTAATTTTAGAGGAGACTTAAAATGTTAAAAGTTACACAATTAGAATTCTTAGTAAGGGGAATGCCTGAATGTATGTTGTTATTTTTAGCTGCATATGCTATAAAAAAATCCCCAATAAATAAAAAGAAATATTTTATATCTGTAATAATTATGGCTGTTACTGTTTACTTCATAAGATTATTACCAATAAGTTATGGAGTTCATACAATATTAAGCTTATTTTTATTTATAATTTTATCAGTTTACATTAATAAAATTGATTTAACAACTTCAATTAAAGCAGGTATAATAACTTTTATAATACAAATAATTTCAGAAATAATTAATGTTGGTGTTATTAAATTTGTTTTAAATAAAAATATTAATGATATCTTCAGTCATCCAACATTAAAAATTTTATATGGAGTTCCTTCTACTTTAATA
>NZ_WHJC01000475.1 GCF_009295725.1 Clostridium tarantellae
TTTTATTTAATTTTAATATATATTAATAATTGTATATCTGTATTTAAAAAACAAGTAACTTATTACAAATTTGATAGAAATTTTGAAATATATAGGGTAATTTGAAGTATTTACGAATTATTTTTTATTTTTGGAATTATTCGTTAATATTAGTTCTTTGTTAATATTTATCAGCAACTGTATTATTGAATTAAAGATATTGTCAGAAAATTTATGTAACTTAAGATTAAATTTTTTAATGTACAAAAGTTAAGAAAGAAGGTTTTATAGTGAATTATTTTGAAGAAAGTCTAAAATTACATGAAAAAAATCATGGAAAATTAAGTGTTATTTCTAAGTTTAAAGTAGAAAGTAGAGATGATTTAAGTATTGCTTATTCACCTGGAGTTGCTGAACCTTGTAGAGAAATAAATTCTAATAAAGAAAATGTATATAAGTATACTTCTAAAGGAAATTTAGTTGCTGTTGTAACAGATGGTTCTGCAGTATTAGGTTTAGGCAATATTGGACCTGAAGCTGCTCTTCCTGTTATGGAAGGTAAAGCAATATTATTTAAAGAATTTGGTGGTGTAGATGCATTTCCAATATGTATAGATTCAAATGATGTTGATACCATTGTAAATACAGTTAAATTAATCGCTCCAACCTTCGGCGGAATAAATTTAGAAGATATCTCTGCTCCTCGTTGCTTTGAAATAGAGGAAAAGTTAAAAAAAGAACTTGATATTCCTGTATTCCATGATGATCAACATGGTACTGCAATTGTAGTATTAGCAGGTGTTATAAACTCTTTAAAGCTTGTAAATAAAAATATATCTAATATTAAAATTGTTGTAAATGGTATTGGTGCTGCCGGAACTGCTATTACTAAATTATTAATGTCAGCCGGAGCAACAAATATAGTTCTTTGTGATAAAGTAGGTATATTAAGTGATGATATAGAAGAAATAGATTATGCTAAAAAAGCATTAGCTAAAGAAGTTAATACTGAAAGAGTTAAAGGGACTTTAAAAGATGCTTTAGTGGGCGCTGATATATTTATTGGAGTTTCCGCACCAAATCTATTAACATCAGAAATGGTAAGTACAATGAATAATGATTCTATAATTTTTGCCATGGCTAATCCTAATCCTGAAATAATGCCTGATGATGCAAAAAAAGGTGGTGCAAGAATTATTGGAACTGGTAGATCTGACTTACCAAACCAAATAAATAATGTTTCTGTTTTTCCTGGATTATTTAAAGGAGCTTTAAGAGTTAGAGCTAAAATAATAAATGAAGAAATGAAGCTTGCAGCTGCAATGGCTATAGCTAATGCAATACCTAAGGAACAATTAAATGATGAAAATATAATCCCTTGTTCTTTAGATAGAAAATTAGTAGATATTGTAGCTGATGCAGTAGAAAACGCTGCTATATCAACTAAAGTTGCAAGAATTACTAAGTAAATAAATTAATATAAAATATTTGTATAGATATTTAGCTACCATTTTCATCTTACACCATTCTAAATATTATTGGTATTTAGCTATCTATATAACATATGTAATTTATATTAATTTAAAATAAATAATTGTATATATAACCAGATACTAAACATACACCCACCTGTATTATAT
>NZ_WHJC01000476.1 GCF_009295725.1 Clostridium tarantellae
ATTATTTATTCTGTATAAATAAATTACAGCTCCTTTTATAATGGCATATTCATTATTTGTTAATATGCCATTAATTGCACCAAATAAAGCATTTGAATCATTAGATAATGTAAAATTTATAATTTTATTTTCTCCATTTTGTAAAGAAAAAGAATTTGAATGATTTAAAATTTTGCCTGTAGCAGTGGCTAATATTTTATACATATTACTTGGCGGTATGAAATTTATAACATATTTCCCGTTAGTATCTGTTCTTACATAAGTTAAAGGCTCTAGATTACTATCTATTAGTTTAACTATAGCATTTTTTATAGGCATATTTAAAGTATCTACAATTTTTCCTGAAATTGATGCACCTATGTTTATTTCATTAGCATTAGAATAAAGATTTATATCTGCTTTTACATCAATATCCTTTTCAGTAATTTCTATGGTATGAGACTTAGTTAAATTATATTTATCTCTTCTTATTTGCATGTAAATCCTCCTTAAAATTAATTTTTAAGTAGTTATATATAGTACGAAAAAATGAAAAAATTTGTGAATAAATGAAAGTAAAGTAAATTTGATTTTGAATATATAAGTTATAATATATAAATTTATAAAGCATGTATTAGAATAGTAAATTCAGAGTATTAAAAATTTTTTTATTTAAATATTTTTAATTAATTTTTTATTAGTATAGGAGTTTATTTGACTTAAAGAATCAGCCCCTATTATATTAGCAAATGTACATATACCTAAAGGTGTTTGTAGTTTAATCAAAGCGTTAATAGTTGTTATTATTCCTTCAGTAACACCTGTAGTTCGACCAATTTTTAACAACTTCATATTTAAGGTAGCATCAATAGTTCCTTGAACTTTACCTACAAAATCTATTTCAGTAGTATACTCTATATTAGGGAAAATTTCAGCAATAGCACAATCAACATGATTAGGAAAAATAGGAAATAAAGGATTATCAACACTCATATATACATATCTAGATAATTTAGCTACAGGTTCACCAGAATAATCTGCATTGCCTGGCTGAATAATAGGTGTTCCTATTGGAAGAGAATTAAAATCGCATAAAACATGATTATTACTTAATATATAAGGTCTATTGTCATAATTATCAAAAACAATAGCACCTATTGAACCAGCAGTATTTCTATTAGCAGGACTTATGCTATAACCAGCTTTTAATGGACGTATTTTAGAGCCTAAAAATGGAGGATGATAATAGCTTTCACTTTGTAAAGGAGGAGCAGATGGAAGTGGTGGCGCAGATGGTAGAGGTGGAGCAGATGGTAAAGGTGGTGCTGAGGGCGTAATATTACTTGAGTTAAAGTTAAAATCACCTACTTCTATAACATCTGTTTTTAATCCTAAAAAATTTGAAGGTATTAAATCTTGTTTGTATAATTTGTTTAAAGGCAATTTTTCTTTTACAAGAACGTGTAAGCTAGGTTCTTCTGTAATTATGCTTTTAGTGGTTTTAAATCCTAATCCTAATCCCATTACATTTTTTTTCCCAAAAAAAATTTTATTATATTTATTAATAACATCAATTATAGAATTTTCTAATAAAAAACCCATAAAAACTCTCCTTAGATTAAAAT
>NZ_WHJC01000477.1 GCF_009295725.1 Clostridium tarantellae
AGCTGGGTAGCTAAGTCGGGAAGGGATAAACGCTGAAAGCATCTAAGCGTGAAGCCCACCTCAAGATGAGATTTCCCATAGCATAAGCTAGTAAGACCCCTTGAAGAACACAAGGTTGATAGGTCAGGGGTGTAAGCATGGTAACATGTTCAGCTGACTGATACTAATAGGTCGAGGGCTTGACCAAATAAAAGTAAACTTAATACTTAGTGCAATTTTGAAAGAACAAAAAGTTCTTAAAATCTGGTGATGATGCTCCTAAGGGTAACACCCGTTCCCATTTCGAACACGAAGGTTAAGCCTTAGGAGGCCGATGGTACTGCACGGGAGACTGTGTGGGAGAGTAGGTGGTTGCCAGGTTAATTATGGCCTCTTGGTCAAGCGGTCAAGACACCACCCTTTCACGGTGGTAACAGGGGTTCGATTCCCCTAGGGGTCACCAAAGTAACTCGACAATCATTTGATTGTCGAGTTTTTTATATTTAAAATATAATTAATTATTAATAACAAGTTTAATAAGTTGTATAGAGATATATAATTTATTATAATAGGATTTATATCACTAAATTAAAAAGGAATATAGTGTAGCCTACTAAATAGTATTTTATATAACACTCTAATAGAAGAATATAACATTAATGACTATATATACAGTTATACTAATAATAGTATTTATAGTAAGCTAAATATGTTAGACAAAAAAGACATATAGGAGTGTATATAAGACAATGGAAGTAGTAAAATTAAAATAAGAGATGTTTTTTGTAATGAAAGTGGATATCAAATTCCTAAAATAGATATAAGAGCCGTTATTTTCAAAGAGAATAAAATTTTATTAGTAAAAGAAAAAACAGATAATTTTTGGGCAATGCCAGGAGGATGGGCTGAAGTAAATTTATCTTTAAAAGAAAATATAGTTAAGGAAGTTAAAGAAGAAGCGGGAATAAATGTTATTCCTAAAAAATTAATAGCCATATTAGACAGATATAAAGATACAGGAATAAATAGTGGTTATGTATTTTAATAAATGGAGAATTTAAAGAAAATATAGAAACAGAAGAAAGTAATTTTTTTCTTTAGATAATATTCCACAATTATCAATAAGAAGAAATACTAAAAAACAAATAGAGATGTGTTTTAGTGTAAAAAATAATGAAAAATTTGATACTGTATTTAATTAAATAATTGTATGAATAGCAATATCACGAAGTAAACTTATCCTAGTGTATCAATAGCAGGAAATTAAAGCTATTTTAAGAAAAAAAATATATATGAAATTTAATAGGAAAATTTGGAGAATAAAATTAAAAATTTAATTTAATAAAATGTTAACATAAAATCTGTTAAAGCAATCGACATTTATTTTCAAATTAAATTAATTTATGATTAAATTATTGTTTGAAACAATATGTTGACAGCATTATTCAAAAATGATATAATAATCAAGTCGCTTTAAGGCGATGAAATAAAAGAAATGATCTTTGAAAATTAAACAGATAAATTTAAGTAAACCAGCAATTCTTTTATAAGTAATATGAGTAAATGATTAAACTTTTAATTTGAGAGTTTGATCCTGGCTCAGGATGAACGCTGGCGGCGTG
>NZ_WHJC01000478.1 GCF_009295725.1 Clostridium tarantellae
TCCATTTTTTTAGTTAAATCTTCTGATTTGGCATAAAGAGACGAATTAGCTTTTAATCTTATAGCATAAAAAGCTTTATTTTCTTCTATTAATTTAAATAATTCTGGATTTGCAAAACCACTATCAGATGTTAAATTTCCACCTTCAAAATTTATTTTAATTTTACTATTGAAATTTACTGATTTTTCTAATAAACTACTCATATAAGGATTCTCCCTTCATTGTTTGTTTTTTCCTTAATTTAACAATAATAGGGTTGAATCCTTTTTTCTATACTTTTTCACCTAATAGGTGAATTTTTTTTTGTAGAAAAGCATTATTTTAAGCCATATCTATTATGATTTTTATTTTTTCATGAATAATTAGGGTTTATAAATAAAATCTTAAAAAGATAGTAAATTTCTTTAAGATTCTATGTATTTCTCCATATTAAAAATTTTTTCCTGTTTTTGTACTGACTTTTTATTAATGAATAATTGTTATTAATACTATACTTTTGGTAATAATTATCATTCAAATGAATTTAGGAGGTTAATTATTATGATATTAATAGAAAAAAATCTCATATTTAAATATACAAGCATATCAAAATAGAAATTTTAAAGAAATATCAAAAATTTCTATTAAAGCACATTGGTCATTATTTTTCTTTTATCCAGCAGATTTTACTTTTGTTTGTCCAACAGAATTAGGAAATTTAGCTGATAATTATAACAAATTTAAAGAAATTGGCTGTGAAATTTATTCAGTATCAACAGATACTCACTTTGTACATAAAACATTGGCAGATGCTTCTGAAACAATTTCAAAATTAAATATCCTATGTTAGTAGATCCAACTGGAAAATTAGCAAGAGATTTTGAAGTTATGATTAAAGATGAAGGACTAGCTTTAAGAGAAGCATTTATTGTTAATCCAGATGGAATAATTAAAGCTTACGAAGTTAATGATTTAGGAATAGGAAGAAATGCTGATGAATTATTAAGAAAAGTTCAAGCTACTAATTTATAGCTGAACATGGTGATCATTTTACCCAGCTAAATGGTCTCCTTGCCTAATTTTACTTAATCTTATTCCATACACATAAATTAAAGAGACACCCAAGATCTTAAGTATCTCTTTAATTAACTAATTGCTTATTTAAATTTATAAACTCGTAATAATATAAATTTTTACGGATTTATTTTTTAATAGAAAATAAAAAACTCAGCTTTAATTAGCTGAGTTTACTTACCTGGCAACCACCTACTCTCCCACACAGTCTCCCATGCAGTACCATCGGCCTCCTAAGGCTTAACCTTCGTGTTCGAAATGGGAACGGGTGTTACCCTTAGGAGCATCATCACCAGATTTTAACAACTTTTTATTCTTTCAAAATTGCACTAAGTATTAAGTTTACTTTTATTTGGTCAAGCCCTCGACCTATTAGTATCAGTCAGCTGAACATGTTACCATGCTTACACCCCTGACCTATCAACCTTGTGTTCTTCAAGGGGTCTTACTAGCTTATGCTATGGGAAATCTCATCTTGAGGTGGGCTTCACGCTTAGATGCTTTCAGCGTTTATCCCTTCCCGACTTAGCTACCCAGCT
>NZ_WHJC01000479.1 GCF_009295725.1 Clostridium tarantellae
GTTATATATTAACCATTATATTATGTGAAAATTGCAGTAAATATTCTGTATATATAGAACAATTAGAAATTTAAGTTTTGAAATAAAAATGCCATAGAATAATGGTATATTATAAAAAATTATATTTAATAAGGAGAGATTAATTATGAATACAAAAAGTTCGAATCCAGCTTTAACTTTAGGATTTAAAAATGTGGTAGAAGACAATACTACAATGAGTATAAAAGGAACAATAACTAAAACCTTTATTTTATTATTAATTTTATCATCAACATTTGTATATAGTTGGATATCATTACAAAATTCTACTATAAATTATAAAAGTATTACTATAGTTGCAGCTATAGCTTCAGTTATTTTAGGATTAGCTACTGCATTTATTCCTAAAATCGCACAATTTACTGCTGTTTTTTATGCAGCTTGTGAAGGAATTTTATTAGGAGGATTATCTAGAATTTTTGAAAATATATATCCTGGAATAGTTTTTCCAGCCATTATATTAACTCTTGTAGCTGTAGTTATAACTTTATTGATTTATAGAAGTGCACCAAGTATTGCAGATAAAATTAGAAAAACAGTAATAATTTCTATGTTAACTATTGGTATTACTTACTTTATTGGAATAATTTGTGGAATTTTTGGAGTTAATTTAGCTATATTTGGATCTGGATTGATAGGAATTATATTTAGTATTTTAGTAGTTGGAATTGCTACTTTAAATTTAATTTTAGATTATGATTTTATATTAAAAGCTACTAAATTAGGAGCACCTAAATATATGGAATGGTATAGTGCTTTTTCATTAATGGTTACATTAATATGGCTTTATACTGAGATTTTAAAATTACTTTCAAAATTAAGAGATTAAGTTAATTCATAAAAAATACTGCTAATGTTAAATTCATTAGCAGTATTTTTTATGAAATTTAATTAATTATTACTAAAAGAATTAAATTTTAAAAATTACATAATAATATAATAATGTTATTATGGAGGAAAAAATATATGAATATACAAACAGCTTTAAGTTACATTTCACAATATGGTTTATTAGTAATGTTTATTTTAATATTTTTAGAACACTTAAATTTTCCAGCACTACCAGCAGGGGTTATAATGCCTGCTATAGGAATATTAATTTCTAGAGGCGAATTAAACTATTTAGTTGTTATGTTGCTTACTGTAATAGCTGGTATTTTAGGTAATCTAATCTTATATTTTATTGGATTTTATGGTGGAAAAAAATTTTTAACTAAAGCTACAAATAAATTTCCTAAATTTAAGCCTTTTGTAGATAAAACTATAAAAGTTATTAATGAAAGAAAAAAAATAGGTGGAATATTTTGTAGATTAATACCAGTTATAAGAACTTTAGTATCTTGTGTAGAAGGTGTTGCAAAAGTTAATTTTTCTAAATTTATTATATCTACAACTATAGGTGTTGTAATTTGGAATTTTCTTTTCATAAGTTCTGGATATTTATTTGCTGATTTTTTTTTGAGAAAATAAATAAAATTTAATTTTTTCAATAATAAGTGCTAATAATCCTTTCTTTTTATAGTTTTAAAAATAGTATGTGATTTAAGAA
>NZ_WHJC01000480.1 GCF_009295725.1 Clostridium tarantellae
GGAAAATATAAGAGGTGAAATTATGAGAACGGAAAATAAAATATTAAAAATATCTGTATTAGGAGCATTATTTTTTGCACTTTTAGGAATTGCATGGGGATGAGCGGTAGATTCTGAAATGATTTTCTTTGATGGAATGTATTCTTTTGTAAGTTTAATTTTATCTGCTATTTCTTTATATATTAGTAGTTATATGAATAAAAAAGATAGCGAAGGAAAATTTCCTTTTGGTAAACATATATTAGAACCAGTGGTTGTAGCATTTAAATCATTAGTTATAGCAATTATGTGTATATATTCTTTAATAGGAGCAGTAGAAAATGTTATTTCAGGTGGAAATACTGTAGAGTATGGTGTAGCACTTATATATGCCGTTATATCTACTTTTGGTTGTGCTTTTATTTATAATTATATGAAAAATAATGGGAAAAGACTTTCTTCTGAATTAATACAAGCAGAAAGCAATCAATGGTTAATGGATACAATATTAAGTGCTGGAGTATTAATTGGATTTATATTGGCTACAATTTTAGCTAATACTTCTTTAGCATATATAAATAAATATATAGATCCATTAATGGTTATAATATCTTCAATAATTTTCTTAAGAGTACCAATAAAAACCTTTAGAGATAGTTTTAAAGAAATATTATCTTTAAAGGCTGATGATATAATTAATGAGGACATAAATACATTAGTTAAAGAGATAGAAAAAGAATATAATTTTGAAGAATCAATAACAAGAGTTTCAAAGATTGGAAGAGCTTTAAGAATAGAAATAGATTTTATTTATAATGATAAGACTCAATTAAATAATTTAGATGAAATGGATTATTTAAGAGAAAAATTATTTAAAGAAATGAATCATATAAAATATAAAAAATGGTTAAATATATCTTTTACTGGAGATAGAAAATGGGCTATATAGATTATGAAAAATCTTTCTTGTACAATTTAGCAAGAAAGATTTTTTAGTATATTTAAATATTATCTATACAAAGACATTCCAGTAAACCAAGCTATAGTAGGAACTAAAAAATAAAGAATTTTATTTAGTTTATTAAATGAAATAATTTGTTTTTTATATATTAAAATAGAAGTTAATATTGATATCGGTATACCTATAAAAACTAAAAATAAATTTAAAAACATAATAGATAATAGTATAAATATAAACCATAACATTATTGATGAAAAAAATATACCTTTAAAGTTCATTTTAATCCCCACTCCTTTAAAATACATTATTTAACATAATTTTACCATATAATATATAAATCAAATGGCGAAAAATGAAGAAAAAAATTAATTAATTTTACTTAAAATATGCCAATAAACTACAAAAATAGTTGGAAATAATAAAATACGTAAAAAATATTTTATTTTACACAAAATATGGTATTATTTAAACATATATGTTCAATTTTACATATTTTTTGAAAGTTAATAATAAAAATAAAGATAGTGTAAAGTTTAATATGAAAAAATAGGTTAGATATTATTTTGAAAATATTATTTTTAAAAACTATCAAAGATTATTTTTAGGTACAACAAAAAGACCTTCTATGAGAAGATTTTAA
>NZ_WHJC01000481.1 GCF_009295725.1 Clostridium tarantellae
ATTTATAAGTTTTTTTATCGAACCTGCTTCTAATATAGCATTAGAAATGAACTCTAAAATCTTATTATTTATATTAAAATGAATTTCATCAAATAAATATTTTTCAACCTTTTTAAATATAATTAATCTAGTTATATTATCCAAGCCATATTCATTATTTTTCAAATCTAATGCTACTAATAAATATACTTCAGATGGTATAGTATACCTATTTTCTGTTGCATTAATAAGCTCATTTATAAATTCTTTAGGAATAGAAAAGTTTTTTTCAAAACAATTATTTAAAAGTTCTATTGATTTTTCTTTTATTCTTATAAAAACTTTCATATTAATTTTGCTTTCATAATCATCTTTTAATATATTAACTAAATTTATAAACTCCATATATATCACCTCCTATTTCCAAAATGTAATTGTTTCTACTAATTTTTTAAATATACTTTTGGATTTTTTTAAATCTTTTTTATCTGCTATTTCTATTAACTCTTTTTCTTCTGATATAGGATTAACATTCCTATACCCTTTCATTATTTCAGATATTTCATCTATATTATTGTTTGATTTTTCTTTTGTATTGAATCCATTATTTCTTTCTCCTCTAAAATCAGTGTCATTAATATTTTTATTATCACTATTGATTGATTTAAGAAAAACTTCTTCATTATTTTTATTTGTTTTACCTTCACATATATTATCTTTTCGTGTTTCTTGTATATTAGTTTCTTTATATTTACCTATATTAAAATCATCAATATTGATTCCTGACATTCTTATAAAATCTTCATAATTATTATTTTCATTCTCGCTATTAACATTATTTATTAATGTCCTAGCTTTATTTTCCTTAACTTCATTTATAGTATCTTTTGATGTTTCTTGCACATTAAACTTCTCATTTTCTCCCATACTAGAATCATAATTACTAATTTCACCATATTCATTATAGATTCCATTTAACTTTAAAAATAAATTAAACTTATCTTCATTTGACTCTTTATTCAAACTCTTACTTAAATTTAATGCTTCATTATATTTTATCCAAGCAATTTTATTTTCTAGTTGATTTAAATATTTCGCAAAACTTTCATCTATAAATAACTTATAAGCTCTATCTCTATTCTCTCTATAAAGATTAATATAATCATTTAATGTTTTAAAAGGCATATTTACTATATCTTCATTTTCACATCTAATAGTGAATTGTAGCTTATAAATTCCATAATCTGTATATATTAATATAGTTTCAGTAAAGTTATATTCTATTTCACTATTTTCATCTATATTTATTTTTAATTTCAAATTTAAATTATTAACTTTATAGGTAATTATATCTTTGTGCTGAATTGAAACATTCTTAATATTAAAAGGTATATCTTCACATTTAAACTTTATTAAATACTCTTTATCTATACCTTTATTTTTTTTATATCTTATTAAATTATTTTTTTCTAATCCATGACTAATATTAATTTTATTTATATTTATTATTGCTGAATCATTTAATAATTTAGCTATTTTAACAAAATTACTATTGTTTATATTTAAATTTTCATCTATAGATATATCATTT
>NZ_WHJC01000482.1 GCF_009295725.1 Clostridium tarantellae
TTATAATATTACATCTCATTTAACATCCAAATAAAATAATTTAAAACTCCTGCAAAAGTTACCCAAATAGCATATGGAACCATCAAAATTGCTGAAATTTTATCTAATTTAATAAATTTAAAAATAGTAATTATTATAAATAAAAATAATAAAATTAATTCTATAAATGCTAAACCATATAATTTAAAATTAAAAAATATGATAGACCATAAAAAATTTAAGCTTAATTGAATACTATAAAAGGTTAATCCTCTATTAGTTTTAAATCCTGCTTTATTTTTTAAATAAATTCTATAAGACGCTATTCCCATTAAAATATATAATATAGGCCAAACGATAGGAAAAACTACTGATGGTGGTGCAAAAACAGGTTTATTTAAAACTTCATATTGAACTACAGAAGTATTGATAATTTGACTAATAATAAATGATCCACCTAGAGGTATTAATAAATTTATTATTAAATCACCTAAATTAAATTTACCATCAACTTTAAAAATATTCATAAAATTCACCTCTATAAATTATACGAAATTTTTTAATAAATTATACTTAAATTGTTATATCTGAAAATTCAATATCTACCTTTTCCATTATTTCATTTAAAGATGAAATATATAAATCAGAACTTTCTTCTTCATTAAATATTCGCACATCATTATAAGTAATTATAAATTTATTACCTTTTTCATTTCCTACCTCTACAGTTAAAGTTCCACCTTGAAGTTCCATTAATGATTTACTTATATACAAGCCTAAACCACTTCCTTCTTGTGTCCTATTAAAAGCCATATTGTTTTTCGAAAATTTTTCAAACATATATTGTTGCTCTTCTTCACTTATAATCTGTCCATTATTTTCTATAACAATTAATATGTTATTATCTTTAATAATTATATTTATTAATATTTCTCCACCTATTTTCCCATATTTAACAGAATTAGATAGTATATTCAAAACAATTCTTTCTAAAAAGCCTTTATCTAATTCTATAAATATTTCTTCTCTTTCTGCATCAAAGATTAATTCTATACCTGCCTTTTTTATATGCTTATTAGCTGCTTGAGCAATATTTTCTACTATTTCAACCACATTAAAAACATGTAAATCTGGAGATATAAACCCCTCTGATATCTTATTCGCATCAATAAAATTGTTTATAGTTCTTATTAACCTTAAGCAATTTTGTTTAACCATTTTATTATTTTTGCAAACTCCATTAATATTACATTCTGATATATATATATCATTAAGTTGTAATGCTGAAAATATAACATTAATAGGCGTTCTTAACTCATGGGATATATTTGAAAAGAAATCTCTTTTAACATATTCTTCTTGAAAATGCTTTTCTAAATAACTATTTACTTTTCTAGTTCTATTAATTAATGTAACATCTCTTATTAAAATTAATTTTGATTTTTTTTCAAAGGGTAATAAATAAATTTCTACATCTATAAATCTTCCTGTAGAAGATTTTAAAACAGCTTGTCTATAATACTGGTTATCACAATTTTTTTTACTATCAGTTTC
>NZ_WHJC01000483.1 GCF_009295725.1 Clostridium tarantellae
GTATTTAAGAAACCGTTAATTAAATATTTCCAAATGTATTCTAAATATTTAATTGTTGGAATAATAACATTAGTTATTACTAATTCTTTTATTTATAAATTCAATAATGGATATTCAATAAAAAATTTTATTTTTAGTATTTTAATAGATGTTATTTTTATAAATATGTTTTATTTGATAATATTTTATAGAACAGAAGAATTTAAATATTTTAAAAATATGATTTTAAAAGTCATCTATAAGAAAAAATAGATTTTGATTTTATAAATATGTTAATTTTTATAAAGGTAAATAACTAAATATTTTACTATTTAGTTATTTACCTTTTATTAATTTCTATATTAATTAAGTCTAGTTAAAAACTACTTTATACCATTAAAAATAAATTCATGTAATTTTGTTGTAGTTTTTTCTTTATCAAATATTAAATACCAGATACCATTTATTATTTTTCCTTCAGATTGAGAGTCTAAAGGGAACCTATCCTGTTCCAAATTTACATTACCCATTTTTACAACATCACTAGCTAAACCTAATATTTGATTAGGAGTCAAGTTTGTTTTAACCATAGGTAATAATTCATTTAATAACTTTGGATACTCAGTAGGTGATGTTGATTTAAATTTATTAAATAATGCTGTTAAAACAATTCTATGCCTATGAGTTCTTTCATAATCACCACCAGCTGTATATCTTATACGAGAGTAAGCTAAAGCTTGAGTTCCATTAACATGTTGAATACCAGATTCTGTTATATGTGCAACATTTGTTTTATTATCTTTATTCAAATAGTTTATGTATTGATTTATATATTTTAACTCATCTTTTGTAATATTTAATTTTATACCGCCTAATTGATCTATAATCTTAGGTAAATTAGAAAAATTAACAGAAACAAAATCAGAAACATTTAAATCATAAGTTTTATTTATAGTTTTTAGAGATAATTGAGCGCCACCAAAAGCATATGCATGATTAAGCTTATCTTGGCCATGACCATCTATATTAACGTAAGAATCCCTCATAATAGAAGAAACTCTAAGCTGATTTTTGTTATTATCTATAGTTAAAATCATTATAGAATCTGATCTACCAGCATTTCCGTTAGTAGAATCTATACCTAATAATGCAATGTTTTTTATTTCTTTACAGTCAATAATATTTTTATTTATACCTATGTCATCTTTATTGATAGTTACTCTATCCACTTTTCCTAATAGATTGTATGTATAACTTAAAATACCTATACCTATGCCTAGAATTAAACTTATTATTATAAATATACTTATTAAAATTACTTTTCTTTTCTTTGATTTGTTCATATCTTTATTTTTGAAGTTCTTTGACATTAATAATCACTCCTTTCATAATTCGACAAAATTCATTGTATCATTTTAAAATTATAGTGTAAAGATAATAATATTTTTAAAAAATATAGTTTTTTTGTAGTGAATAAAAAGGATTATTACAAAAAAATTAAAAATTGTAGCAATATTTTCTAAAAAACAATAAGATTTTTAAAATCTAGTAT
>NZ_WHJC01000484.1 GCF_009295725.1 Clostridium tarantellae
ATAGTTTTAATAGCTTTATTCCAATCTACAAAATAATGTGCTGAAGCACCTGCATAAACTCTATTAAAATAATCATGGTTATTTTGTGCAGTGGCTCCTTCATTATCTGTATCATGAATAACTAAACCTTTTGGATTTAAATACTGATGGCTTCTATTATGGTTAATATATTGGGTGCTTAAATTTAAAGCGTGACAGGTAGTTGTAGGTATTATAAGTAATACTAAAGCCATTATTGTTGAAATTATTTTTTTATTTATTCCCATTTAATACATCCCCTTTTAATTTTTTATCTATAAATAAAAAGAACAAAAACTATTGTTTTTGCTCTTTTACTGGTGCAATTGATGAAATATTATGTAACTTATTTTTTAACTCTATATTTTCTCTTTCAAGATCTGAATTTTTATTTACTAATTCTTCAGCTTGTTTTCTTAAATTATCTTCATGAAGTAAGGCTTTACCTTTATTTATTTCACCTGCTAAGGCTTGTCTTATTTCTTTAATTTGATATTCTTTAAGATAAGGTATTTTTTCTAATAATAATTTATCAAAATCATTAGCTTTTTTATTAGCTAAATCTTCTATATTTTCACTTATTCTATATTTTTCTTCTACTATATGCCAAATTTCTTTAGCAGTTTTTATTTCTTCTTCATGTTTATTTATTTGTAAAGTTTGTTCCACCTCCTTTTTTTTCTTAGAAATATATTCTATAGTTATATCCCCTACACTTTTTATAATGGCTACTAAAATTCCTACTAATCCTACTGTTAATGCTGTTAAAATTGTATCTGATATTTCATTATACATACGCTTTCCCTCTTTCTATTATTTTATTAAAAAGTGCTGAATTACATAAAAAAAGAACCCTAGAAAAGAAGTTCCTAGAAGTCCACATAACCACTTTAAGGCTCCTGTTAAATTTTTTATATCTTCACATAAGCTTTGAATATGTACTTTAAATTCAGCTTGTGTTTGTTCTAATTTATCTAATCTTTCTGAATGATTATTTAATCTCTTCTCATGTATTTCTATTTCATGTAATACTAGTTCTTCATTCATTAATTACCCTCCTATATGTACTTATTAAAATTTTCTTTAAACTTTGGAGTAAGTTCTTTTAAATCTATCTTAAAACTATTCCAGTTTTCCATTATTATTTTTTCTCTTTTTATTTGTACCATATCTAAAATTAATTCATAATCCTCTCCTATTTCTCCAAAGAAATTAAAATCCTGTCTTCCTGGAGCTATATGAAATATATCTCCTGTTTTCTTTCTATAAAATACAGTCATGGTATTTTTAAAATCTTCCATGGAGCTGTTTTCTAATAAATTAGTATTCATTATTAATCTTCCTTTCTAAGCTATAGCAATATAGGTTACATTTACAGGTACATATTGAGTATCACTAGAAGTTTTAGCATTTTGTATTCCACAACTAGCTTCTATTCTAAATCTTCCCTGTCTTTGATCTTCCTTAGTAAAAGCATGAGAAACTGCCACATAAAAAGGAAAAAAGTT
>NZ_WHJC01000485.1 GCF_009295725.1 Clostridium tarantellae
GAAGGGACAAGCACTTATGGTTAGAAATAGAAAAATAAATTTAAAAAAATGTATAATTAAATTAGTAATATCCATTTTATTAACATTAATAACTGTTTTTTTAATGAAAAAAATTGTTGTTTTAAATAGTGGAAATATTAAATATTTTATGTTATTAGTAGCTGTTTTACTTGTAATTATTTTAGATATTTTTGTATTTACTTCTATGATGTACTTAGTTTTTACTATAGATGGATTAAAAAATAATTAAATTTTTCATTTCAATTATTTTATATTACATATCTTTAATTTAATTATGTTTAAAATAAAAAACTTAAGGAAACAATTACTTCCTTAAGTTTTTTACTTCATTTATTGTTAATCCAGTTTTTAATGATATAGTTTCATCATCTAAAACATCTAATAAATTTTTAGCCACTTCTTCTATACCTTCTTTTTTTCCAATAACTAATCCTTTTTCAATACCTTTTTCTTCAGCATTTTCTAAATCACTAACTCTATCTAAAATAGCCATTTTTCTTTTATTGTAAGCTATTCTTTCATTTTCATCACTACTTAATCTCACAAGTTCTTCTTTAGCTTCTTTGATTTCTTTCATTTTCATCTCTAAAGATTCTACTTTCTTACTAGAGGGATTTTTTATGAATTCTATCCATACTTCTAACATATCTGTAGTATCACTAAACTTATTAATCTCTTTCATTTTTGGTAATTCTATAAAGTGTATTTCTTGTAAATTTGTAAGTTCTTCATTTGTAGTGATTTCCTTTAATCTATATGCATTATGAAACCTATCATTTTTTAAATACTTAAAGTCTAAAATATTTATACATACTGTTTTAGCAAGTTTATTATAATTTTCTCCTTCATCTAATTGATCTTCAAACATTTTGCTCCAATAGTAAAGAGTTCTACTAATCATGTTATATTCATTTTTAACTTGAATTTCTATGTTTATTTGTTCACCTATATTAGTAGTAGCTCTTATATCTAATCTACTGTATTTATCCTCTATATGCTCTTTTTCTATATCAGAATTAAGAATTTTAACCTTTGTAATAGGTTCTTTTGGTTTCATAACTGCATGTGAAATACTCATCACTTATAGAAGTGAGAGCTTCCTTTAATCCTGTCTAACCACTAGGGAAATTATTTTACAGACTATCAGTTTCCAAGGCTATGGGTTTTTTATGAGGATAACCCTTCCCGTATAACCTACGGTACTACAAGCTTACGACTTGTTATTGAAAACCTATGTTAGTATTATAACCTAATTTGAAAGAAATTATTAGTGGAAATTATTGACGTTTCGAGTAAACTCTTGCGTCGATTCATCTCACCACCTACCTTGGGTTGAGATGGGAGAATTCTCTCAAATTCTAGTTAAAAAAGATATAAGTATCTTTGGATGCTTTTTATTACCAAATATTTTCTTAAAAACAAAATCTACTCTAGGACTTAGTAATCCGTAAGTCATAATTAACTCCTCTCTAATAGTATTAAAT
>NZ_WHJC01000486.1 GCF_009295725.1 Clostridium tarantellae
GCATCACAAACTACCTATTCTTTGCATAATTGCATTATTTCCAGTATTAATAATTATTCAATTAATACTAGTACTCTTTGGTCAACAACCAGATAGTTTTATTAAAGCATTTTTAGATACAAGCACCTACAAATACTCAACTATCATTCCTCCTGATCCTGTATCAATACCTAGACGTGGCCATTACTTATGTACAGTATCTGCAAGAGGACATAAAAAAATAGTAAAACCTTTAAGAAATGGTATAAGACATGGAAATACAATATTAGTTAATAGACAATTATTAGTATCTAATGCCTTTGAAAATATATTAGAGCAGTATACTCCTAAACTTCATAAAGGCATTAGATACATTTATGATAAATTTGGGTATCCTCTAAGTAAACATATAAATAATAAATATACTGCAGATTTTACATACTTTATTATGAAACCTTTAGAATGGCTATTTATCATAGTACTATATTGTATAGACAAAAATCCTGAAAATAGAATAAGTATTCAGTATAGTGAATTAAGGAAATTTTAAGAAATAATTTAAATACTTTATAAATTTGATACTTGTTTTATGGAATATTTTATTAACAAAGATAATGTAAATTCATATATAATTTCCAAAAATATTAAAAACTATAAAAAATACTATTTAAGTTAAAATATAAAATATCTCATTAACTTATAATGTAATGAGATATTTTTGTTTGTTAATTTAAGCTATTTAAGAAATATTTTTATTATTTTTTATTTCAAATGGCGCTACTATAATTGTTTCTTCATCATCAAGATAAAGAGATTTTACAATACGATACTTACCCTCTGGTAGATTAGTAAAATGCTTAGATAATTTTATTATATCACTACTTTTACTATTTTCTTTTAAAATAATAGCCAAATCTTTAAAGTCAAGATTTTTATCTAAGGGTACCTTATACCAACTATTATCTAATTCAATTTCTAAGTTAAAATATTCCCCATAATAGTATTCATATTGTGTTTTATTTTCTAAAATTAAAGTAATATCTTCTTTTGATGACCTTATGATATTCTCTTTTATTATTGCACTTATATTATCATGATTTACAACAATAGTTGATGGCTCTAAATCTGAAAAATTTAAAGTGTTACTTGAACAACCATAAAAAACAACTATTACCATGATAATAGTAAAGATATAAATTTTTCGCATAATATTCCTCCATTAAAACTGCTTTTTATTTTAAGAACATACTATAATACAATTATTCATTACTTTATACTTGAGTAATTTATAATTTGTATTATACACAATAAATGTAATATAATCCATTTATTGTGTATAATTAAATTTACATAAAATCTAAAACTTTATAACTATGAAATTTTAAGAACAGTAAACTTTTAATAGAATAATTGATACTATGAATAGATCTAGTACTTGTGAATCTGACTCACGGACACTTATAATCCAATTTATGTAATTATGAGTTTCTATAAAAAAATAATTTTGAAAATAATAAAAAACC
>NZ_WHJC01000487.1 GCF_009295725.1 Clostridium tarantellae
ATCAAGAGGATTTAAAGATTTTTATGATTCTATATTTCAAAAATTAAATAAAATATATTCATTAAATGGAGGAAGCAATAATTATAAAACAAATATTTTAAAAGAAATAATAAATAAATATTCTTCTAAATATGATTTGGAAGTTGTTAATAGTGCAATTGATACAAATGAAATTGAAGGAGTAATTATAAGAAAATTAAATTTTGCAATTGTAAATGGTACACCTTTTCATAAAGTTTCTTTAGGAAGTATAGGAGTAGAAACTATTGATATTAATCTAAATGAAGCATTAGATTTAAGTAGAGTTTCTTCTTATGAAAATATAATAATTGAAAAAAGAAAAAAATTCTTTGAAGAGTTAAAAAAATCTCATAAAGAATTTGAAAAAGCATTAAAAATACATGATGATTGGGAAAAAATTTATATAAAAAATTTAGATTTTAAAAAAGCAAATGAAATAACTGAAAAAATAATAAAAATGTTAATTCCAAATGAAAAATCTAAAAATGGACAAGGATTAATATATGATAAATATTTAGGTGCAGCAACTGCATTTGGAGCTAAAGATTTTATACCTAATATTACCGAAAAAGTAAAACGATATTTTATTAAAGGTAGACCAGGTACAGGAAAATCAACTTTGCTTAAAAAATTAAAAAATGCAGCTATAGAAAAAGGCTATGATGTTGAATTTTATCATTGTGGTTTTGATCCTAAGAGCATAGATATGGTTATAAGTAGAGAATTAGGATTTGCTATTTTTGATAGTACTGCTCCTCATGAATATTTTCCAAGCAAATCAAGTGATGAAGTAATAGATACGTATAAAGAATTTGTTCAGGGAAATATTGATGAAGAAAATAAATTAGAACTTGAAAGATTACGTAAAGAATATAAAAATCATATAGCCATTGCAACAACTTATTTAATAGAAGCTATGAACCTTAAAAAAGATGTAGATATTATATATGATAGTGCATTAAATGAAAGAGATGCAGATATAATAATTAAAGCAAATTTTAAAATAAATTAATTTGAAATTTAAAGAATTTTACTATAATCTATTTATAAATAGATTATAGTAGAGGTGATATAGTCATGATATGTTTATTGAAGCCAATAAAAAACGAAGAGTTTAAAAGTAAAGTTAAAATAAAATGTAATAATATATTAAATGCACTAGATACATATTCTAATGGATTATTAGAGTATGTAGGTAATGAAAAAAGCTTTGATATTAAAGAAAAATATTTTTTAGAATTTTTAGAAGAAGTTTTTAATATTAATAATAATTCAGCATTAGTAGATTTTTATTTGAAAGATTTAAATGGTGAACAATTATTGAACTTATTAAATTATTTAGAAGACAAATATAAAATTATTTTATTAGAAAATTTAAAAAATCTAAAAAATGATACTATTTATTTTAAAATAGATTCAAAAGATTTAATTTTTTTTATTACAAAATTAAATACAAAAAATTTGTTTTTTTGCACATTGT
>NZ_WHJC01000488.1 GCF_009295725.1 Clostridium tarantellae
ATTAATTTATGGCAAGTTGCTTAAAACAATACAACTTGATAAAAATATAACTACGCTTGAAGATGTTATTAATCATCTTAATAACGATTCTTTAGCTAGTTAAATTTATTGTAAAGTGGTGTAATAAACTTAATAAACTTATATTAAGTTTAAATTATAGTTATAAGGAGTGCATAAAGTTAGTTTATTACACTCCTTATAATTAATTTTAAATAAGTTTATCTAAAAGCCGCTCTTTTCAATGACATGGATATTACTTTAAATAAAAATATTCCTGCTATTAGGTTTATTAATATAGAGGGTAAAACTACTGTAAGGAATAAGATTATAAATGGTGCTGGTAATCCTACAAGTATTTGAGCAGAACTTAAGAAAAGTGTGCCACTTATTAAGGTTCCTATAGGTAAAATTAATAATGCAAGAAAATAATTTTGTTTTGCTTTATTAAGTGAATTAAATTTTTTAAATTTATAAGCTAGTAAAGTAATTAAAAAAACAAAATTACCAGTTAAAGTTTTATCTATTATATTAGGAATTTGTCCACCAGGAAATTTAGTTGTCATAGCTGCAAAAATTCCAGAAATTAATGAAGAGATTAAAATAGTTTTATAATCATTTTTATTTAAAATTATTATTATAAACAGCATTGTTAATGCAAAATCAGGTTGCATAGGTAATCCTAGTGCTGGAGTGATTTGATGTAGTAATGCACCAATAGCTAAAAGTAATGCAGTAATTATTAAATTTTTTGTATTTTTATTTGTATTCATAATTTTTCCTCCTAAATTTTTAAATTTATTTAATATGCTAAAACTTTCTTTAGAATTTATATACTTTCAAGCCATTTAATCACCTCCAAAAATCATATTTTGCTATAAATATTTAAGTTAAAAAATAAAAAAAATCCGTCCTATATTTAAAAATATAGGACGGAGATATAATCCGCGGTGCCACCTATGTTGCGTTTATTCAAATTTTTAAATTTTAGCTTGAAATCAATACTATAAAAGTATTTTAATAAATAATATAACTTTTAATTTGAAAATAAAAAAATAGTAAAAGTTAAACTTTAGAATTTCAAGCACTCAAAAGTTTAAAAATATTACTATACGCCACTTAAACTTCGAGTACTAACATACTCTAGTTGCTATAAGGTGCAACACACCATAAATACTACTCTCTTAAAATAAGATTTTGCTTTATTCCTCAAAGGCCCATTCATTAATTCTCTTCTTACTAGGTTTCCACCATCCCCAGTTCTCTTTAATGAAGCTAAAATTAATTACTTTTCCTCTTCAATGGATTGATTTTTATTTATTTGTTAATTTTATAATATGCTAATATATAAAAATGGTCAATATATAAAAAAAATTTAATGATAAATATATACAATTTAAAAATTAATATTTATTAAGTACTGTTAAATATTATTAAATTTATATTAAAAAATATTATAGAAAAAATAAAAGATCTAACTTTACTAATAC
>NZ_WHJC01000489.1 GCF_009295725.1 Clostridium tarantellae
CTATTATAGGATTAAAATGAGTATATATGTTATTGTAAAAATTTGTATAAAGAGAGGGATAATAAATGGATTGGTTAAATGTTGAATCAATTGAAGATTTAAAAGCATTTGGAAATCTTCAAAAAACAAGAGTTCTTATTCGTAAAGATTTAGAAACTTTATTTAAGAATAAAAAATCTAAAGATAAAAATATAGTTGAAATGATAAAATTAAATAGTGGAAGCTGGCAAGGCCTTTTTGATAAGATTATTGCTTTAAGAAGTGTGATTGAAGATTTACAAAATAATTTAGTTAATAATAATATTGTAAAAGAAGGATATTTTAATAATTTAGCATGTGAATATATATTTTATATTTTAGAATTAGATGGAAAACAAAGAGCAGACAAATTAAAAATAACTATGAAATGTTATTCAAATAAAAAAATAGCTAAGAAGTGGAGAGATTCTATAGCTAAAGTTATTCATCCTGATAAATGTCCAAATAAAGGGGCTACTGAGGCTATTGTCAAGTTGAATCAATTATATGAGGAAATGGTAGGTAATGAATAAAAATGGGCATAATGAAAGAAATAACACTAGTATAATAGAATTTAAAAGACATGTAATAGATGTAAAAATTGATATACCAGAAAATCCAGAAAATACTTATAAATCACATTTGACAGGAGTAGCAAAATCTTGGATTGAACATGCTCATATTGATAAAAGAGGAATAATTTGGGTTGATACTGAAAAAATGCATACTATTCTTAGAACTTCAAAATCTAATGCTAAATATATATTAAATAATGTTTCTGATAAAAATAAAATAAGATTAAAAAATATAATTTATGTTTGTGCTTATGAAATTGGAAGAATTATAGATGAAGCTATTCAAAGTCAAAAGTCAGGTACAAAGCTTCAATATTTAAGGTATTCAGAGAAAATATATAAGGCCATTAGAGATTGTGATTGTGCAGAAAATTTAAGAAATATTTATTGTCAGCAATTAGAAGATAATAGAAAAACTTTAAAGAAAAAAAGAATAAATAAATATAAAATTAAATTTGATGAATTAACAGAAGAAGTTTTAATAAAAAAAACTGCTGAATTTTCTCATATTAGATCTTATGCTCTATTTAATGAATTAGGTAATGAAATTGAAAATGGATTAATTGTAAATAAAGAAACCCATAAATTAATAACTAAAGAAGGAATAAATGATGAAAATGAGCTTTTAATATTATGTAATGATAAAGGTTGGAACATTAATTGGTATGAAAAATTTAAAAAATATTTTAATTTAAAATAACTTAATATATAATAGTCTGTTATTATAACAACAGACTATTATATAAAATATAGTTTATATAATTTTAATTACACCACTTTACAAGTAATTAAAAATTAATTTTATAAAAAATGAACCAAATTCCTAAAAACTGTGCAAACTATTAATACACCCAATACTAATAAAACACAGGAGGAATTTGGTTCTATGAATA
>NZ_WHJC01000490.1 GCF_009295725.1 Clostridium tarantellae
AATATGATGACTAAAAAAAATACTGATAATAGATTTAAAATTGAATTTAACAGTTTAGAAGCTCTTGTGCCTAAAAATCATTTAGTTAGACAAATTGATAGAGCAATAGATTTTAATTTTATATATGACGAAGTCGCAGAATTATATTCTGCTTTCGGTGCACCAAGCATAGATCCTGTAGTGTTGATAAAAATAGTACTTATTCAATACTTATTTGGAATACCTTCAATGAGACAAACTATTAGAGAAATAGAGGTTAATATCGCATATAGATGGTTCTTGGGTTATTCATTTAATGAAAAGATACCTCATTTCTCTACATTTGGCAAAAATTATGTTAGAAGATTTAAAGATACTGAACTTTTTAACATTATATTTTCAAGAATTTTAGAAGAAGCTAATAAGAATGGATTTATACAACTAGATGAAATTTACATAGATTCAACTCATATAAAAGCAAGTGCTAATAAGAAAAAATATACAAAAGTTAAAGTTGAAACTGAAACTAAAAAATATCAATCTGAACTTGATAAAGAAATAAATGAAGATAGAAAAAAGCATGGTAAAAAAACATTAAAAGAAAAAGAGAAAACTAAAGAAGTTAAAGAAATAGTTGAAAGTAAGACTGATAAGGATAGTGGAATGTTTTTTAAAAACGAAAAAGAAAAATGTTTTGCATATTTAGCACATACGGCTTGTGATGATAATAATTATATTTTAGATTTTCATATTACACCTGGCAATATACATGATAGTGTGGCTTTTTCTGATTTATATTCTAAATTGCATAAAAAATATCCTAATGATATTACAGCAATAGCTGTAGATGCGGGATATATAACCCCATACATATGCAAAACTCTTTTTGAAGATAATATTTTACCAGCAATGCCTTATAAAAGACCTATGACAAAGCAAGGCTTTTTCAAAAAATATGAGTATGTTTATGATGAATTTAATGATTGTTATATTTGCCCTAATAATAAAATATTAAAATATAGTACAACCAATAAAGATGGATACAGAGAATATAAATCATCACAATATGATTGTAAAATGTGTCCACTTATTAATCAATGTACTAAAAGTAAAAATGCTCAAAAAGTTGTAACTAGGCATGTTTGGCAACATTATGTGGAAGAAGCTAATCATTTGAGACATAATGAATATATAAAACAAGTCTATAGCAGAAGAAAAGAAACAATTGAACGAGTCTTTGCAGATGCAAAAGAACGACATGGTATGAGATATACTCACCTAAGAGGTTTGGCTAAATTAACAATGGAGGTCACGCTTATTTTTGCATGCATGAATTTAAAGAAGTTGGCAAAACGGAAATGGATAAAGACCGGGGGATATCTCGGATTATATCATAATATTAAAAATATATTTGAAAAATTTAGAAATTTTGCTTATAAAACTAAAAATAGCATTTTTGCTTTATGCAAAAATGCTATTTGTCTACAAACTGA
>NZ_WHJC01000491.1 GCF_009295725.1 Clostridium tarantellae
CACTAGTGTTTAATCTTTGGATTCAAATACCATTGACAAATTTTAATTAGAAAAAAGTTTATAAATTACCAAAAATTTAGACGTGAAAATAGCCGGTAACCTTTGTTTTAATATAATTACCAAAAACAGAAAACAAAGGAGGCTACCGACTATCGTGATTGATTATAGCAAATTATTTGATAAATTTATAGAGCAAATTGATTGGAATATATTACAACATTCAACTTTTAAGTTAAACACTGATTATAAAGTATCTAAATTTTTCACAAGTGACCACTTAAAAGCAATGATTTATCATCATTTGGAACAAAAAGATAGTTTAAGAGATACTAACAAATGTATATGTCTTTCAACAAGACTTAAAAAAGTTCTTAAAAATGTTAGTTTAAGCACATTGGCATATCATAATAAAAAAAGAAATTATAAAGTGTTTTTACCAGTTCTTAGTGAGTTAATTGCAAAAAACTTAAATACTGGTTCAGCAAATGATATTTTAAAAAGATTTGGACCTGTTAAACTTATAGATTCTACAACTATAAGTATGTCGTTAAGTTTTTATAATTGGGCATTATTTCGCAAAACAAAAGCAGGAATAAAAATTCATACAAGGTTTGATTTAAATAAAGGTATCCCGGATGCATTTGTAGTTACAAATGCTGCCGATCATGATAAAACTAAAATGGATGATTTAATTAGTGAAAAGCATTGTATTTACGTCCTTGATAAAGCCTATGTGCACTATAATAAGTTTGATAAATATACAAAAGAAGAAAAATATTTTATAACCAGATTAAAGGATAATGCAATAATAGAAGAAATCGAAGATTTAAAAGTAAGCTACAGTGAAAAAAGACTTTTAGATGTTAGCACTAAAATTATTTATGATAAGGTTGTAAAACTAGGTTCTCCAGGCACTTATCAAACTAAAGAAAACTATAGAATTATTAAAATTATAGATAAACAAGGTAAAAATCTTACTTTTATAACTAATATAGATGATCTTTTTAGTGAAGAAATAGCATGGCTTTATAAAAAACGTTGGGAAATAGAATTATTTTTCAAATGGATAAAACAAAATTTGAGATTTAAAACATTAGTAGGTCATTCCTTAAATGCAGTAATGATTCAAATAATCACAGGTATAATGACATTTATAATGTTAAAATCTTTGGAACCCTTAGCCCCTAAAGGTTTTGGATTTATTAATATTAAAAGAGCTGTAAAAGAAAATTTATTAGAATTATATCCAACCAATAAATTTTGCTGGAGCCTTGTATTTAATCCAACATAATTTAATTACAGACTATATTGGTATAATATTCCTAAGTATAAAGGGGTTGTTGCACACTTTTTTAAAGGAAATATATTCCTAGTAGATATATAATCAATATCACTAGAAATATATTTGTATTTTTAAAAAAGTCAATGGTAATATTTTTTAATTATTAAACACTAGTG
>NZ_WHJC01000492.1 GCF_009295725.1 Clostridium tarantellae
CATATATAAAATTAAAATCTATTGCTCTATCAATTTGTCTAACTAAATGATTTTTAGGCACAAGAGCTTCTAAACTGTTAAATTCAATTTTAAATCTATTATCAGTATTTTTTTTAGTCATCATATTTATCACCCAATATTATTTTATAAGAAAATGGAAAGGCTGTCGACTTTGTCGACAGCCTGTAAAATAAAAAAAGAAACTTTTAAAGTTTCTTTTTTTATTTTTTATATTATAAATAAACCTTCAAATTTAAAAATTAATTCTATAAAATCTTTATTTAATTGATTAAAAAACATTATATTCAATTGATATGGAGATATTGAAAGTGCTAATTTTAAATCATTAAATATTAATAAAACTCCATTACTATTAAAATCAAATCCTTTTTTTAATAAATTTATATATTTTTTTAAATCTTTATTATCTTTTTTTATTTTATATTTTAAATTTTCTTCTTCTTGATAATACAAATTATCTTCATATACATATAAATTTATTAAAGCTCTATAATATTTATCTAAAAAATTATATTCATTTGATTTTAAAATATATTTTTCTATTTGTGCATATTTAGTATTGCTATTAATTTGCTTTGGAAAAATATCTACAGTTTTAATATTTTTTGTGTTTTCTGAAAATAAATTATCTATAAATTCTTCGAATAATTTTTCTATATTATCTATTTTATCCATTATAATTACTCCCTTAATATTTTCCCATTTTTATCTAAAGTTGCTTTTCTAAATCCTTTTTTATCAAATAATTTATATGCACTGCCTCCATGAGTATTATTTCCTCTATCTTTTTGAATAAACCATCCTGTTTTATTATTTTTTAAACTTAAGCTATTAAATTTATTAGTAAATTTTTTTAAATCTACTACTATATCAGCTTTTTTTAATATTGCAGGTATTTTAGAAGCAATTTTTAATAATGCAGCATAACTTATTCGTTCTTTATTTGGTAATGTTTCTTCTAATAAATTTTCATTCATATTAAATAAGACTTCTTCTATAGAAATTTCTTCTTCAATTTCATAATTATTTATTAAGTCAAGATCAATATTTATATGGTTTTCATTAGCATAAACATTAATTTTATTGGTATTTTGCAATGTAGTTAAAACACCAGTAAATAAAGAAATAGATAACCCTAAAGAAATAATTTTATTTTTATTCATTTATTCACCTCCCAATATTTGTAAATATGTATAATTATAGCACAAAATAAGAAATATAAATATTTTATATTTCTTATTGATGAAGTGGAACGAAATCAACAAAAGGGTCCAGGATCTCCTGGCACGTACTCTTTGCTAAAAGAGTATAACGTGCTATATTCTTTTTACAAGAATATCCTTTTTTGCCCATCTTTGTGGGTCAAAAAAACACACGCTGTGTGTCAGAAAAACCCACTTTGTGGGTTAAAAGTATCACTTAGAAT
>NZ_WHJC01000493.1 GCF_009295725.1 Clostridium tarantellae
TTATAAGTATTTAATTTTTTCTCTTAAAAATAAAAAAAAATCTAAAAATTCAAAGTTAAATTCTAATGAAAAAAAAAATAACAAATTTAAATTGAATTTTTCTACTTTAGTATCAACCCTTTATTTTAATAAATATAAACCTAAATTAAAATTTAACTTATCATTAGATTTTAGCTTAACTGATTCTGCTTACACTGCTTTATTATATGGATATTCTAGTTTTTTAATTTCTTTAATTTCTGGTATTTTAAGCTTGATATTTAACATAAAAAATTTTAATTCTAATATTTATCCTTCATTTAAAAATAATAATATTTTTTCATTAAATATAAATTGTATAATTTACTTAAATTTTGCAAAAATTATATACATATTAACTTTATATTTCTATAAATTAAAATTTGCGGGAGGTAAAAATTATGGAAAATAATCATCCTATTGAACAATTAATGAGCACAACCATGGAAAATCTTATAGATATGATTGATGTTAATACAGTAATAGGGGACCCTGTAGAAACTAAAGATGGTACTTATATAATTCCTATATCAAAAGTATCTTTTGGGTTCGCTTCTGGAGGCTCTGAATTTCCTAACAACAAACCAGTAGAAAAATCAGATTCTAGATTTGCTTTTGGTGGGGGATCTGGTGCAGGAGTAAGCGTAAAGCCAGTTGCATTTCTTATAGTTAAAGAAGATACTGTTAAAATTCTTCCAATTGATAGTAATAATCCTTATGATAGACTTGTTGATTCTATTCCTAATGTATTAGATAGTTTAAAAGATTTATTTAAAAATAATAATACAAGTAATGTTGATAATAACGTTACTTCTGAATAATAAAAAGAGTATTGCACATTACTATGCAATACTTTTTTATTCATCCTCATTAAATAACTGAATAGAAGGTAATTCTTTTAAATCTTCTAGTGCAAAATGTCTTAAAAATTCATCAGTAGTTCCATATAATATAGGTCTTCCTGGCACTTCAAGTCTACCTGTTTCCTCAATTAAATTTTTTTCAATTAATCTTTGTAAGGCACTTTCACTCTTAACACCTCTAATTTCATCTATTTCAATCCTAGTAATAGGCTGCTTATATGCAATTATAGCTAAACTTTCTAAAGATGCTTGTGATAATGATTGTCTTACATTTTTTTTTAATAATTTTTGTATATATTCACTATTTGTTGTTTTTGTAACTAATTGATACATACCATTTAAAGAAATCAGTTTTATTCCTCTTGTTTTATCTTCATTATACATATTCATTAATTCTTTCATAATTTCATTTATATATGAAGGTTCACATTCTACTATTTTAGCTATATCCTTTATAGATAATGGTTCAGCTACAACAAACAATAAAGATTCTATAACTGAATATAATAAATTTTTTTTAGATATTTCTTTAAATTCAATTTGATTTATACTATTCATTATAT
>NZ_WHJC01000494.1 GCF_009295725.1 Clostridium tarantellae
TTTTTAATATTATTATTACTTAAACTTAATCTAGATAATTTCTTTAATTCTCCCATTTCTTTTGGAACTTTTGTAATATTGTTTTTATTCATAGTTAACCATGTTAAATTTTTTAAATTACCTATTCCTGTTGGAATATTTTCTATCATATTTTCATCTAATGTTAAGAAATCTAAAGATTTTAAATTATTAAAAATATTATCTGGTAATTTTTTAATTCTGTTTCTATTAATAGTTAATGTTTCTAATTTAATTAATTTATCAAATATGCCTTCTGGTAATTCTTCTATTTTATTTTCATTTAAATTTAATTCTTTTAAATTAATTAATTTATCAAAAATTCCTTTTGGTAAAGAAGTAAGCTTATTGCAATTTAAATTTAAGCTTTCTAAATTAGTTAAATTATCAAATACTCCTTTTGGTAACTCACTTATAGCATGAGATGTTAAATCTATTGATTTAATGCCATTACCAAATTTTTTTAATTTAGATATATCTTTTATTTTGGCATACTCACGCATTTCTGATAAAGTTTGTAATTTGAAATTTAATCCACCTTTAGCATCTTTATATTCTGAATCTGATACTTTTCCATCTCCATCTTTATCAAAATTTAAAGCAATAGCTTCAAATTTATCTTTTAATTTCTTATGGTCTTTAATTCCTTTTTCAAAACCTGTCCATCCTTTTTTTATATCTTTATTAAATACTATATTAACTTGTTTATATTTGCTCATATCTCCAATATCCGTTTTTTTACCACCCATAGCACTAACTAGAACACCGGCTATATGCTCTGATGTTATATCTGAAACAGGAAATTGAAATGTTTGCATTTCGTATGATCCATTATTATTTTCTTCGCCATATCCATTACATTTACTTTCAGCAGCTATTCCATTACTTATCATTCTAAAATCATATAACATTGTTGCTTGTACCGTATTAAGCATTGTTATTGTCATTTTTCCATTTTTTACTTCAAGTTTTACATTTTTATCAAAAAAACCTCCAAGCATAGATGTTTCTTTATTATGGCTATCAAGTTTATATGCTTGAAAACCTAATGTATATACTCCATCTTCTAATTTATTTTTATTTTCAGCATTGTTATTTTTTTTAGTAACTACTATATTTCTTTCTATTGTTTTAATTTCACTACTATTATTTTTAATAGAATATATTGCTTTATATTTTCCTTCTATAGGATTATCTACATTAAGATTTTCACAAGTAACTTTAATATGATTACTTACATCATTTCCCATTTTATCTTTAGCTGATATCCCTTCCATTAAATTTATAGAAGTTCCTTCCTCTACTTTTATATCACCATTAACATTAATATTAAAATCACTCACTAGTGTTTAATAATTAAAAAATATTACCATTGACTTTTTTAAAAATACAAATATATTTCTAGTGATATTGATTATATATC
>NZ_WHJC01000495.1 GCF_009295725.1 Clostridium tarantellae
ATATTATTATATTACAAGATTTATTTTTGCTTATCAAATGGAAATTTTAGTAATTTGAAAAATATTAGAAATATTTTACTTGGGGGGGTAAGACTAAAAATAAATAGTTTAACTCCATCTTATGTACAAATTAAAATAAGATGAAGTTATTTATTGATATTAGAATATTTAGATGAAATATCATTTTGGGGACAGTAGGTAGTTTTTACACACAACTATCTACTGTTCTTTATTATTTAAAATTTTTTTATTTCATCAGTAAGATTAAGTATTACACATTGTTCTAGATACTAATTTCTTAATTCCTTATTAAATCTTGAAAGATTAACTAGCTTTGTTACTTTCATCACCATTATACCTAATAGAAGTTGTTATAAATTTTATTCAACTATAATAATGGTTGCTTTATCTATAATATCATTATTAATAAAAGAAGTTGTAAAAATAAATTAATCACAACTTCTTTTAAAGTAAATTTTTTAATAAATTAATACTACAATTAAATGTTCAAATTATTAAAATATTCATATGCTTGTATAAATAGGATTATTTAATGAAAATTTGATCCAACCAGTTAGGCAATACTTCCTTTTCCCATTTTAATTCACCATTTTTTATATACATAACTTGTTCAAGTAATTTAGTATTATCATACACTCTTATTTCATCGCAAATTTCAATAACTTTATTTAAATTATTTAAAGAATCTATATATCTTCTTTCTATATCATCATCAGGTATTCCATGACCACCTTTTTGTACTCTTAAATTAACTCTTTTTTTTGCAATTTCTACAGTGTCTACACCAATATAATTCATAACAATATAAAAACCATTATTTTTAGCAAGTTTAATATTACGAATAATACTTTTTCCACTTAAAGTAGTTTCTTGATTAAATGAAATTCCTTCTGAAATATATTCATTAATAAGCTTTATAGCTTCTCTAGCACACTTAATTTGAAGGTTATTATCTTTCCAAGAACCTATATTAAAAACCATTTCATCAGTATTAATTCTTTTTTCTTGCTTATTACAAGAATAATATATTGATTTATATATTGATGTTTTACCTGCTCCGTTAACTCCAGCAAATAAAGTATAAGTTTTTGTCATTTTATTTACCTATAACCTTTTGTTGCTCTCTTTGTAGAACTAAATTAGCAAGTGTCATGTAAAAATCCTGTTCATCCTTAGTTTTTGATTGTTTAAATAATTCTTGTAGTTGATTATATGAATAATGTAAAAAAGTATCATATAAAATATTATTTTTATTACTCATAACACAGCCTCCTTTTAATATATATCTATAGTCGGTTGCGGAATTCCGCAACCATTAATTCACCTAACTTTTTTGAAGTTAAGTTTTTATATTTTCCTCCAGTATGGCACAATATAAATAACAAGAAATAAAAACACCAACAGGAGGTAAATAAC
>NZ_WHJC01000496.1 GCF_009295725.1 Clostridium tarantellae
CAATGTCATTAAGTTAAGAAAAGTTATATTGTTTATTTTAGAATTGCAAGGTATAGAAATATATCTTGCTCTTTTTTTCAGAAAAAACTTGACAAGTCTATAGAAAAATGCGGCGTAGCCCCTTAAATATAGAAATTTTTGGAGGTTACGTTAATGAAGAATCATTCTAATTTTGTGAAAAAGAAACTAAAAAACATAGTAAATGAAATGACTGGATCTATTGAGAATTTTGTGAGAAATCCATCGAAAGATTTTGTGAGAAATCGAAAATTAACTTTTGAGAATATGATGATTTTACTTTTATCAATGGGTGGAGGAAGCATTCGAAAGGAACTGCTAGACTTTTCAGAATATAGTATTAAAACACCAACACCTTCGGCATTCGTTCAACAAAGAAATAAAATATTACCTAGTGCATTTGAATATTTATTTAAAGAGTTCACTAGTTTGTCTAACAATTATAAATTATTTAGAGGTTATCGCGTACTAGCAGCTGATGGCTCAGTAGTAAATATTGCTCATAATAAGGATGATAAGTCCACATATACTAAAAATAGTAGAGGTAAAGGGTTTAATTCATTACATTTAAATGCACTTTTTGATTTAACAAATAAATTGTATGTTGATGCTTGTATACAAAGAAGATGTCAAAAAAATGAACATTTAGCCCTTACGGATATGATTGATAATTCATCTTTAGCAGGAAAAGTAATTATTATTGCAGATCGCGGATATGAAAGTTATAATACGTTAGCTCATATACAAGAGAAAAACTGGAATTATCTATTTAGAATAAAAGATATCACTAGCAAAGGAATGGCTTCAAGTTTTGATTTACCATTATCCGGAGCATTTGATAAGGTAATTAAAATCAAAATAACAAGAAGACAAACAAAAGAAATAAAAGAAAATCCTAAGAAATATAAATTCTTACCTAAAAATTCTAAATTTGATTATTTAGAATTAAAAAGCCCTAAATTTTATGATATGTCATTTAGAGTTGTTAGGTTTAAAATTTCTGATAATTCATATGAAACTATAATAACTAATCTAGATTCAAATCAGTTTTCACCATCGGACCTGAAAACTCTATATCATATGCGTTGGGGAATAGAAACGGCATTTAGAGAACTGAAATATGCAATTGGAATGGTGAATTTTCATTCAAAAAAAGTAGATTTCATCAAACAAGAAATATTTGCTAAGCTTACTATGTATAATTTTTGCGAAATGATTACTATGAATGTAGTTATTTCGCAAAAACAAAGAAAGCATGAGTATCAAGTGAACTTTACTACTGCTATTCACATTTGCAGATACTTTTTCAAATGCTCTAATAAGAGAAATCTACCATCAGTTGAATTATTAATTCAACAAAATATTTTACCGGTAAGAAAAGGCAGGCAAGACCGTCGAAAGCTTCGCGCCCAATCTCC
>NZ_WHJC01000497.1 GCF_009295725.1 Clostridium tarantellae
GTTAGTGTAAAGTTTCTACACTACTTTTCTTTTTAAAATCTTTATATATCAAGGTTTCGAAAGTTTTTTTGCATAAAAAAACAACGACCCCCTAATTTCATGTTAAAATTGAATCTCAAAACCACAAAATTAACCATGAAAGGTTGTCGTTATTATGGATTCAATTATAACTTATTTACTTGCTTATAATCAATATTTAATTAGTGTAATTTATCAATTAATTATCTTTATTTCAAAAAATATTCCTCTTAGTCAAATGACTTTTGATGATTCAAATAGTCCAGAATATCAAAAATTTAAAGTAGATAAACTGCCTACAATAATTAAATTTGAAAAGCAAGACTATCAATTTCTTTTAGCTTATTACAAGCATAAATATAACAAGCTTATACGTCCCGTCCAAAGACGTAACGGAATATCTATTCCTGAAAGTATCAGTTGTCCTAAGTGCGGTTCACCACATCAGTACATTTATGATAATAACGGTAATAAAGGTCAATATAAATGTAAAGTATGTGCGTTAACTTTTAATGAATCTAATTTTGCTTATAAACCAGTTGTATTCAAATGTCCTTATTGTAGTAAAACTTTAGATGCTAAAAAAGAAAGAAAACACTTTAGAGTTCATAAATGTATAAATCCAAAATGCTCTTACTATCTAAGTAATCTTAAAAAATTACCTAAGGATATAGAGCCTAATAAAAAATTTAAATATAAACTCCATTACATTTATCGTGAATTTACTTTAAATTTCTTTAAAATGGATTTATATTCTTTATCATCTAGAGCAACTAACTTTAGTTTTAAGAAGTTTAATCCTCACATACTAGGATTATGCCTTACTTACCACGTTAATCTTAAACTATCAACACGCCAAACTGCTCATGCATTGGAAGAAATACATGGTATTAAAATATCACATACAATGGTTGCAAATTACGCATTAACTGCCGCAGCTGTTATTAAACCTTTTATTGATACTTTTGATTATAAACCATCAAAGTTATTAACTGCTGATGAAACTTATATAAAAGTAAAAGGTGTAAAACATTATATTTGGTTTATCATGGATGCCTGTAAAAAATCCATTATCGGATATCAAGTTTCTGATACTAGATCTACAGGACCATGTATTTTAGCTATGAGAATGGCTTTTGATAAATTTAAAGATTTTCCTAATAAAGCATTAAAATTTGTAGCAGATGGTTTTACAGCATATCCTTTAGCTAAGCAACAATTTGAATTAGAAGAAAATAAATCATTTAATCTAGTTCAAGTTATTGGACTTAAAAATGATGATGCAGTTTCCTCAGAGCATCGTTGGTTTAAGCAAGTTGTTGAACGTTTAAACCGTACATTTAAATCTTCTTATCGTGTAACCTGTGGTTACGGTAGTGAAGATGGTGCCTT
>NZ_WHJC01000498.1 GCF_009295725.1 Clostridium tarantellae
TACTCTTGTTCTATGCTTTCATCTTCATACCCATTTTCCTTATCGTATTCATCAAAAAAGGAAGATTCCTTTGAATCTTCCTTCATTAGTTTTTTGTTAGTTTTTGCATACCTGCTTTAGTTCTACTGTCAACTTCTTTAGCTACCTCAATCCATTTAACTTGAATTTCATCTGCTCCTAAACCTTCTAATAATTCTTCCTCTGTAAATTTATTATCAAAGACTTCCACTAAGAAGGTAACTAACATATCATAATGCTCTAGTTTAAAAGGAAGTTGCTTCTCTTCCACCTCACTTAATACACTTTGTATTTCTAAAAATCTTCTATATTTCATTCCAGTTATTTTTCTAGCTGAAAAACTTTTATTTTCCCCATTAATATTTAATACTATATTCAAAATAAATTCCTCCTATTGTGTTTTTTGTACTGGCTCCTGCACCTTATCAAACCAACTTTGTATAGCTTTTTTTGCATCTTTATGCTCTTCCTTAAGATAACTTTCATTAACTCTTACCCTCCAGTTACCATCTTTAGCTCTTGGATAGAAAGTACCTTTTAATTTAGGGGTTTGAGTTTTTAATTTATCCTGTTGAGTTTCATAGGTATCTGTAGTTCCATCATTGAACTTACCACAATAATTCCATACAAATTCATATTTTTTATCTGTTCTTTTAGCTCTCCATCCTATGGCAATTTCATTAGCCCTATCATCTTGATTATCTATTAAAAATCCATTTTCATATTTACATCCTCTTAATAGTGCTTCCTGCTCTGGACTTAAATCGTTTATTTCTATTTCAATTTCAATACTTTCTAAGGTTTCAATAACATCCTCTGTACCATCATCTGAATAAATTTTATCCACCTTTTTCTTTTCTGTTACTTTAGCACTTATGGACCTAGCTAATTTTTTAACTGTATCTGTAGTATAGTTAGATGCACTATTTTCTTTAACTACTGAAATACTAATATCTCTAAGTCCCATTCTTCTACTATTTACTATGGTTTCTGCCATTAATTTCCCTCCTTATTCTTCAGCATTTGCTATATAAAACCTTAAAGCCTTATGATATAGCTTTGTGTCTATTTCAAATTGATCTCTACCATCTATATAAATAAAGTCCTTATTTTTCATTGCTTTCTTAACTTTTCTTTTTAACCCCTCCACATTTTCCTTGCTCCAAATATCCACCTGAATATAATTTTCTATACTTTCATATTCATCATCAGAATAATCCTCTGGAATCTCACTAAAGGTAAAAAAGGTTATATGGGTTTTATTTAAACTTTCATCATACCACCCATATAAAACTGGTACTTTTAAATCTTTTAAAGCTTCTAATATTTTTTTATTCATAGTCCTTACCTTAACTTTTCAATTAATTT
>NZ_WHJC01000499.1 GCF_009295725.1 Clostridium tarantellae
AAGCACTTCCAACATATACGATATAAATTTTTTTATATCCAGTAACCCATACCACGCCTTTCACGGTAGCGTTCACCTACGTTATACAATCATTGCTGTAACACAAGTAATAAGCTATGTATAACGCTCCATCTTTCTGCATCGGGTGGAGTAACCCTTATTTTAGATTATAGTGGTTTGTTTTGCTTTCACCACTCACTTAAAATTTTATCATTTACATTTATTTAAAAGTTTGATAAACTAAAAGTAATTCGCTATTCAGTTAGTGCGTTTAACTGAGTAACTGCTTTGTAAGTGTTCTAGCACTCACAAAGCATTTTTTTTACTCAAAAATACTTGTTTTTAGATTAACATAATATTCTACATTTGACAAGTTTCTATATTTTATAATATTAGAAATAGTACTAAAACATTTAATTATCAATACTTATAAGTTTTGAACCAATCTTGTCCATACTCTATTCTTCATACAGATATATTTTAAATTAATATTTATTGTTTTTAATTTTAGATATCGTTCCAAGGCTAACTTTATAATCTTTAGCTAATGATCTATAACTTCTTTTATCATTTTTTATTTGTTCAACTTGTTCATATGAAAGTTTTTTACCTATTTTTCTTTTAACTATACAAATATGATTTAGTTCTTTTTCTTCTTGGTATGCTTCATTTACAGAAAACTCTTGTAATAATTGTTCAAACATATTACTTGAACAATATATTTCTTCTTTAAAATCTATAAAATTCTTAGGAATTAAATAATACTTCTCTAATATTTCTTTTAATGTTTTTTCCATAGCTTTAAATCCTTTCAAGTGTTTATATCTAAGAAGTTAACAATTTATTTTATACTTGAACTGTTAATTTCTTAGATGTGAACATAATATTAATTTAGATTTTACTATGAAAAAACCTCTATTCTAAATAAAATTATTCAAAAATAACTGTTCATTTTTAAATATGAACAGTTCATCTTTTAATTTGAACAAAATATTAATACTTCTAACTAGAATAAGTTTAATAAAATTATTTGCTTTAAAATAAAAAAATACACTTAATTAATCAATGTCATTAAGATAAGATATTTTTTTATATCAAGCTTTCCTAGAAAATAAAATTTTTCTGGGAAAGCTTTTTGTTACCTAGAAATATTATTTTAAAATTTATTTTTAGGTATGACTAATAAGCAGACTGATAATCTGCTTTTTGAATTTCTTTAATTTTTATGCTACTCTATAAATGAAACTTACGGGAGATCCCTAGGTGGTAAGATAGTTGTCGTAGAAACAAATTAATGGTATTCTCAAATTTAGAGAATAATAAGGAGAGTTTAACTATGACAAAAAATAAATCAAATAGAAAGTACTTAAAAGAAGAAAAAGA
>NZ_WHJC01000500.1 GCF_009295725.1 Clostridium tarantellae
GTGTTTTATTAGTATTGGGTGTATTAATAGTTTGCACAGTTTTTAGGAATTTGGTTCATTTTTTATAAAATTAATTTTTAATTACTTGTAAAGTGGTGTTTTACAAATAAAATTCTATATAATTATTAATAAAATATAACATTATGACTTATTAATTTTTTATCTTTATAACTAAATTTAGCTGTAAAAAAAGGCTTGTCTTCTAATATCCATTTTAAAAATATTAAATCTCCCTCCCATGTAGGCATTTGTAAAACTTCTTCTCTTGCTATCCACTTTAACTTCCCTTCATCACATTCAATTAGTTTACCTGTAAAGTCCTTTGCAGCAAAAGCAAACACATACCAATCTTCATTATCCTTAAACTTTGGAAATGTCATAATACCTCGTAAAACTGGATTTCTTAATTCTAAACCAGTTTCTTCTTTTACTTCTCTTATTACACACTCTTCTGGTGTTTCTCCTTGTTCAAACTTTCCACCTACTCCAATCCATTTTCCTTCATGAATATCATTTTCTTTCTTAGTTCTATGTAATAATAAAATTTTATTATCCTTTTCTATATAACATAAAGTTCCTAATTTCAATTTTATCGTCTCCTTGATATATATATGATTTATTCTTATTATATCTTATCTATGTGTATCCTAAAAGCATTCCATATATTTCTTTTAATTTTTTATTGCAAAAGTTTAATATTTATGTTATTCTAAATAAGCAGTTGGTACGTAAAAGTGCTAATTACATAAGGAGCCTAGTTTGTCTTTCGCCGGATTGCTAGGCTCCTTTTTAATTTGAATTTTTATAATTTACATTATTTTAATATTTGTTTTTTAACCTCTTCTCTTTCTGTAATTGTTTTAATCAAACTACTATTACTTAAAGTATTATTTGGAATTAACACTTCTTTATCATCTTCTGCAGTTAAATGAGTATAAAAAATATTTATTTCTTTAACTTTCCCTATATAGCCTGCTACTTTAACTATATCACCTATACTAAAAGGTCTTACAATTAAAATAACAATTCCACTAGCAAAGTTAGATAAGCTATTTTTAAAAGCTAATCCTATAGCTAATCCTATTGAAGCTATAAAGGCTGCAAACCAAGTAGTTTCTACTCCTATAAATTCTAAAAGCACTACTATTAATATAACTTTAAAAGCTATAGCTAAAAATGACTCTAAAAATCTTCTTAAAATTTCATCTTCTTTATCATATTTAAAAATAGCAGGTAATTTTTTTGAAAAGTGATTTATTATTTTCCATCCAATATATAAAATAATAACAGCAATAATTATCTTAAAACCATATTTTACAATCCAATTCATACTAGTTTGCAAAATATTATTTAACAAATTAATCGCCTCCTAAGCCTTAAATC
>NZ_WHJC01000501.1 GCF_009295725.1 Clostridium tarantellae
CTATAATAGTGCATTTTCACTTGAATAAATTTACAGTTGAATAGAAAAACACTTTCTTAAGCTACTTTAAGTTGCTCGAAAATTTTTTCTAGCGGAACTCCATTTTGAGCCGCGTTATATATTGATGTTATTTTAGCTTTTTTTAAATTGTTCCTTATAACCTTGAAACCAGTGTTAAAATGATTTAATCCATTTGAATTCAAGCTACAATAAGTGTAATTTAAAATCATTAATAATAAATATCTTGTAATGGCTTTTTCAACTCTTACTTGATATCCGTTTAAACCGAGATTAGCTTTACAACTCTTGAAGAATGGTTCGATGTCCCATCTTTCGGAATATTGGATGAGAATATCAATTGCAGATAAAGAAGTATCCAATGATATAAATGCTCTTAAGCACTTATTATCATGAAAAGATTCTTTAGGATAACTTAATACAATTGATACATTCTTCATATCCGTTAAATCACCAGTATATTTATAGATATAGTATTCATTCTTATTGACTGTGACAAGGTCAAATGAATTTATATCTAAGCTTTTAGCGAAACTATAGACTTTTATACCTAATCTCTCATGGTTATGTGGAAAAATAACTCTATTAGTTTTTATAGCACCAATGTAGTTATATTTATTATCTTTTGAAGATTTAAAAATAGCTTTTGAACTATACCAACTATCACACAAAACAACACCTTTTTTTATTGGCTTAGGAAGAGATTTTATTAAATTTTGACTTAATTCTATCTTACTCATAGTATTTTTATCATATAAATCTATAGAATATGGAAGCTTTAAATTATCACAAGATAATAATGAAACTATTATTTGATGTCCAAAAACTTGTTTGTTTTCTAAATGAGAATATGCAAATGCACATTTTTCTATTGGATTAATAGCCTTTGACGAGGGCTTAGTCTTTTTAGAAATTGTATCATCTATTATAAAATATATAGGTTTTTGAGTTTCATTAGATTTTTTCCATATGATGTCTAAAACAAAATCTCTCAAGGATCTTTGCAAAAGTGATTCATCCCAACTACTACTAGACATAAATCTACTTACACTAGTTCTATGTTTAGTAGAATCAGTTTCAGCAACTTGAGACATTTTGCCATTAAAACCAGTAGCCATCATTGCATTTATAATACTTTGCAAATGCTTTAATTGTGGCTTGGTAAGATATAAGTCAAAATTTAATTCTCTTAAAAATTTGTCTAGAGATAAGTTATCTGGTATAATCAGTTCTTGAAACATTTATGTTTAACTCCTTGTGTGTTTTTTTTGTGTGAGAACTTAATTATAACAGGGTTTTATCATAAATGTTTTTTTATTTTATTATGCTGTAAAATTATTCAAGCATTTTTGCACTATTATAG
>NZ_WHJC01000502.1 GCF_009295725.1 Clostridium tarantellae
CTATTATAGAATATAAAGATTTAATGATAAAAGCATATATAACAACAATAGAAATTAGTATAATAGCTTTAATTTTAAGTATACTTTGGGGAATAATACTTTTTTTTATGAGTATAAGTAAAAAATTATATTTTAATTATTTTTTTTATGTCTATACACAAATATCTTTAGGTGTACCATTGCTTGTACACGTAATAGTATTATATTTTTTTCTTGCATCAGCATTAGGAATTAATAATCCTATATTAGGAGGAACTTTAATATTATCTGGTTATATGGCATCATATTTTTCAAAAACATTTCAAGGAGCATATAATTCTTTAGATAAGCAACAGTTTAATATAATGCATACTTTACAATTACCTAAAAAAACAAGAATATTTAAAATAATAGCTCCTCAAATAATAGAAAATACACTACCTACACTAACTAGTCATTTTAGTTTGCTAATTAAAAGTACAGCTTTATTATCATTGATATCTGTACCGGAGTTTACTAATTTTGTGAATGTATTTAATTCAAAAACATTTGAATTTATAACAGGTTATTTATTATTGGCTATAGGATATCTATTAATAACAATTCCTTTAAGCTATATAGCAAAATATTTAAGCAAAAAGGTAGGATTAAATTAATGAAATTAGAAATTAAAAATTTAATTAAAAAATTTGGAGAAGAAGAAATTTTAAATATACCATATTTTTTTGTGGAAAATGTAAAAAGTATAGCTATTATTGGTCCAAGTGGTGGAGGAAAAAGTACATTTTTAAAAATACTTGGAACTATCGAGAGTGCTAAAGCAGATATTTTAAAAATAAATGAAATAAATGTATTAGATAAAAACAATGAAAGAGAGTATTTGAATAAGATAGGTTATGTGTTTCAAAATAATAATCTTTTTCCTAATCTGACTATTTTAGAAAATATAACTATACAACTTACTAGTGTATTTAAAATAAAGAAATTAAAAGCAAATATAATAGCAGAAAATTGGATGAAAAAGGTTGGGATTTTAGAACATAAAAATAAAAAGCCACATCAAATAAGCGGAGGGCAAGCACAAAGAGTAGCTATAGTACGAGCTTTAGTATGTGGAGCTTCTATGTTGTTTTTAGATGAACCTACTAGTGCTTTAGATCCAATTTTAGCTTATGAAGTAATGCAAACATTAATACAGATAAAAGAAGAATCTGAAATAATTATGGTAACTCATGAATTAAATTTTGCTAAAAAATTTGCAGATTATTATATATTTATATGTGATGGAAAAATAAAAGAGCATGGGTTTATAAGTGAATTAAATAATAGTAAAAATCTTTATATAAATAATTTTGTTAAAATGATTGAATTTAAATAAAAATTATTTTAAGTTAAAAAAC
>NZ_WHJC01000503.1 GCF_009295725.1 Clostridium tarantellae
ATTTTAGATAATAATTATATTTTTGTCTTGAAATTATGTTTTTTTGTCTTATATTTTATGTGTATATTAAAATTAAAGTTTTATAAGGCATCAGTTTAACAAAGTATAAATTAGTAACACTAAAATGATTTATAATAAAATCATTTTATCTGCTCGTTTTGCTAAGTCATTATCGTGTGTTACAAATACTACAGATTTTCCACTATTACATAATTCTCTTAATAAGTTAAAAACAATCTCTTTATTCTTTTCATCTAAGTTTCCAGTAGGTTCATCAGCAAAAATATATTTTACGTCTTGTAGATATAATCTTGCAATAGCAATTCTTTGCTGTTCCCCTCCACTTAGTTCATAAATTTTCTTATTTTCAAATCCATCTAAATTAACTTTTTTTAGTGCATTGGCAATAGCATCTTTTTTATTTGATACCTTTTTATATTCTAGAGCCATTAATAAATTTTCTTTAACAGTTTCATTTTCAAGAAGAGCATAATTTTGAAATAAATTACCTATAACATTTCTTCTCATAAGCATAGTATTCTTTTTATTAAACTTTGAAATATTATCAATAACTATCAGTCCACTATCTGGTTTTTCTAACAAACTTATTAAATTTAAAAGTGTAGTTTTCCCTTTTCCACTTTCCCCCATAATACTAACCATTGAGCCTTCTTCTATATTTAAAGAAAATTTATCAATAATCTTTCTTTCACCAAAGGATTTACTTATATTATCTATCTTAATCATATTAATGTTCCCCCTTTATTATAGAATTAAAAGATTTATTTCCTATTATGAGGTCTAATAAGAAAATAATAAAATATTCAAAAACTAAATATGCTAAAGTACATAAGAAAAATATAATATTTTTAGAGTATAAAAAATAAATCATTGGAACACCGGTAATTATTGTTAATAAAAATATAATATTTTTATTTTTTTTCAAGAAAGTATATCCAAATATTGTTTGCAAATAAAGTTTATATTTATTTTTCTCATAGTGAAGAGACATAACTCCATAAAGAACTGCTATATTTGCAATAAATATAACTATTAGAAGTATAGTCATATTATTTCTAATTGATTTAAGTTCATTAACTTCTTTTCCATATTCATTATATAAAGGAATTATACTACTTGTTAAATCTGTAGCATTATTTTTTACTAAAATAGGTAGTATAGAATCAAACGCATCTAATTTATCACTATAAAAATAAAAATCTGATGAATAAGCTGATAATGCAAAACTAGGATGAATATTACCTGTATATATTTCTACTATTGGATCAAAAATTATATTTTGAGAATCTGCTTCAACATTTGGATTAAAAGTAAAATAACCCTGATTATTTTCAACATATATAATAT
>NZ_WHJC01000504.1 GCF_009295725.1 Clostridium tarantellae
TATGAATACTTATCAATAGTTTCTCTATTCTTATAAGTTTCAACTATTTTATCTACATCAATATTTCTTAACACATTTTGATTTTTACCCTTTTCAAATTCATTAGATGCATCTATAAATAAAATATTTTCTGCATTATTTCTATTCTTTTTAAATACTAAAATTACAGTAGGTATAGAAGTTCCAAAGAAGATATTAGCAGGAAGCCCTACAACGGCATCTAAGACGTTTCTTTGCTCTATTAGGTACTTTCTTATTACTCCTTCTGCTGCACCTCTAAAAAGCACTCCATGAGGTAATACTACTGCCATAGTTCCATTATCATCTAAATGAGATACCATATGTTGTATAAATGCAAAATCAGCTTTAGATTTAGGAGCTAGTTTTCCATAGGCACTAAATCTAACATCATCTAAAAATTTAGCATCTGCACTCCAGTTGGCAGAATAAGGAGGATTAGCTACAATTGCTTCAAATTTAAAATCACTATGCTGTGGATTTTCTAATGTATCATCATTTCTTATATCGAAATCTTTATAACTAACTCCATGAAGTAACATATTCATTCTTGCTAAGTTATAAGTTGTTGCAACTTTCTCCTGACCATAAAACATTCTAACATTAGCTTCTCTTGCAACCCTTAATAATAGTGATCCTGAACCACATGTAGGGTCATATACGTTTTTTAAATCTGTTTTACCTATAGTAACTATCTTAGCAAGTATCTTTGAAACTTGCTGAGGGGTATAGAACTCTCCTGCTTTCTTTCCTGCATTAGCAGCAAATTGTCCTATAAGGTACTCATATGCGTCACCTAGTATGTCTATTTCACTATCATCAAACTTAAAATCTATTTGTGCTATATTTCCCATCACTTTAGAAATTAAAGCACTTCTACTTTTAACATCTTTACCTAATTTAGTTGATTTAAGGTCCATATCATCAAATAGGTGGTCAAACTCTGCTTCACTCTCTTGACCTAAAGTTGACTCCATAATATTATTTATGGCTTCTTCTAAAACTTCTACATCAAAGTCACCAGTTTCAACTGAAGTTAAAAGTTTATTAAATAAATATTTAGGTTCAATGAAATACCCTATGTCAGACACTAATTCTTCCTGTAGTGCCTCCCTATACTCTTCATCAGCCCATGCTTCTTCATAGCTCATATTATCTTCTTCTAAAAGCTTTCTAGCTCTGCTCTCAACATTTTCAGATAAATAACGGTAGAAGATAAGTCCTAATATATAGTTCTTAAATTCACTTGCATCCATGTTCCCTCTTAGGTCATTAGCTATATCCCATAACTTCGTTTGTAAATTGCTTTGTTGCTCTTTTTGAATTTCTGCTGTACTCATT
>NZ_WHJC01000505.1 GCF_009295725.1 Clostridium tarantellae
CTTCTATTATAAAATAACAAATATTAAATAATAATGCATTTTAAAAAATTACTATTAAATAATCTAATATTTAAAAACTTAATCTTTTATTTTTCAAAATAATTATATTTTTAGATTTTTTCTCTTGTTTTTATATATATTTATTATTTTGAATTTTTTAATGGTAAAGTTGAATTTTCTTTATTATTTTCAGAAGAATAACTCATGCTTTGATTTTCAACTTCTCCTGTATCAACAGGTGTTACATCAGCTGTATCTGCTGTGTCTGAACCATCTTCATATTCTTCTCCATTAAACTTTAAATCTAACCAATGAATAAAGCCTTTAATTTCCTTCCATATCTTTTCAAAGAAACCACTTTCTTTTATTGTAACACCAGCTTTAATTAATTGATCTTTCATATTATTACTTAGTTTATTTAAGCTTTCTTTAATATCTTTATAATTTAAATTTAATTTTCTTACTTGCTCCATTAAATTAACTAATTGTTGCTCTTCTTGTGGCTTTAATGTAACATTATAATTATTAACAGTTTCATTTACAATTTGTTGTATAGCTTCTTTATTTTCTGGTTTTTCCTTTACAACTTCCTTTTTTGCTTCACTAACAATAGCAGAGGCTTTATCTGCTCCTACACTATTTGCCAAATTTTTAGTTGTATTTATTTCATTTCTTGCTACTTCTCTATTTTCTAAAGGTAACTCTTTTCCAGTAGAACTTTCAAATCCTTTTAATATTCCTGCTAACGCTGCTGTTCCTGTTACATCATAAGGTGCATTAGCTTCAACTTTTGCATCAGTTATTCCACAAGTAATTAAGGCGTTACTAAGCATATCTCCTGTTACTTCAGTTAAATGATTGGTTTTAACACTAATACCTGTTCCTTTAGGTTCTACTTGAACACAAGAACTTGAAATTGAAACACTATCTTTTGGAATAGGTTTACTTTTATCCATACCTAATTGTTCTCTTATATCTTCATTAGTTATTTCTATTACTGAAACCTTTCCATCATTTACATCTTTTTGAGTAACTCCAAAATCATTTAACATTTGTAACTTTTGAGCTGCCGTTAAATTTGCACCTAAGCTTATGGCTTCTTTATAAACAACATCATTATTCTTAGCTAATACCATAGTATTAGCTTCTAATATTAACAATCCAGCCATAGCTAATGCTAATAAATTTTTTCTTTTTAACATAAATAACACTCTCCCATTATTTAAATAGTTTTATGAATAAAATCTATTTTATTAGTGTTATTTTCCATATACAGCTCACAAATTCTAATTACTTTAATATACTAACAGAAAATTAAAGATTTATTCAATATTAATT
>NZ_WHJC01000506.1 GCF_009295725.1 Clostridium tarantellae
CATTTATAGCTTTAATAAAAGTAATACTAAGTAAATTTCCTAACATATATAATAAAAATATATTAATTTTAACTAATTTATCTCATAGATTTTTAGGATATAAAAATTTATTATATATGCTTTCTTTATTATTAGCAGGGGCTATGTTTTTTGTTGGATTTAGTTATTCAATGTATAACTCCACTAGAGAAATTGTAAGAGATGATAATCCCTTTGACATTATGTTTATTGAAGATAGTGAATTTAATAAAACAAAAAAAGAAGATGTGGAAGAGATTATAAGTACAGAGGGGGCAAAAATTGAAAAATATAATGTATTAGAGTTTTTAGAACTTCCTATGTTTATTTATGAAGATGATAAACTTTCACTTTATAATGATACAAAAGTCATTATAAGTGAAACAAATTATAATAAACATATGAATACTACTGTGGATATTAAACCTAAAGAAGGTTTTTTTATAACAATATTTAATGAAAAAATGGAACATACTATGCCTACATCAATCTTAACTAATATGAACAAAAAACAAATAGAAGAAATTCCAAGAAACCCTAATGATTATAGTAGAGATGTAAATACTTTTAAAAAAGTTCTAAAGGATACTATTTTTATCCATATACCAGATACATCTATAAGCAGTGAAAAAAATGTTCCATTTACTAATTATAGATATACTCAAGCTTTTTATACAGGAGCAGCTTTGGTTTTAGATGATAGTGATTATGAACTTTTTAAAAATAATTTGCCATCAACTTCTTTAAAAAATATGCATTTGCTTAATTTGAAAAATGGAGATAAAGCTTTTGAAAGCTTACTTACACATTTAAGAAATATTAATAATTTAGATAATTCTTACTGGAAAAATGTTAGTGCTTTTGGAAAAACATCTTATGATGAAAAAGGCTTTAAGGAAGCTTATAGACCAATGTATATTGAAGAACTTATAAAACTTCAAATAGATAATAATGGAATAGTGTTTTTTACTATGCTATTTATAGGTTTATTATTTGTAATAGCCAATGGAATAGTATTATATTATAAAGTGCTCTGTGACATAGAGGAAGAAAAAGAAAGAATAATCTCTTTAAGGAGAATAGGTATATTACAAAAAGAGATTAAATCTATAATAAGTAAAGAATTAGCTATAATATTCTTTGTGCCAATTATAATAGGTGGTGGAATGGGGTTATATTATTTATACGTAATACTAAGTAATACTGGAATGATAGAATTGCTTATAAAAAAATCCTTTGTAATATTAATTGGTGGTATATTAATTCAAATAATATTCTATTTCATAAGTAGAAGAAAATATTTTAAGGATGTTCTT
>NZ_WHJC01000507.1 GCF_009295725.1 Clostridium tarantellae
TATCTATATAATTTACATTTCAATTGTAAACGTATAAACAAATTTAAAAACTAAAACTCTTCATTAATATATGAAGTATTTTTAATAAAAATACAAAAGAATAATTTAAATTAAAAGGAGATTCTTTTATGCAAATACCAATATTAAAAACAATGAAAAAAGTTCCTGGTGGTATGATGGTTGTTCCATTGTTACTAGGTGCATTAATAAATACTTTTTTTCCCCACTGTTTAGAAATAGGTGGATTTACAACTGCATTATTTAAAAAAGGAGCTGTACCTTTAATTGGTTTATTCCTTTTTTGTATGGGTTCTCAAATAAAAGCAAATAAAGCTGGATTACCTGTGGTAAAAGGCTTTGTATCTTTAATAAGCAAATTTATTGTAGGATTAATTATTACATTAACAGTCGGTCACTTTTTTGGTGCAGCTGGAATTTTTGGATTAACTCCAATGGTATTGATGGCTGCTTTTGGTTCTGCAAATACAGGTCTTTATGTATCCTTAGCAGATCAATACGGAAATGAAGACGATGTTGCTGCAGGCGCTATAGTAGCATTAAGCGGTGGTGCATTTTTTACTATGTTAGCATTAGGGGTTAGTGGATTAGCTAACATACCTATAATGTCAATGGTGGCTGTTATACTGCCAGTAATAATTGGATTTATTTTAGGAAATTTAGATGAAGACTTTAGAAAATTTTTAAAAGCTGGTCAACATGTTTTAACTCCATTCTTTTCATTTGCATTAGGTGCAGGGATGAACTTCCATGCTCTTATAGATTCAGGAGTTTCAGGAATAACTCTTGGTATAGCAGTTACTTTAATAACAGGTTTTGTTAATTATTTTATCCATGGACTATTATGGGAGAAAAAAGCTGTAAATTTTGCTGTTGGTACAACTGCTGGTAACCAGTTAGCTACACCTTTAGCAGTAGTAGCTGCTGATGCTTCATTAACTCCATTTTTAACATCTGCTACAGCTCAAATAGCTACTTCTATTTTGATAACTGCTATACTTTGTCCATTTATTGTAGGATATGTAGACAAGCGTTTAAAAATAAAAAAATCAACTAAAAATAATGCTCAAATTAAAGCTGCTTAAAGTTTATAGTCTATAAATATAATATATTAAAATATTATTTAATTTTCATAGACTACTTTAACATAAATTATTACTTAAATTCCCCCTAAAACTTACATAAGATTACATATAACAATTTCATATTAAATAAATATATATTGTTATATGTAATCTTAACCTTATTATTAAAAAGTCATGATTATAATAAAAATCATGACTTTTTTCTATATATTATTC
>NZ_WHJC01000508.1 GCF_009295725.1 Clostridium tarantellae
TTAAAATATATTATAATATTCTATTAAAAGTTTAGTATGTTTTAATTAAGAATCAAAAATTTTTTTTATAATGAGGTGTTAATTATGAAAGTTAAATTTAAAGGAAATGAATTAAATTTAGTTGGAGAACAAGTACACGTGGGAGAAAAATTACCATGTTTTACTGTTGTAGATAATAATTTAGGAGATGTAAGTTTAAAGGATACTAAAGGAGTAAGAATATTCTTATCAGTACCTTCTATTGATACTCCAGTATGTAGCATAGAAGTAGCAAGCTTTAATGAAAAAATAAAAGAATTACCAAATATTACTTGTTATACAATTTCAATGGATTTGCCTTTTGCTCAAAGCAGATGGTGTCAAGCAGGAACTGTGGAAAATGTAAAAGTACTTTCTGACTATAAAAATAGAGAATTTGCAAAAGCAACAGGTACATACTTAAAGGAATTAGGTTTATTAACTAGAGCTTGTTTTGTAGTAAATTCTAATGATGAATTAGTTTATGTAGATTATTTAGATGAGGTAACAAATGAGCCAGATTACAATGCTGTTTTAGAAGCGGCTAAAGCTGCTAAATAGCATAAAAAAATTGGTAAGAGTTATTAAATTTACATAATAACTCTTACCTAATTATTTCAATATTTTATTTTAATTTATCAAAGTAATCTAAATCCACTTCATCAGTTTGCATAATTTTATCAGCAACCCACCTATTATCCTTTAAAATAAATCGCCAATATTCCTCAAAAGCATCTGATTTCATAGTATTTCCACTTTTGACCATCTTAGTATTTTCATTAATAGTATAATCTATCATTTTAGCCCTTATACTAACCCACAACTTATTAGTAGAACCATTTGTGCTAGAAATAGCCTTTATTGGCTTTATAGACAGTATTTTTATATTTTTTAATATATTTTTTTCTCCACGGATTTTCATCCAAGAAACTTTCATATTATGAATATCATAAAGATCATAACTCATAAACTCTTTAGCCTTAGAATAATCTCTATTCATCCAAGCTTTTTGTATTATAAAAAATGCTTCTTCAATTTGTTCTTCTATTGAATAAAATTCCCATAGTGGATTGTCTATTTCAAAGTTTTTTATTTCACTAAGAGTTTGCCTTTTTCTATTATTAATTGCAATAATATGCTTTCCATTTTTCTTAAAGAAAAATATTGCCATATATACTCCAAAAATCATTACTCCCACTGGACTAAAGCCCTGTGCGGTAGAATTATATCTTCCATTAGAACCTCCATAAGAACTACTAGAGCTTCCACTGCTTCCTGAAGAACTACTTCCACC
>NZ_WHJC01000509.1 GCF_009295725.1 Clostridium tarantellae
GTTATACTAGATATCACCTGTGAAACTTTTTCTTTTTTAAAAAAATATTGTTTTTGATCAGAATTATAATTTTTATCTAAAATTTCTAATTCATTTTTTGCTGAATTAATATTAACTTTTTCTAATCTATATTTTTCTTTTTTTTCTTCATTTATTTTATTTAAAGTATTTATTTTACTTTTTTGCTCATTTATATGACTATTTAATTCTAATAAATTATTAATTATAAGTGCTATTTCTTTTTTCTTTAATTTAGATGCTAATTCTATATATTCTAAGGCTTTATTTTTTTCAAATTCTAAAGGCTTTAATCTTTCTTCATAAGAATAAATAATATCATTTATTCTTATAAGATTTTCTTTAGTATTATTTAATTTCTTTTCTGCTTCAATCTTTCTAGATTTAAATTTTACTATTCCAGCTGCTTCTTCTAGCAATGCTCTTCTATCTTCAGGTTTTCCACTTAAAATAGCATCTATTTTACCTTGACCTATTAATGAATATCCTTCTTTACCAATACCTGTATCCATAAATAAAGTAATAATATCCTTTAATCTACAAGTAGTGTTATTTATTAAATACTCACTTTCTCCTGATTTAAATATTCTTCTTGTAACTTTCACATCTTGGTAATCAATTGGTAATTCTCCTTTTGAATTATCTAATGTTAAAGATACTTGTGCTAAACCTAAAGATTTTCTATATTCTGTACCTGAAAATATTATATCTTCCATTTTAGAACCTCTTAAAGTTTTTGCACTTTGTTCTCCTAAAACCCACCTTACTGCATCTGAAACATTACTTTTTCCACTACCATTTGGTCCAACTACTGCTGTAATACCATTATTAAATTTAAGCTCTGTTTTATCTGCAAATGATTTAAATCCTCTTATTTCAAGAGACTTTAAAAACATATATTCACTCCTATCCTATAAACATAGTAGATATTACACTTCCTAACATGCATATCACTATAACTATTATTATAATATTTGTTATTTTTTTTATATTTTTTCTTTTCATAATCTAACTCCTTCTTGATAAGTTTATAGTAAGCAAAAAAAAATATCAACTAACTATTTTAATGATTACAAAAAACCTTAGAGCTTAAGCTCTAAGGCTTTTATTTATAAATTAATTTTATATTTTTCATTTGCAAAATTTACATAAATTTCATTTAAATCTATTTCTTTAGTATTTGTAACTTTTATATTAATTTTATTAGCCTTATTCTTTAGTTCATTAAAATATCTTTTTTTATCTGCATATAGCTTAGAAATTTTATTGGTATGTATTTTTATTTCTACATCT
>NZ_WHJC01000510.1 GCF_009295725.1 Clostridium tarantellae
GGTATACTTATGATAAAACATAGCATAAAATTATTTTTTAAATTTTTCTTTTTAATAATTTTTATTTTTTCTTTATTAATTAGTTGTTTAAATAAAACTATTAAATTAAATAAATGTGCTAAAATTACTTTTGCAGTTTTTAGTGATATTCAAATGAAAGATTATGATTCAGATGGAAAAAGAAAGCTAAAAACAGCTTTAAAAACCTATAACAAATATTTTCCTAACTTAGATGCTTATATAATTTCAGGAGATTTAACAGAAAATGGTTCCCAGCTTCAGTATGATAATTTTATAAATATATTTAATAAATATTCTAAAAAAGATGCAAAACTACTTACTGTAATGGGGAATCATGATTATTGGAATGAATTAAGTGCTGATGAAGCACAAAAAAGATTTGAAAATAATATGGAAACTAAAATAAATACTCATACTATACTAAAAGGATATGATTTTATTAACATAAGTAGTGAAAATGGTGATTGCCATGGAACTTTTAATGAAAATTTAATTCAATGGCTAAAAAAAGAATTAAATATTGCTAAAAATAGAGATGCTAAAAAGCCTATTTTTATAAATGTTCATCAGCATATTAAAAATACAGTATATGGTAGTGATTTATGGGGAAATGATTCTTTATATAAAGTATTAAAGGATTATCCTCAAGTTATAGTATTTTCTGGTCATTCTCACTACGATATAAATGACGAAAGATCTATACATCAAAAAGACTTTACCTCTGTAGGTACCTCTAGTATAAGTTATACAGAATTAGAACCGGGAAAAATTGAAGGTAGTATTCCTAAAGATTTTTGTCACTTTAGTCAAGGTTTAGCAGTAAAAGTATATGAAGATAACACAGTAGAAATTCAGCGACTTGATTTTCATAATAATACTAAAATAAAAAAGCCTTGGATAATAAAAGAGCCTAGTAAAAAGGAGCTTTTTACATATACTGATAATAGAAAAAACTTAGTTTCTGCTCCTTATTTTAATAAAAATGCAACAGTAAAAATTAATAGAATTACTTCTAATAGTGCTACAATTGCCTTTACTCAAGGAAAGCATGAAGATTTTGTTCAATCATATAGAATAGAACTTTTAAATGAAGATAATAAAACTTTTTATAAAAACTTATTTACTTTTTCTGACTTTTATTTAGGTTTAAAAAATATGAAAAATTCACTAACTGTTACTCTTCCAAATCTTAATTCTAATACAAAATATGAAATAAAAATATATGCCATAGAATCTTTTGGTAAGGAAAGTACTAATT
>NZ_WHJC01000511.1 GCF_009295725.1 Clostridium tarantellae
CTACAAAAAGCATATAAAAGATATAAAGATAGTGTAAAGTTTAATATAAAAAATATCATTATAAAAGGGGAAATTTATGAAATTAAAAGAGATAAAAGAAAGAATTTATGGTAAAAAACTTTATTATTCTAATGATGAAGAATTAATAAAAGAACAAATGTATTATTTAGAATTACTTTATGACTTCAACCAAACACGTCCTTCAGAACAAAAGAAAAGAAATGAATTATTAAAAAATATGTTTTCTGAAATTGGAAAAGAGTGCTATATAGAACCTCCTTTACGTGCTAATTGGGGTGGAAAAAATGTTCATTTTGGTAATGGAGTATATGCTAATTTTAATTTAACACTTGTTGATGATTGTGATATATTTATTGGCAATAATGTTTTAATTGCACCAAATGTTACAATTTCATCAGGAACACATCCTATAAATCCAGATATTAGAAGAAAACAAGGGCAATTTAATGTTCCTGTTAATATAGGAGATAATGTTTGGATTGGAGCAAATTCAGTAATACTTCCTGGTGTAACTATTGGAGCAAATTCAGTTATAGGGGCTGGAAGTGTAGTTACAAAGGATATTCCATCAAATGTTGTTGCTGTAGGGAATCCTTGTAAGGTATTAAGAGAAATTAATGAAAGAGATATGGAGTATTATTATAAAGGTTTAAAGATTGATATAAAATAATTATAAATATTACTATATAAATTCTAAAATTATTAATGCCTTGATTTAGCTTTTTTATAACTAATTTAAGGCATTATAATTTTATATGAAGAGTATAAAAATTTTTATGTGAAATTTAAAACTAAAAAAATTAGATTATTTCTATAAAGAAGTTACAGATACACAAATTTTCTTACAGGCCTTATTATTTTTTATTCATATAGTTTTATTTTATAAAATACAGTATTCCCAATAGTACACTCTTCTATCTTTATGTTAAAATTTTCTCTAGTTAATTTTAAAACAGCTCCCTCAACTTGACCTTCTGTTATTGCCTCTAAATTCATACACTCAAATTTATATATCTCATTCCCTACTAAAGTTTCATCATATGTTTTATTAAGTACTTTAGCAGAATTTATATATCTTTCCTTAGTATCTTTTATAATTGTATCTTCTAAGTTAATATTTTGTGTATTAAAAAAATGCTCATTATACTCATCTTTTTCTTCAGAAGAATAAATAGTGGTTTTATTTATCTCATTTGTTTTTTCATCTTTTAATAATTTAATTTCTTTTTTTAGTGCTTTTATTTTATTATTTTTAAA
>NZ_WHJC01000512.1 GCF_009295725.1 Clostridium tarantellae
GTATATATATTAATTAATAAATTAGGTGGAAATATGAACATATGTAATAATAGTAAATTAAGAGTTAATTCTAAGGGGATAATTAAAGGAATATTTGAAGATAAATATGGAAGTAGAGGAGTTCAAAAGATAAAAAATATGCCTATTTTCTCCATACCCGTAGAATGGTCAAGAGGACCTTGTTCAACTGTAAGTTATGCAATAACTTTAATAGATTATGATGCAATTCCAGTAATAGGTTTTCCATGGATTCATTGGACAGTTGCAAATATTCCATGTTATATTTGTTCTATAAAAGAAAATGTAAGTAGAAAAAGTAATTGTTTTATTGAGGGAGTAAATAGTTTTTCAGAGGATTATCTAGTAAAACTTAATGATATACAAGATTTTAGAGTTAGTAAAAAAGATGCTATTGGATATGGTGGATTTGCTCCACCAGATAAACCTCATGTGTATACTTTAAAAGTATATGCTTTAAATACTAAATTAAACTTAACAAAGGGTTTTTTTTATAATGATATGTTAAAATCTATGAAAAATAGAGTGTTAGCTGAAGGAACTTTTGAAGGTATTTATTTAAATAGTTAAGTAGACTAATATTAGACTGTATTATAATATATTAATATAGTCTAATATTTAATACAGAGAGGAATAAAACATGAAAGAAAAAAGTAATATAATAAAATATACAGCTAGTATTATGATTTTATTAATAATAAGTATTATTTTGTATTATAGTATAAGTAGAAAATATTATATTAATGATATTAAGGTATGGATTTTAAATTTTGGTATGCTAGCTCCAATAATTTACATAATAATGTTTTCTTTAGTTCCATTAACTTTTTTTCCAGACTCTATTTTAGCAATAAGTGGAGGAATGATGTTTGGTTTAATGAATGGATATATTTATACTACTATAGGAGCACTTTTAGGTAGTAGTATATCTTTTTATATATCTAGATTATTAGGAAGAACTATTGTAAAAAAAGTTTTTGAGAAAAAATTAAAAAATATAGAAGATCTAATTAATAAAAAAGGATTCATAATGATATTAATATTAAGATTAATACCTTTATTTCCCTTTGATTTAATAAGTTATGGTTCAGGTCTTACAAGTATAAAGTTTAAAGATTATTTTTTTGCAACACTTATAGGAACAATTCCTGGAATATTAGTCTTTACTAATATAGGAGCTCAATGTGTTAATATAGGACAAACAACTTTTTATATGTCTATAGTAGCTTTAATAGTTTTAGTCAGTTTATCTGTAC
>NZ_WHJC01000513.1 GCF_009295725.1 Clostridium tarantellae
ATATAATCAATATCACTAGAAATATATTTGTATTTTTAAAAAAGTCAATGGTAATATTTTTTAATTATTAAACACTAGTGAGAAAAAATAATAAATTAAAATTTCATTTATTAAAATAAGGGTTTATTAATAATTAATAAATCCTTATTTTCTATGTTGTAAATGTCAACTTAAAAAGGTAAAAAAGTTCCAATATCAAAATGCATAAATATTTGATAGTTAATTATTTTCTTGTTGAATCATTTCATAGACATCCTTAGTCCTATAAGATGGACCTATTATTTTAATAATATGAGCATGGTGTAGAAGTCTATCTAATATAGCATTTGCAAGAGTAGCATCCGAAAAGACTTCTCCCCATTTGCTAAAAGGCTGATTGGTTGTTATTATTGTTGAATTATGCTCATAACGTTTAGTTATTAATTGAAAAAATAAATTTGCTCCCAATTGATCTATTGGTAAATAACCTATTTCATCAATTATTAATAATTTATATTTACTATAATGCTTAAGCCGAGTTTCTAATCGGTTTTCATTATATGCATTTCTTAAATTTTGAATTAAATCATGACAACTAATAAAATAAGTTAAATATCTTTTACTAGCAGCTTCTATTCCGATAGCGGTAGCTAAATGAGTTTTTCCAACTCCAGGAGTACCATAAAATAATATATTTTCTTTATTTTCTAAAAATCTTAATGAACATAAATCTTTAATTTGCATCTTATTTACTGATGGTTGAAAAATATAGTCAAAGTCATGGACTCTTTTTACAAAAGGAAATCCGGCTACACTTATTTGAATTTTAGATGCTATTTCATTTTTATATTCTATTTCTTTATCTGTTAGATGCACTAAGGCATCTATTAACGGAATTTGCTCTTTTGCAGCTAAATTAAGATATGTTTGGGCATATGAGCACATTTTTTCTAACTTAAGAGTTTCCAAATTATTTATAAGTTTTGTATACATAAAAATTAATCTCCTAATAAAGTATCCATTTTGGATATACTTTCTTTTATAAATTCATCTATTTGATTATTTGAGAAATGTTTACATGCATCAGATTTTAATATTTCACAAATATGATCATTTTTATAATTAAATTTTTTGTCACTTAAAGAATGACATACGATAAAATCTTTATTATAATAAAGATACAGGCTGTCGACAAAGTCGACAGCCTTTCCATTTTCTTATAAAATAATATTGGGTGATAAATATGATGACTAAAAAAAATACTGATAATAGATTTAAAATTGAATTTA
>NZ_WHJC01000514.1 GCF_009295725.1 Clostridium tarantellae
CTATATTAATGAATTTAATTATGGAAAATTCAATTGCTGTTTTTTCACAAAGTTTGAAAAAGAATTTACTCAATAATGAAAATAATAGCCACCCTAAAAGAGCCCCTATAGTATTCATTATTAAATCTGTTATATCAGTTGCTCTATGAGTAAATAATTGACTCATTTCTATAATAAAGGAAAGTATAAATCCTTGTAAAATTGTTGGAAATAATCGTCTATATTTTCTCCAAAGTGTAGGTAATAAAAATCCAAAAGGCATAAAAAAAATTATATTAAGTATCGCTGAAATTTCTAAACCATCACTAAAAGGGATTAAATTTATTCCTGGATTAAATACAGCTTGTCCAGAATTTAAGTTTTTCTGAAGTCTATATAAAGAAGGAAAACCAACCACTTCGGAAAGAGCAATAAAAAGATAGATTATAAAAAGATATCCAAAAAAATAATGTTGCCAACAAATTTTTATATTTTTCTTTTTACTATAAATTTTAAAAAATAAATTTATTAAAGTTATTAAAGTTATACTAAAGTATTTAAAAAACATTTTAAAATACTCATATAGTGGTTTTTCAAAAATATGTCTATATATAATCAAAGGTTTTATCCAAAATACAACGGTAATATTACTTATTAATGTACCTAAAAATACTCCTGGAAGTCCTATAAATTTAGTTAAAATTATTGAAAAAATCAAATTTATAACTCCTTCAATTAAAGGGGCATATCTATCTTCATTATATAATCCAGCTGCTTCTTTAAAGTTATCTACAGGTATTACCATGAATTGAAAATAAAAATTGATCAATATTATTATTATAGTAATACTTGATACTACTTGCCGAATTCCCATCCATAATTTAACAAATTGAGTAATAGTATTGAATAATATTATTACTGCAAATGACGAAATCCAAAAATTCAAAAAAAATAATCTTTTATAAATTTTATAACTTTTTTGATTATCTTCATCTTCTGTTAATAAATTTCCTATACTTGGAACGACAGCATTCATTGCTGTTAAAATTATTCCTTGAATAGCTACAATAATCATATTATAATTATTAAATTTAGCTACCATCGTTAAACTTATAAAAGATGAAATTATTATATTATCTGTACTACCAATAAACGTCCATCCAATTTTATGTAAAAATAAAGATTTAATCCTTTTGATAAGTATTTTTTTTTCATCAGTAGAAATTTTTCCTTTTACTTTATTTATCCATTTAAAATTTCTATTTATATAACTATTTATAACATAATAA
>NZ_WHJC01000515.1 GCF_009295725.1 Clostridium tarantellae
TACTTCTTAATATATAAGGTTATTTAAAGTAAAAAGCCATATTAACATATACTTTTAAAATATATTAATATGACTTTTCTTTATATTTTATTTTTAATATTTAAAGTATGATAGTTGTTACAACAGTATATATTAAAAATACTCCTACTGATAATATAAATGGAAAATTTATTATACTTTCATTTTTATAAGATAATTTTGTATCTATATCTAAATCATCTAAATAAATTCTTTTATTTGATTTTTCCATACCTCTTATAATCCACATAACTAAAAAAGTAAAAACTACAGCAATTGAAAATTGAAAAATTAATAAAACTATATGAAAAATAAAAGGAACACTGTTCATAATATCTATAGAATTACTTATTTCTGCTGAATTTGTAGTAGCCGTCAGGAATCTTCCCATTAGTAATTGTGTTGTATTTATTGTGAAATGAGTAATCATTGATACATATATACTCCCCGTAGCTCTTACCATATAAGCAAATAATATTCCTATAGCAAACGCATATAAAAATTGACCTGCATTTAAATGTAACATTCCAAACATAAGACCTGACATGACAGCTGCTATATTTTTGTTTTTATATTCATATCCTGATAATACTATCCCTCTTATAGTTATTTCTTCAGTTATAGCTGGAGTAACACCTATAACTAATATCATAAGCCATAATGGTGTATTCTTTGTTTGCTCCATAAATGTTGCTACATCATTATTGAAAAACAAATTAGAAAAATAAGCTAAAAAATTCATAATTGGTTGTACTAAAAAACCTATTAAAATAGCTTTAAGTACATCTTTGCTTGATATTTTATTTAAGCTTAATATTTTTTTTGCATTACCATTAACTGCTAGTATATATATAATTGCTGGTACTATAAATATTAATATATGATTAAGTATTAATATTACTGGAATACTTAATCCCATTGTTTGAAAAAATCTAGTTGTTATCATTGGTGCAATTATTGATAATACTAATATTATTAAAAAGTATAAGCTTACTCTATAGATTGGTTTCAAAATTTATCACCTTCTTAATAAAATTTTTTATTTATAATGTATAAAAACAATTATACTGGATAGAATATTTAATGAGGCAATAAGCTTCAATCTTATAATAGCCTCTCCCCCATTTTATTTATATAAGTAGCCCTATAAATCCCGTTGATTTAAGGGCTACTTCCCCCTTAGCCCTTAAATAACTTAAAATAAACCATATTTTTTTCTTTTCATATTGACATAGTATAATATGTGAG
>NZ_WHJC01000516.1 GCF_009295725.1 Clostridium tarantellae
CTTTAGCTACTTCAATCCATTTAACTTGAATTTCATCTGCTCCTAATCCTTCTAATAATTCTTCCTCTGTAAATTTATTATCAAAGACTTCCACTAAGAAGGTAACTAACATATCATAATGCTCTAGCTTAAAGGGAAGTTGCTTTTCCTCCACCTCACTTAATATACTTTGTATTTCTAAAAATCTTCTATATTTCATTCCAGTTATTTTTCTAGCTGAAAAACTTTTATTTTCACCATTAATGTTTAATACTATATTCAAAATAAATTCCTCCTATTGTGTTTTTTGTACTGGTTCCTGCACCTTATCAAACCAACTTTGTATAGCTTTTTTTGCATCCCCATGCTCTTCCTTAAGATAACTTTCATTAACTCTTACCCTCCAGTTACCATCTTTAGCTCTTGGATAGAAAGTACCTTTTAGTTTAGGGGTTTGAGTTTTTAATTTATCCTGTTGAGTTTCATAGGTATCTGTAGTTCCATCATTGAACTTACCACAATAGTTCCATACAAATTCATATTTTTTATCTGTTCTTTTAGCTCTCCATCCTATGGCAATTTCATTAGCCATATCATCTTGATTATCTATTAAAAATCCATTTTCATATTTACATCCTCTTAATAATGCTTCCTGCTCTGGACTTAAATCATTTATTTCTATTTCAATTTCAATACTTTCTAAGGTTTCAATAACATCCTCTGTACCATCATCTGAATAAATTTTATCCACCTTTTTCTTTTCTGTTACTTTAGCACTTATGGACCTAGCTAATTTTTTAACTGTATCTGTAGTATAGTTAGATACACTATTTTCTTTAACTACTGAAATACTAATATCTCTAAGTCCCATTCTTCTACTATTTACTATGGTTTCTGCCATTAATTTTCCTCCTTATTCTTCAGCATTTGCTATATAAAACCTTAAAGCCTTATGATATAGCTTTGTATCTATTTCAAATTGATCTCTACCATCTATATAAATAAAGTCCTTATTTTTCATGGCTTTTTTAACTTTTCTTTTTAACCCTTCCACATTTTCCTTGCTCCAAATATCCACCTGAATATAATTTTCTATACTTTCATATTCATCATCTGAATAATCTTCAGGAACCTCACTAAAGGTAAATCATAACCACCCGTAAAACGGGTGGTTTGCTCTAGCCCTATAAGGGCATATTACTGGCTGTGCTACTCGCACTTTGAACGGTCTGCCAACCGCATTTTTTTCACTAACTACCCCTTAAAGGGGTC
>NZ_WHJC01000517.1 GCF_009295725.1 Clostridium tarantellae
AGATAAAATAAAGTTTACATAAATTCCTTAAATATTTTAAAATTCATCTATATACAGAATATATTGTTGAAACATAATAAACAATATCAAGGAGTTAAATATAATGAGTTCTAATGATAAAAAAAATAAGATTAATAAAAAATATGTATTATCAATAATACTTATAATATTATTAACTTTAGCAATAATATTAGGAATTGGTCTATATTACTTAAATAACTTATTAAACAAAATAGAAAAGGTAGAAATAAAAGAATCTGATTTAGGAATAGTTCCACAAGTGCAAGCAAAACTTTCAAATTTTTCAGATATTAAAAATGTAGTTCTTTTTGGAATAGATTCAGAAGAAGGTAAAAGTGGTAGATCAGACTCTATAATGATAGCTACTATTGATACTAAACATAAAAAACTTAAATTAACTTCAGTTATGAGAGATTCTTATGTACATATTGATGGACATGGAAAAGATAAATTAAATCATGCATATGCTTTTGGAGGACCTAAGCTTGCTATAAAAACATTAAATGAAACATTTCATTTAAACATTAAAGATTTTGCATCTGTTAATTTTTCTACACTTCCTAAAATTATTAATACTATAGGAGGGGTAGATATAGACATACAAGAAAATGAAATTAATTTTATAAATCATATGGTTTTAAATTTGAATCATTTATATAACACTAAATCTCCACAAATACAAACAGCAGGTTTACAAACTATAGATGGTACTCAAGCTATGGCATATTGTAGGATAAGATATACAGTAGGAGGAGATTATAGAAGAGCGGAAAGACATAGAATTGTATTAACTAAAGTATTTGAAAAGATTAAAAAACTTCCTACTATTAAATATCCTAATTTATTAAATGAGTTATTACCTATGATTAAAACTAGCTTAGATTCAAAAGAAATATTAAGTATTGCAAATGATATATTTAGTTTTGATAATATAGTAATAGAACAAGCTAGATTTCCAAAGGATAAAGATTCTAAAGGTGAGTTAATAAAAGGTGTATATTATTTAATTTTTGACAAAGAAAGTACTATTAATGATATGCATAAATGGTTATTTGAAGATAAATAGTATTTTATAAAGTGAGTTTTTAGATTTCTAACTAAAACAAAAATAAACATTAATTTTTGTTTTAGTTAGAGATTTTTTTGTCAATTAGAAATTTTTAATAATTAAAAATATGTTACTACCTTTAATTTAAATATCAAAGGTAGTTTGAGAAGTAGGTTTTTTAT
>NZ_WHJC01000518.1 GCF_009295725.1 Clostridium tarantellae
ATGTATTTTATTATATAGACTTCTTTCTTATTTGTTTTATAAATATGAAAGGAGTTTTTTTTAATGGATTATAAAGATTTTTTACTATGGGAACAAACAACTAGAGACACAATAGATTTAAAAAAAATATATGTAGATGTTGCTGGTGATTTAGTTAGTGGAGTTTTATTATCTCAAATAGTTTATTGGAATTTACCAAACTCAAAAGGTAAAAGTAAATTAAGAGTTATTATAAATGAAGAGCTTTGGCTTGCTAAAGGAAGAGAAGATTGGTGGGAAGAATGTAGAATATCTGCTAAACAATTTGATAGATCTATAAAACTATTAGAGAGTAAAGGAATAGTTACTACTAAATTAAAAAAATTTGATGGTGCACCAAAAAAACATATTAAATTAAATTTAGAAATTTTAATAGATAATATTAACGAAATGTTGACTTCTTGCGATTCTTTGGATTTTACCCAAAGGGGAAAATCCAATTTACCCAAAGGGGAAAATCCAATTTACCCAAAAGGTAAAATCCAATTTACCCAAAAGGTAAAATCTTTAACAGAGACTACAACAGAGACTACAACAGAGACTATAAAACAATCTTCTTCTATAAAAAAATTAAAAAAGAATAATGTTAGTGAAAATGAAAACAACAAAATTGAAGAAGATGATAAAAATATAGAAATTGGAACTTTAGTTAAAGAAAATAAAGAAATAAATATACAAGATTCTATAAATTATAAAGATAAAGAAATATTAGAAATTTTAGAACATTGTCAATTATTAAATTTTAAGTTAAAAAAAGCAGATGTAAAAGCATTATTAATTACATTTTGTATAAATGATATTCTTAGAGCAATTACAACTATATGCAATACAGAAGCTTTTGCTAATGGAGAAATAAAAAGTAACAAAGCATATTTATTAAAAGTTTTAAATGATTTTAAAACTAACAAAAATATAACTATAAATAATACTATAACTAATTCAAATAATAATCCTAAAAAACTTTTATTTACTGATTATTCTCAAAGAGAGGTTGAAGATTGGAATGCTTATGAAAATCAATTATTAGGATGGGAATAAAAATAATACTATAAAAAACCAAATAGATTATATAATTTGTCGATAATAGCTTTAAAATTAAGATTTAATAGATTTTTACATAAATAATAGTATATTATGCCTTTAAAATAAAAAATGCTTTATATTTGATTTTAAGAGCAATAAAAGACCATATATATT
>NZ_WHJC01000519.1 GCF_009295725.1 Clostridium tarantellae
AGCTTAATTGTAAAATGAAATTGAACTAAATAAAAAATCCATAGTGGATTAACCTGTGTTATGATTTAATCGCAAAACAAAATACAAAACACGGGGGATAATCACCATGGACTATCAAAATCATAACACAGAGTCAAGAAAAAATAAACATTTAAATATGAAAGAGCGTATAATAGTTGAAATGCGTCTTAAAGATGGCTTTTCTGCTTATAAAATAGCAAAAGAACTAGGTAGGTCTATAAATACCGTTTTAAACGAAATACGTGGTGGTACTACTAAACAAATTAATCAAGGTAAGAAATTTAAAGTGTACTTTGCTGATACTGGAGAAGCTGTTTATAAGAAGAATCGCTTAAAATCCAGTCGTAAATACAAACTATTAGAATGTAGTAATTTCATAGAATATGTAGTTGATAAAGTTAAAAATTATCACTGGTCTTTAGATGCATGTGTTGGTGAAGCACTATATTCCTCTAGATTTAGTCCGTACCAAATGATTTCTACAAAAACTTTGTATAATTATGTAGACATTGGCTTGTTACCTATAAAAAATATAGATTTACCAGCTAAACTTCATAGAAATATAAAGTCTACTAGAGTAAGAAATAATAGGAAAAAGCTTGGTACTAGCATTTCAGATCGTCCTGATTCTATTGAAAGCCGTGAAGAATTTGGGCATTGGGAAATAGATTGCGTATTAGGTGAAAAATCTAATAAAGACAACGTTTTGTTAACACTTGTCGAACGTAAAACTAGATATGCTATAATATCTGAAATGTCTTCTCATTCAGCTATATCTGTTACAAATGCTCTTAAGAAGATTAAAGAGCTTTTTGGTAGTAAATTTAGTGAAGTGTTTAAGAGTATAACTGCTGATAATAGCTCTGAATTTGCTGATTTATCGACACTTGAAAAAGAAACTGAAACTAAAACAAAAGTGTATTTCACCCATCCATATTCCTCTTTTGAAAAAGGTATAAATGAGCGTCATAATGGCTTGATTAGACGTTTTATTCCCAAGGGAAAACGAATTTCAGACTACTCATTTGAAACTATAACTTTTATAGAAAATTGGATGAACACTCTTCCTAGAAAACTTCTTCATTACAAAACACCGGAAGAGTTATTTGAAATACACTTAGATGAAATATATTCATTATAATAATTAGTCTTTAAATCATAATTAAGGACTAGTTCAATTTGATATTGCAATTTAGA
>NZ_WHJC01000520.1 GCF_009295725.1 Clostridium tarantellae
ATTTATGATATATTATTTTTGATTTAAAACGAAAGAGGAAAGAAATATGACTACTAAAAAGCTTACTATAATTAATTTAATATTAATAGCTCTTATGCTAATAATTTTAATTTTTAATAATGTAACTAATTTTTTTCAATTTGATTTAACTACATTCTTAACATTTGTAGTAGTAGTTATTCAACAATTAGTTTTATGTTATTATTTTTATAAAAATAAACAAAAAAAATATTGCATTTTATTTTTATTTGGTATTATTATACTTTCTATTTTTTATATAAAAAGATTTTTTTGATATTTAAGTGAGGTAAGGTTTATGGAAAATTTACATATTTTTTTATATGCAGGAATGTTAGTATTTCTAATTTTAAAATATACAAAAAACATATATAGTATTGTTAAAAGAAAAGAAAGTGTTGAATATGTATTTAAATTTAATGTTAATTTAAATAAAAAAAATATAAATATTATATTAATTAGTTCAATTGTTAATATAATACTTCTTATACTAGCTTTATATTATTACATAATAAATAAAAATAGTCTGATAGTGATATTAGTATGTTCTTTGTTTGTTATTAATATTTCATTTAGCAAAAATTTATTAAATAAAAAACAAAAGAATAAAATCTTATAATAAACAAAAATTTAAAGGAGCTTATATATGAAAAAATTATATTTAATATTTATAGCTTTAAGTTTAACCATTTTATTTTTAGGTTGTGGCAATAAAAATAAAGAACGTAAATATTCTTCAATGTCAAATAGAGATGCCATTGCTTCTTTTGGAGATGATGGTAGATTTGGTATATTTCATGCATATGTTCATAATCAAGATAAAATAGACTTATCTGACCTTAAACGAAGTAAAGTTCTTGATTATATAACTAAATATAAAGAAATAAATCCATATGTTTATACTATAGGAGAAAAAGGCTATACTAAATTAAACTATAATACAAATGAATTTATTCAATCAGATAATTTAGATAAATTTTCTGATGAAGATAAAGAGATTTTTAACAGCTTAAAATAATAATTATAATATTAGGAGTAAGACAACATGAATATTAAAGAAAAAAATATGTTTTTAAAAAGAATTTGTATAGTATTACCAATGCTTGGTTTATTAATACACAATAATAAATTAAAAATATTTTTAGGATTAGTTATATTATTTATATTATTTATTGTAGTAATAGTAAGAT
>NZ_WHJC01000521.1 GCF_009295725.1 Clostridium tarantellae
AATTCACATACTAAGTGTTTTAAATTTTTTTATAAAATTTCATATAAATTTAAAATTTTTTTTAATTACCACTAGGCATTAAAATAGTTACCTTTTTATTGGTTGCATCTAATTCAATATTACATCCAATAGGTAATGTTATCATAGGGTGAGTATGACAACAATCAAACTCTGCTAAAAATGGTAACTTTATATCTCCTAAAACTTCTAAAAGTATTTCATAAGGCTTTTTACCAGTACCTAAATCATTAAATAATTCATGTTTTCCAAGTAAAATACCTGAAATCTTATTAAACACTCCATTTATTTTTAAAAATGAAAAACTTCTTTCTAAAGTGGCTGCATCTTTTAAAGAATCTTCTATAAAAAGAATATCTCCCTTTTTAATTTCAGGCATATATTCACTACCCCAAATACCTGTTATAGTATTTAAATTCCCTCCAATTAATCTTCCGCAAGTTTTTCCATTATAAACTGTAACCCATTCATTAACTTGTTTTTCTTTACTTGTATTTTGAATCTCCCAATTAATATATTGTTCTGTCCAATATCCAGGGCAAGTTAATTGAAAAGGGCCCCTTGTATTTTTTACCAAAAGATTATAGAAATAATCATAAGTCCAATTCACAAAGGGTGGAAATTCACCAAATGAAGCTACTAAAGCAGGACCATAATAAGTGCTTATTCCTGTTTTTGCATATATTGCAAGTAGTATAGCAGTAACATCTGAGTATCCTATAATTATTTTAGGATTTTTAATAAAGGCATCATAATCAATATAAGGTAAAATAGAATTAGAATTCATACCTCCAATGGTAGACATTATACATTTTACCTTAGGATTTCTAATTAAATTGTTTAATTCTTCAGCTCTTTCTTTAATGCTTCCTGATCTATAAAAATCAATTTTGCCCGTTAAATTACCTTCTATTATTTCAAAACCTTTATTGGTTAAAAAATCTTTTCCACGTTTAAATCTTTTAGGACATGTTGCAGTTATAGGAGAAGATGGAGAAAATATTCCAATAGAATCTCCTTTTTGTAATTTTAATAATTTTTTCATTTTAATTAAATTGCTCCTTTAGTAATAACCTTTGCTTATTTATTAGATATATTTAATTATAGCATATAGATTATTAAAGACTAGAAGTATTTAATAATTAAATTTTTAAAATTTTTATATTATATTTTCTCTTTATATAAT
>NZ_WHJC01000522.1 GCF_009295725.1 Clostridium tarantellae
ATATTAACTTATACTAAAAAAATAATTTAAGTATTATTGCTAAAATTTATTTATATAATAGTATTAAAAATTAAAAATTAAAATTTATATTTTCTGTTTTTACTTTGTTAATAATTGCAAAATTATTTTTGGTATAATTTAGAATATACTTTATTAGGAGGATTAATATGAAAAATACAGGACTTTGTCCAAAATGTAATTCATCAGATATTCTTAAAGTTAAGGGATCAGCAGGAGCTTATGGAACAGGAAATAATATTATGATAGGTGTAAGTATTTTTAGTGCAGTAAAAGTAAATCGTTATGTTTGTTGTAATTGTGGTTTTAGTGAAGAATGGATTGATAAGGAGGATATTATTAAATTAAAAAAGAAATTTAAATAAATAGATTCATAGCTATTAAAAGTATAAAAAAGGGAAAATTGAATATGAAGTTAATTAGAGTTAAGCTAATTGTTCCATTAATAATATTTTTATTATCTTTTTCAATAATTTCATGTGAAAAACAAATAAAGCCAAATAAAAATATAAATGAATCAAATATTAATATAAAAAACCTATTAGAATATAAAGATTGTAACATAGGAGATAATTCTGCTGTAGGAAATATTATTTTAAACTTACCAGCCAACCTATATAGTGATGGTTTTAAATTACAAACAGATTATGAACCCTATGAGCTAACTATAAATTATAAAGATTTTAATGATGTCCAGATTAAATTTCAAGATAATTCAAGTGTAACACTTCCCTTTGAAGATGTAATTAAAAAAAATGCCCTAATTATATTTTCTCTAGTTAAAAATTGCCATATAATAAATTTTAAATTTCCTAAAGGTATAACAATTACTTATAAAAAAGATGAATTACTAGATGCCCATAAAGAATACTATGGAGATAATTTTGAAAAAATAATAAGTGATACTGAATCTTTAAAAAGTTTTATAGAATTACCTATTAAATAATACCTCTGATATCTTTAGAGTATTTATAAAATAAACTAATGTTTAAATAAAAAATTCAAAGCATTTTTAATTATACTTTGAATTTTTTATTTATTTTCTTATATAAGCATAAAATTTTAAGCTTGTCTAATAATTCCTAACAATTAGAAAAATTATTCAGTTATGCTTTTACTTCTATTTAAATTAACACAATTAGCTTTATTTATTCT
>NZ_WHJC01000523.1 GCF_009295725.1 Clostridium tarantellae
GTAGTATATTGTTTATATTTAGATTTTTACCTTTTGCTTTAATTATATATTATTTAACTCCTAATAAAGGAAAAAATATTATTTTAATTTTATTAAGCTTAATTTTTTATTCCTGGGGAGAACCTAAATACTTTATTTTAATGATTTTATCAATTCTAGTAGATTTTTTTATTGCATTAGCTATAGAAAGAAATTCAACTAATAAATTATATAAAAGTATTTTTTTGCTTTTATCTATATTATTTAATTTAGCAATGTTATTTTTATTTAAATATATTAATTTTTTTATTAACAATTTTAATGATTTTTTTAAGTTAAGCATAACAAATGTAAATTTAACATTACCATTAGGAATAAGTTTTTACACCTTTCAAACAATGTCTTATACTATAGATGTTTTTAAAGGAAAGACTAGAGCTGAAAGAAATATAATAAATTTTGGAGCGTATGTAAGTTTGTTTCCGCAGCTAATTGCAGGACCTATTGTAAAATATACTGATATAAAAAAAGAATTATTAAAAAAGGATTTATCTTTTAAAAAAGTAGAAAAAGGATTAAAGTTATTTATATTGGGATTGGCTAAAAAAGTATTAATAGCTAATAACATAGGAATGCTTTGGACTGAAGTTGAAAAAATAGGTTTTGAAAAAGTATCTACTCCTTTAGCTTGGATGGGAGTTTTAGCTTTTAGTTTGCAAATTTATTTTGATTTTAGTGGTTATTCTACAATGGCTATTGGTTTAGGAAAAATGTTAGGGTTTAATTTCCCAGAAAATTTTAATTTTCCTTATATTTCACGAAGTATTAGTGAATTTTGGAGAAGATGGCATATTACCTTAGGTGCTTGGTTTAAAGAATATGTATATATACCTTTAGGAGGAAATAAAGGTAGCAAAACTAGATTATGTGTAAATCTTGTAATATTATGGTTTTTAACTGGATTTTGGCATGGGTCTAGTTACAATTTTATTTTATGGGGATTATTCTTTTTTATATTAATATATATAGAAAAGATAGGTTTTATAAAAATATTAAATACATATAAAGTTTTTTCTCACATATATGTAAGCTTTTTTTTAATAATTGGATGGTGTATTTTTGCAATTACTGATTTAAAAGAATTAATAAATTTATTTAATAGAATGTTTATATTTCATGGAGGAATAG
>NZ_WHJC01000524.1 GCF_009295725.1 Clostridium tarantellae
CATTATTATTAATATTACTTTTAAATAATTTTAATAATATGAATAACTCAAATAATATGAATAATATGTATAATAATGGCTATGGTTATGGATATAGAAGATTTTAAATAATATTAAAAAATAATTTAGTATAAATTAAAATATTTATAATAAAAAGTTAGTGTTTCTCTATAGAGGAACACTAACTTTTTTTGTGTTAGATAAGATATTAAATAAATTGATAAAATATAATTTATAACGAATTATAGATTTCCTTTAATAATAAAGCATCTTTTTCTAGTAAAGGGCTTTCACATATAATACATCCTTTAATATTATAATCAATAAAGGCTTTTAAACAATCTTTATATAAGAAATCACTTTCTTTAAAGGGCATATGATTTCGTTCACCTTTTTCAGTATAATTTATTCCAGACATATGTATATGCAAATCATCTAAAGCTGATCTGCCTAAATGTTCACCTATATATTCTAATATTTTAGCAAAATCATTGTAATCTTTTAAAGCACCTATACCTCTAGCATGAAGATGAGAAAAATCTATACATAATTTGCAAAAATTTAAATCTTTGCATATATTAACAAGTTCTTTTAAGTCTCCAAATTGAGTTGCTTTACCTGTAGTTTCTAGTCTATAATCAACATCATCATAAGGAAGTTTAGATAAATTGTATTTAATTTTCTCTAAAGTTTCTTTCTTTGAGGATTTTAGATAAAATCCAGGATGAAATATTAAACTTCTACCACCTATAGATTTTAATGCTTTTGCTCCTGCTATAATTCTTTCAAGAGATTTTTCTATTTTTTCTTCTTCAACAGCATTTAAATTTATGAAATAAGATCCATGGGCAGAAAGATAAAATTTATTTTTATTTTTAGCTTCAATAATAGCATTTTTATTTTTGGATGTAACATTAACAGATCTTACAAAAGGAAGTTCCATTGCATCAAGACCTATAGTATGTAAATATTCAATTCCAGAAGCATAATTAAATTTTTTATTATCTTCTCCTAAAGGAAGCCCTGAGATTCCGAAAAGTAATTTATCCATATTTAAATAACCTCCTTTTTAAAAAAAGTATATCAAAAAGAAAATAAATATTCAATGATTTAATAATTGTTATTTGAAAATAACAATTTTTCATAATGAGAATAAAAATAAAAT
>NZ_WHJC01000525.1 GCF_009295725.1 Clostridium tarantellae
ATAAAGTTCTTTTAATTTATAATTGTCTCTTATTATTAATAGTATTTTTTCTATTATTACTATTTAACTTTTTCTTTTTTAAAACAAGGCATAAAAGTTTAAAACTCTTATGCCTTATTTCTATATTTCTACATTTTTATTTATAAAATTAAATATTCTTTTAAAATATTCTTTTTTTACATCATCTACTCCTTTAACATGTTTAGAACCTTCTATAAACCACAGTTCTTTTTTATTATGAGGAATAGTTTCATAAATTTTAGTACTATTATTAGGTGCACAAACAGTATCTGCAGTTCCATGTATAAGCATAACTGGAACTGATATATTTTTTACAGCTTCATAAGGTTTAATTTCATCATAAGTAAATCCTGAAAATATCTTTGTATATAGATTACCACAAGAAGCTATATATGATGTTGGAATTAGTGGTATATTTTCTGCTTCAATTCCTAATCTAACAGCATCAGCCATCTCACTATAAGGAGAATCTAAAATATAAAAATCTACCTTTTTCTTTTTCTCATTAAGCTCTGTATGCATAGTTGCTGTAGCAGCTCCCATTGAATAACCATGTACGCCTATCATACCCTTTGGAAATTTGTTTTTAACAAAGTTAACTGCTGCATCTAAATCGTATCTTTCATATAATCCAAAAGTAAAATCTTTTCCCCCGGTATTTCCTGTATGTCTCTGATTATAAATAACTACATTATATCCATTCTCTAAATATCCAAAAGCTGTTTTTAACCATTTAAAATAATAAGTTTCAATTCCATGAACAATTATTATAGTCTTATTTGTTTCTATATTTGATTTTATAAACATAGTTTCCACATCATATCCATTTGAAGATGGAATCATAAATTTTTCATGTTTATATTTTTCAAGTTCATAAAGAGGTTTGTCCTCTTCTTTCGAAAAAACTTCTACCACATCTTCATTTTTTATTTTTTGAGATGATCCTACAGATCCTTTATAAACTAATCTACCTAACACATAGGATAACCCTATAAATAAAACCAAAACTACTGAAATAATTATACTTAATATTTTCTTTAAACTTCTTCTTTTCATTAGCTTATTCATCCTTTTTATGTAATATATAGTTCTTATACATCTCTAAAGTGTACTTTCCTATTCTATCTC
>NZ_WHJC01000526.1 GCF_009295725.1 Clostridium tarantellae
ATATATAGTAGAGTAATGTTTATACTTGATGATATAGAATCTCTTAGTGATGAATCTACTTTAAAAGAAAGAGCCTATTATAAAAATTTAAAACTTTTAAAAATATATATTGAACTTCTTAATAAAACTGAATTTAAAGCTAAAAATGAGAAAAAATCTATATTTAGTTTTTTCAAAGAAAAATCTAATGAAAATAAACTTATAAATGAATGTGAAGAATTTAAAAATAAACATAAAGATGCTTTAGAAAAAACAAAAATTTGTGTTGAATGTATGTGTGTTAAATGTATAAGAAATTGTGAATTTAATCCTTGTGTATCTTGTAATAAATCTGGGAAAGTAGTTTACTGTGATAAAAAAAATATCAATATGATTCTTTTCAATAACTTTAAAAAATCTCAATATAATAGTGAAACAAATGAAAATGATCCTATAGAAATTTTATGTGAAATTGAATTTTTAGATATAGATAAAAGATTCCGAATAATAAAAGATATTTTACAAGATTCTTTATTAGTTCTTCAATATGAATACTCCATAAAAGACGGTGACTTATATTTTGCTGTTGAAGATGTTGATTTATATAATAAAATCATTGAAATATATGAAAGTAATAGATTTAATTAAAGTATTTTTTCTTTTTTACAACTATCTTAATTGATTATATACTTTAACTTAAATTTAAAATTATTATAATTTTCATATAAAAATCACTTTCTATTGTAATATTAATTATTTTAATATTTTAATTTAAAAGTGATTTTTATATTGTATTTAATTATTTTTCTAATAATTTATCAAAATCTCTAACATTTTGCCAGTCATAAAAATTTATATTTTCTTTTGAATGATTTTCTTTAAATTTTTCTTTATCAACTAAATATTTTTCTTCATAATCTAACTCTATAATTAATGTATTTTCATCTTCTTCTTTTAAATAAGTAACCATTGAAAATGTAATATTTTCATCACCATAATTTATTACTACCCCACTTTCTAAAAGATTATTAAAAATTTCTTGTATTTTCATATGTTTTTCTCCTAAATGTTAAATTAATTATAATTACCAACCATCCAATTGTAATTATACAAATTTTAACCAATATTTTTTTAATGACAACTTAATTTTAATATTAAATGCTTATT
>NZ_WHJC01000527.1 GCF_009295725.1 Clostridium tarantellae
TTGTAACCACAATCACAAACATAAACCCTATGAGAAAGTTTTAAATCTTTCTTAATACATCCACATTCATGACATAGTTTACTGCTAGGATAGAATCTATCTACAACCCTTAATTCAATTCCATTCCAATTGCACTTATTGGTTAGTTTAGTTCTAAATTCAAAGAATTTTTGTTGTGATACTGCTTTGGATAAATGCCTATTTTTCATCATTCCACTAATATTTAAATCCTCAATAGTTATATGAGAAGGTTTGGTTTTCACTAACTCACTTACTATTTTATTTATATAATCTATTCTTATATTAGTTAGTTTTTGATGTAAAATTTGTACCTTAACTATTTGTTTTTGAATATTTTGTCTAGTAGCATTTCCTCCTTCTTTTTTATTTCTAATTTTTAAACTTTCATATTTCCTTGAAAGTTTTCTTTGTTGCCTTTTAAGGCTTTTCTCTAACTTTTTAGCTTTTTTAGTTTTATTAATATTCTTATAAGCTTTACCATTACTACATATAGCAAAGTCTTTAATACCCAAGTCCAACCCTATTCCTTCACTATATTCTAAGCCTATATTATTAGTATTTATATTTTCTTCAACCAATATAGATACATAATATTTATTAGCTTGTTGACTTACTGTTCCACTTTTAACAACAGAATCCAAAGGAATATATCCGAATTCTTTTAATCTCATCCATCCTAGAGTTGGAATTTTAACCCTATGTCTTTGTATAGTCCAATCTGTTTTATTATTTTTAGGGAAATAAACCTTAACATCTTTGTTCTTTTTCTTTTTAAACCTAGGGAACTTAGATTCCCCTTTAAAAAACCGTTTAAAAGCTTTTTCTCCATTCATAATAGCCTGTTTAACAGCTTTTGATGATACACTTTTAATCCAAACTTTATCTTCATTGTTAGGAATGTATTCATTATTCAACCATTTTGAAAAATTCATTCCAGTTACAAACTTCTTTTCTTTCTCATAAACTTCTTTATTGTAAGCTAAGTAAAAATTATAAATGTATCTACATATACCAATAGTTTCATGTATTTTAGTTGTCTGTTTTTTTGTAGGTTTCACCTCTATTTTGTATGCTTTTAGCAATTTCTTCATCCTCCTCTATCTTCTTTTTATACTTTC
>NZ_WHJC01000528.1 GCF_009295725.1 Clostridium tarantellae
ATATATATTAAAAGATAAATATATTAAATTTTATTACACTAATAATATCAACTCTAGTAAAATTTTCGAATTAAAAGATGACTATAAAATTTTTTTTAATAATAAAAATATAATTATAAATAGATTAGGTATTATAACTACTCCAGGAACTATATTAATAAAAAATAAAGAAAAAGTAGTTGGAAAAATAACAATAAAAGTAGGAAGTGAAATTATTGATGTTAAAGAATAAAGGTTTTTTGATGATTGATTTAGTTATTTCCTTAGCTATCTCTACTATATTATTTTGGAGTATATTAAGCATATATAGTTCTTATCATAAAAATAAATCAAATTATGAAACACAGGTGGAAGTTTATGATATATTAAGAGGAATTTCTTTAGAAATAAAAAATAATATATCTTTTGAATTTTTTAATTCATTAGAGAAAGGAAAAGAATATTTTTTAAATATTAACAATATAAAAGATTTAATTAGTAATGATTTTAAAGAACTTGTAGGTTTAAAGGAAAATAACATAATAAAATTATGGAATATTAAAGTAATAGAATTAGAAAAAGATAAAAAATTAAATGTAGAAATAAGATATAAAAATTCAAATAATGAAAAAAATTATAAATTGGAGGAGGTAGTTACAAAATCAATATACTTAGAATAAAAAGATCAGGATATTTATTAATGGAATGTACAATATACTTAGCTTTAGCAATGATTATTTTGAATTTTTTGAATAATATAGTAGTTAAATATGTAAAAGAATTTAAAACTTATTCTGATTCTTCAAAAAATATTAAATATTTAGCTGATGCTGATACATATATAAGTAGCAGAATTAATGGAGTAAAAGTAAATAATATTAATTGTGAAAATAATAAAATAAAAATAGAATTTTTAAATGATAATAATAAAAAACAGCTAGATATTATAGAAAAGAAAAATGATAAATTATATATAAATTATAAAAACAGAAAAGATTATATATTAAAAAATATAGAGAATTTTAATATATATGATAAAGGAAATATATTTTATGTTTTCATAAAACAAAAAAATTCTAAAGGGAGAATTTTTTGTTATGAAAAAGAATGATGGATTCATTTCAATACAAGTGATTATTTTAGCTTCAATACTTATAATT
>NZ_WHJC01000529.1 GCF_009295725.1 Clostridium tarantellae
TTGGAGTTTTAGCAACAGAAATACCAAATGCGTATAAAACAACATCTACAGGAAAAACATCACACATGAAAGGAATTGGTATCACTCCAGAAGCACTTGAATCAAATCCAGTGTTATTTGATTTACTATTTGAAATGGCTTGGACTACAGATGTCGTTAATGTTGAGTTATGGTTAAAGGATTATATAGAAAGAAGATATGGAAAATATACAGATAATGCATATAATGCATGGAAAGTATTTAATGAAACTGCTTATGCTAAAAGAACTCATTATCATGAAGGAGCATCAGAATCTATAATTAATGCAAGACCTAAATTTGGAGTAAGATCGTCAGCCCTTGTTGGAAGCATTACAGTTCTTTATGATAAAATTAAATTTGAAGAAGCTGTTAAACTTTTATTAGCTGATTATGATGAGCTTAAGGACTATCCAGGTTATTTATTTGATTTAGCAGATTATTTAAGACAAGTTTTAGCTAATTCTGCCCAAGAGTATTATAACAAATTTGTATCATTATATAATGCAAATGATTCAGCAGGATTTAAATTATATGCAGATAAATTTTTAAACCTCATAAAGCTACAAGAAAAAATACTAAGTACCCAAAGGGTATTTTTAGTAGGAACGTGGATAAAATATGCTAAAGAAGAAGCTTTTGATGATTTTTCAACAGATATGTTTAAATTAAATTCTAAAGCACTTATAACTACATGGGGAGGCTTACTACAATCAGAAGCTGGTGGATTGCGTGATTATTCAAATAGACAATGGTCAGGTTTAACTGGGGATTTTTATTATGGCAGATGGGAAATGTGGATAAATTCATTAAAAAATGCTATAGATACAGGAACTGAACCTAAAAATATAGATTGGTTTAAATTTGATTGGACATGGGTTATAAATAATAAAGAATATAGTAGTGAACCTACTAATTTTAGTTTAAAAGATTTAGGTAATGAAGTATTTACTAATTTTTCTTATTCAAAATTAATTTAGTTATATATAACACCACTTTACAATAAATTTAACTAGCTAAAGAATCGTTATTAAGATGATTAATAACATCTTCAAGCGTAGTTATATTTTTATCAAGTTGTATTGTTTTAAGCAACTTGCCATAAATTAATTCTT
>NZ_WHJC01000530.1 GCF_009295725.1 Clostridium tarantellae
ATTTAATATATTTTATGATTTATTATCAATAATGACTATAAATAATTTAATTATTTTTAAAATTCAATCACATATATTAAAGGAATTTTCATATTATATATAATCTTATATAAGGAGGATTATATGTGTTCTTTATTAAAAGATTCCATAGTAGATATCATTGATAATAATAATAATTTTTTCTTACCTAAAAAAAATGTAGTAGGATTATCCTTTGGTAATAAATCAATTAAAAATATTGATACAAATGAGCCTGTTTTACGTATTTTAGTAAAGGAAAAAGTACCATTAAATAAACTTTACAAAGAAGATATTATACCTAAAAATTTTTTAGGTATAAAAACAGATATTTATCAAGTTGGCAATTTTAAACGCAACACTACTGTAGGTTCCTTTCAAATAGGTGATTTTAAAATAAGTATAATTAATCCATTTAAAACAACAGAAGATAATGAGAATATAAAAGATATTAATTTTTTAAAATCTCGTCAACGTCCTCTGCAGGGTGGGCTTAGCATAAGTCCCTTTAAAGATACTACTGCTGGTACTTTAGGAGCTATAGTATTTGATAATTTAACTAATGCTCCTTATATTTTAAGTAATAATCATATACTTGCTTTTGAAGGAAAACTAGAAAAAGGGGCTAGTATAGTACAACCTAGTACATTTGACTATAACTGGACCTCTATAGGAAATCAAATTGCTACCTTAGAAAAAAAAATCCATCTATACTATGGATATGCTGGTAAAAATACTGTCAATTTAGCTGATGCAGCTATTGCTGCCATAAATCCTAAAGTTAAATATATAAAAGAAATTTATAATATAGGAACTATTACAGGAACCACCAAAGCAAAACTTAAAAAGTCTGTAAAAAAATGTGGAAAAAGAACAGGGTATACTACAGGAACTATAACTGATACTAACGCTCTAATTATCCAAGATATGGCTGGAGGTCTAAAATCTATGTTTAAAAATCAAATACTAACTACTTTAATGTCAGAGGAGGGTGATTCTGGCAGTTTAGTCTTGGATAATTCTAATAAAGTAATAGGATTATTATTTGGTTCTTCTCCTTGGACATCATTACTTAGTCCAATTGATTATATATTAAAAAC
>NZ_WHJC01000531.1 GCF_009295725.1 Clostridium tarantellae
AAGTAGTCACAATAGATTTAGTAGAATTATAAGGAAGTGAATAGAGTGTTACAGAGCTTGTTAGATCCTAAAATGGATTTTATATTTAAGAATATTTTTGGTTCAGAAAAGCATCCAGATATATTAATATCCTTTCTAAATGCTACATTGAAACCAAAGTATCCAATTGTGAAGGTTAATATTAAAAATACTGATTTAGAAAAAGAATATATTAAAGATAAATTTTCAAGATTAGATGTTAATGCTACAACTAGTAGTAATGAAATAATTAATATAGAAATACAGGTTAAAAATGAATTTAATATGATAAAGCGTAGTCTTTACTACTGGAGTAAACTATACGAAGGACAGCTTAATGAGGGAGATGATTATTCAGACCTTAAAAGAACTGTTTGTATAAATATATCATTATTTAAATACTTAAATAATGATATATTTCATAATGCTTATAGATTAAAAGAAATAGAGGTAAATGAAGAACTAACAGATGTTTTAGAAATTCATTTTATAGAAATTCCTAAACTTAAGGATAATAGTGATGAAAGAGATATGCTAGTAGCTTGGATAGAATTCTTAAAAAATCCTGAAAGTGAAAAGGTAAGAGCTTTAGAGATGTCAGTAAAAGAAATAAGAGAAGCTAAAAATGAACTTATTAAAATTAGCTGTGATGAAAAACAAAGAGCATTATATGAACTAAGAGCTAAAGCATTAAAAGATGAAACAAGTGCATTAAATAAAGCTAAGCGTGAAGGAAAAGAAGAAGGTCTTAAGGAAGGTCTTAAAGAAGGGAAAGAAAAAGGAATTAAAGAAGGAATAGAAGCGGTTGCTAGAAATTTACTAGATGTTTTAGATAATGAAACTATTGCCTTAAAAACTGGGTTAACAGTGGATGAAATAAATCAGCTTAGAAAGTAGTCACAATAGATTTAGTAGAATTATAAGGAAGTGAATAGAGTGTTACAGAGCTTATTAGATCCTAAAATGGATTTTATATTTAAGAATATTTTTGGTTCAGAAAAGCATCCAGATATATTAATATCTTTTCTAAATGCTACTTTAAAACCAAAGTATCCAATTGTGAAGGTTAATATTAAAA
>NZ_WHJC01000532.1 GCF_009295725.1 Clostridium tarantellae
TATAGGAAAAATAAAGCACTTAGTATTTGGATAAAATTCCTATACAAAAGTGCTTTATAGGCATATTTTTTTCTTTAAAATAATTACCATTTAATTCAAAATCAAATTTAACTAGCACAATCCGTTAAATTAATTATATCATTAACTTTTATTCAAAAACCATTTGCAAGGCTTCAATTACTAATTTTTCAATTTTAACATTATCACGATTAGCCTTTTGCTCTATAATCTCATATAATTCATTTGGTATTCTTACTCCATTTAAAGGTTTAGTAGTTGATTTTCTTTTTTCTTTACACTCTCTTCCTTTTTTATAAATTTTTCGTACTTCTGGAATATCAGTATCTTTTATCTGAAATAAATATTGCTTTGCTTCTTCTTCACTTTTGAAACTTTTATAAATTGCTGGGTAACCTTTAACTAACTTTTCACATTCAGTCCAAGAAGTAAGTATTTTATTTTTTACTCCTTTACCATCTTTTATTGCATACCATTTCTTAGCTTTACTTTTAGTCATTGATATCACCTCTACTCATACTATCTTACTTCTTTTTATTACCTTTCTCTATAAGACGAGTAATATCTCTATGTTTTTTACTCTCTTCTGTTATAAGCTCTTGAGTAACATTTATTACTAAAACTGGTTTACAAGTAATTTTATTATTTCTATGTTTTACTTTTGCAAAAACAATATCACCTTTCTCTACAACTTCACCAGGCTTTAAAGCTTTCTTCCCTATTGTCCATGTATAAGGTTCTGGATTTATCACCATCATCTTATTCTCATCTATTTTAAAATGCATAGCTACTACTAAAGTTCTATATTGTTTCTCATCCATAATTAAATCTCCTCTACTTAAGTTATTTACTATATATTATTAATACTAAAAATTAAGCTTAAAAGGAAGTTATTTTCTAAACTTAATAAGTTTTCGTTGCTTGACACTTGCTTTCAAAGTGGTATTCTGTTAGGCATGGTAGGGGAACTTGAGAAAATAACAAAGTTTTACCTACTGTGACAAACGCAAAAAAGCCACCTACAATTAAGTAGATGGTGTTCGATAAGCGTTTGTCACAATAGATATAACTTATA
>NZ_WHJC01000533.1 GCF_009295725.1 Clostridium tarantellae
GCTTAATACCATTTAATAGCATATCATATAAAGCATATAAATTCATACTATCTCCATTATGCCAAGGGGTATCAAAAGTTTCTATAGAATTAATAGGTACTATTACTTTTATATTGCTGTTTATTTTGTTTAGATAATTTCTCAAAGTAATTGCAAATTGTTTTACACAAATATCAGTTACACACCCTATTATCACTAAATTTTCATATCCTTCAGTAATTAATTCATTAATTACCTTTTCAGTTTCTATCTCTAAAAAAGCATTAGTAGTTGATTTTTTAATTAACTTTATTTTATCACCAAATACTTTTAATTCATCAATTAACTCCGCTTCTATACTTCCTTGTAAACAATGCTTAGGATAAAATTCAAATTCAACAGAATCTTTTTTATGCCAATCAGTAAAAGCTATAATTGGAGCTTTTAAAATCTCAAAACATTCTACAGTCTTTACCACATTAGGAATAATATTTTTCACTCTTTCACTAGAAAGAGCTCCTTCTTTTACAAAACCATTATTCATATCTACTATAAATAATACTGACTTAGAATTAATTTTAAATACTTCCTTTTCTATATTTTTTAGTTCACTAAAATTAGTTTCACATTTCAAATTAATTTTCATTTATAAATTCTCCCCTGAAGTTTTTTTATTAAATTTATTATTATATTTTTAAAAAGAATAAAGACAATTTATTTGATTATTTAGGATTTAAAACTATTAACATTAAATTTTTAGGAATAATTTTATTATTAGGATTACTTAACTTTTTTTTTGAACTAACTTTTCTTAAATTTTTAGATTATTCAACATCAAGTGCTCCTTCAGAGTTTGATTTAAGTAATATATTTTGTTTATTCCATTTAATAATCTTAGCTCCTTTTGTTGAAGAAATTCTTTTCAGAGGAATAATATTTAAAAGATTAAGACAATCTATAAATATTTATATAGCAATAATTATACAAGCTATTCTTTTTGCTTTATTACATCCTGGGTTATTACATAGTATTTTAACTATGATATTTGGAATTCTTTTAGCATTTATATATGATAAATTTAAGAATATTATAATGCCTATAATGTTACATAG
>NZ_WHJC01000534.1 GCF_009295725.1 Clostridium tarantellae
CCATTAAATTAATGAAAAAAACTTCTTCATTCAATTCAAATATTAATAATATTATTATTTGAGTTAATGTTATAATTATACTTGTTACTCCTAAAAAATTAGAATAACTATATTTTTTTTTGTTAGCTATATCATTACATATTATATTTAAAGCACCTGTAAATATAACTAAAATAAAATCAATTATCTTATTTCCTATAAAATATTGTTTTGAAAAGAAACAAATACTTGAAACAATAATAGAAATTATAAATATAGATTTAAATACATATTGTTGCATTTTATTCTTTTCATTTATATTACTAAACATTAACTTTCTCCCTAAAAAATTCTATTTTTACAATTGTTCCTTTTCCTTTTTGTGATTCAATAAAAATTTCTCCACCTTGTAATTCAACTAAATTTTTTACTACATACAATCCAATACCTGTACTTTTATTTCTATATCCTTTATCAATCTTTTCTATAGAGTATTTTTCAAAAGCCTTTTTTAAAAATTCTTTATCCATGCCTTCACCAGTATCTATTACTTCAATTCTTACTTTAAATTTATTAACAAAAATAGCTACTTTTACAATACCTTGTTTAGTATGCTTAATGGCATTAGACATTAAGTTTATTATTATTCTTTCTATAAATTCTTTATCACATCTTACTTCTATTTCTTCTTCTTCAGTATCAAATTCAAATTCTAAATTTTTATCTCTTATATATTCAGCTAAACTATTTGAGCATTCTTCAACTAACTCTACTATATTATATAATTCACATTGTGGCTTTAAATAATTATAAGATAACTTGGATGAATCTATTAAATTATTTGCTAATCTAGTTAATGACATACAATTTTCTTTATTTACATGATTATATAAATTAATTTTTTCAATAGAATTGTTTTTCAAAAAGCTATTTTGTAATTGACAAGCTGTATATATTACATTTATAGGAGTTTTTAAATCATGGGATATAGTTGATAAAAATTCATTTCTTAATCCTTCTTCTAAAGTTTTTTTATCAAATTCATTTTTTATTTTTACACTTCTTTTAAGTTCAGTAATATTTTTCAATAATAATACATAGC
>NZ_WHJC01000535.1 GCF_009295725.1 Clostridium tarantellae
AAAAAATTTAGCATTAAATAAACAAGCAGTATCATCATCTAATGAAACAGATTATTTTACTGCTAATTTAGTTACAGATGGAAATAATGAATCAGCATCATCAAGATGGTCAAGTGGCGCTTTTATAAATGATGAACATCAATGGATATATATTGATTTAGGAGAAATAACTGAATTTGATACAGTAAAATTATACTGGGAAGTAGCAAATGCTACTATATATAGAATAGAAGTTTCAAATGATGCAACTAATTGGACTTCAGTTTATAGAACAACTGAAGGTATGGGTGGAGTAGAAACAATAACTTTAACTTCTATTCAAAGTGCAAGATATGTAAGGGTATATTGTGAAAAAAATAATACAGTTATTTCAGTTTCACTTTATGAAATTGAAATATACAATATGATCATTAATAGTGGAATTAATATAGCAGAAGGCAAACGTATTTATGGTCGAAATGCAAATGAAAAAAATAGTTTGGTTAATGCTATAGATGGAGATTTGAACACTTACTGGGATGGTGGTCAATATCCTTCTTATTTAGAGATAGATTTAGAAAAAGTTTATTCCTTAGAGTCTATTAATATAGTTAATTATGTAGATGGGGTTAGATATTATTATTATAGTGTTTACGGAAGTAAAGATGGAGTAAACTATAATAAAATTGCTAAAAAAAATAATAATAATATGGCAACTACTGAAGGAGATACCTTTAAGTTAAATAGTGGTGTTGAAGCAAGATATTTAAGAGTTCTTATAGAATATTGTTCTGCAAATGAAGCAGCTCATATTTCTGAATTTAGAGTTTATGGAAAAGAAACAGGTGAAATAAGTAATATAAATAAAGCAATAAATATTCAAAATTTTGCTGATACAGAATATGCGTCTCCAATAACTATAGAAGAAACATTAAATGAAATTATGGGAATTATAACAAGAAGATTAGGTTCTCAGTATATTAATTGGTTTGATTTTAGTATTAAAGCTAATACAAATAATTTAGACTATTTCCAAATTTCAAATGGTGATAATGGAAAAATTAAAATTGAAGGAAATAACGGTGTTTCTTTA
>NZ_WHJC01000536.1 GCF_009295725.1 Clostridium tarantellae
TCAAAGGAAATATACATTATATAAAAATTCCGGTTCAGTATAAACTTTACGATTCACTAAAAAGCAAAATGGAATTAGCAGCTGATATGGTAACAGGTGTAGCTCCTATTTTACAAGATTATCAAGTGATAGTTCTATGTGATAGTTAGTATACAAAAACACCTTTTATAGAACCTATTAAAAAGCTTAAGAATATAGATGTTATTGGTGCTGTTCGTAAGGATACAGCTATATATAATTTAAAGCCTGAACCTATAGGTAAACGTGGTAGACCAAAGACCAAAGGTGATAAGTTAGATTATCGTAAATTTTCTTATACTCAAGAAAATGATTATTTTATAGCTCATAAGAAAGTAATGACTAATCTACACGATGAGCCTGTATTTATTACAGTTACGACCACTGATATTAATAAATTTTCATCAGTTAGAATATATTTAAGCACTATAGATCCTAAAAAAATTAATAGTTTTGATGATGTATCAAGTAATCAAAGTAGTTATAATGCTAAACCTAAATCTAAAACAGTTTTTAATGTATATAAAATGCGTTGGAATATTGAGGTTATCTTTTATCAAACTAAAACTTTTTGGTCTTTTGGAAGTTATATGGTAAGACATAAAGAAGCTATAGAAAAATACGCTAATTTAATAGGGGTTGCCTATAGCATAACCGTTTTATTACCATTTATGAGCCGTAAATTTTCTAAGTTAAAATTTCAAAGTCCACAAGAAACAAAATACTATATTTCTGATTGTATTTCTAAAGAATTAATTTATGGCAAGTTGCTTAAAACAATACAACTTGATAAAAATATAACTACTTTTGAAGATGTCATTGAACATCTTAATAATCATGCTTTGGCTAGTTAAATTTATTGTAAAGTGGTGTAAGCTGAGATAAAAGGTCTGAAACACTATAAAAAAGTATCACTAGTGTTTAATAATTAAAAAATATTACCATTGACTTTTTTAAAAATACAAATATATTTCTAGTGATATTGATTATATATCTACTAGGAATATATTTCCTTTAAAAAAGTGTGCAACAACCCCTT
>NZ_WHJC01000537.1 GCF_009295725.1 Clostridium tarantellae
CATTATATACTTTACCTTAATTGTAATTTTATTCCGAAAAATATTCGCAATAAGCTATATTTTAAATATAAAAAAATGATAAGACTCTTAAAATATTTAAATAATTTTTTAAACTTTTATAAAGGATAAAAAATTATTTAAATATTTTACATAAATGCTTATCATTTTTTATATTAATTTTAAGTTATATATTATCTTGCTTTACTTCCATTACTTTTTTTATATTTTTATTCATGCTAAAATTATTTAATATATTATTTATATCTATATTTTTTGGTATATCTATAGTATATATAGATGTGTATTCATCAACTTCTTTATTATCTATAATTATATCTTCATAACTTACAAATTCTATACTTTTAATTTTTATAGCTTTTGATGCAAAAGATGTCTCTATAAATTCTAAAGTTTCTTTACTGTTCAAATAATGTACTTCTATTACTTTTTCTCCTGATTTTGTTATAAATCTATTTTGAAATCTTTTCAAAGCAACTAAAGTTAAAGAAATAAATACAGTTCCAATTATGCTTAAAGTATAATATCCCATTCCAATAGCTAGTCCAACACAAGCTACTACCCATAATGAAGCTGCTGTTGTTAATCCTTTAATAGATCCTTTAGTATGAAGAATTGTACCAGCTCCTAAAAAACCTACACCTGTAATTACTTGAGCTCCCAATCTAGAAAGGTCTACTTTTACCACATTATTTAATGAAGGATTACTAGCTATCATTCCTAACGCTTCATTAGCCATATCAACTTGAATTAATGAAACTATGGCAGCTCCTACACAAACCAATATATGTGTTCTAAAACCTGCAGGTCTGTTTTTAAACTCTCTTTCATAACCTATAACTCCACCAACTATTACTGCTAGAGATAATCTTAATAAAATATATAACTTCATAAAAACTCCTCCTTACTCTAAATATGTATTATATATATTTTATTCATATAAATTTAAATTAAAAGATGTGTTTACATCTTAAAAATTATAATTTTTCAGTGCTTTTTTACCAAAAAATCAATAAAAATAGTATATAATCACATC
>NZ_WHJC01000538.1 GCF_009295725.1 Clostridium tarantellae
ATATTATAGCATTAATTATATATATACAAAACTTAAATTATATTTAACACATGGTTTTTAAAACTATGTATTGAATTGCCTATAAAATAAGAATATAATATATTCATAAATAGGGGTAATTTAAAATAAACTTTATATTTGTATTAAATTATCAATCATATTATTAACAAGGGAGATTTTTATGCAAAAAATAGCATTAATTACAGATAGCACATGTGGATTGCCACAAAAATATATTCAAAAATATAATGTTAAAACATTAAATTTATCAATAATTTATAAAGATAAAGAATACATTGATGGTATTGATATAACTGCAGAAAAGGTATATGAAAAATTAAAAGAAGAAATACCAACTACATCTATGCCATCTATTGAATCAGCTAATATACTTGTTGAAAAATTAATAGAAGATGGTTATACACATGCTATATGTTTACCAATTTCTTCAGGATTATCTGGTACAATAAATACTTTTAGATTATGTGCAAGTCAATATGAAGATAAAATACAGTGTTTTGTTTTTGATACTAAAATTTTATCTTTAGGTGTTGGTATGTTAGTTATAGAAACTGGAAAAATGATTGAAGAAGGAAAAAGTTTTCAATATATTTGTGAACAAGTTCCAATATTAAGAAGTAAAATGTCTATGTATTTTACAGTAGATACATTAGAATATTTAATTAAAGGTGGAAGAATTGGTAGAGTATCTGGAGTATTGGGTGAATTATTAAGTTTGAAACCAATAATAACTATGGGGGAAGATGGAAGATATATTACTCATTCAAAAGTGAGAGGTTCAAAGCAAGCAATTAATAAATTATTAAAATTAGGAAATGAGTTTTTGGAAAATGGAAAGTGTAAAATAGCTATAGTTACTGGAACAATGCATGAAGAAGCTAAAAAATTAAAGCAAGTTTTTAAGGAACATCCTAATACTACATTTTTAGAAATTGGCATATTAACACCTGTATTAGGAATACATTCAGGTCCACAATTAATAGGGTTAGTAGTAATGAAAGAATAAAAAATGGAATAGGGAAATTAATAT
>NZ_WHJC01000539.1 GCF_009295725.1 Clostridium tarantellae
ATTTAAGTCCTTTAAGTTATGGAAATAAAAAATCAGATGAATTACAACAAGAAATGGAATTAAAAAATAATAAGAATTGTTATAGTCCTAATGAAGTTGATAAAATAAATTCAAATATAGATCAAGTACCAAATAAAAGTATTTGTAATTCTAATGATTTAAAATTTAAAAATAACAATGAAGCAACAGATTTAGATAATCAATATAATGTTGGTAATATACTAAATAATTATATAAAAGGAAAGATAAATTCTAATGATCAACTTAATAGTATGAAAAGAAGTTATAATTTAGGAAAAAATATTACTTCTAAATGGGATTTACCTAAAAAGGTTAATAATTTTAAGAATAAGAAAGGAAAAGAAAACAATGCAATATAATATTCCAAAAGAAATAACATCAGAAATGAAGTTTTCAAAAAATATATATCTTTTTGATTTAGCAACAATATGTGGAGCTATGACAATAGCTTGGTTATTAAGCCCTCTTGTATATTCTAGTTTTAGGAATATATTTTATGTTTTTATATTAATTGCTTCTATTTTTATGGTAAATAAAAGCAGAGTAAATCCTAAGAAAAGAAATTATCAAAGTATTTATTACGCTTTAATAAGAAATAGAAATACATATTCTAGAGATTAAAATAAGATATTTAGGAGTTAGAAGTTATGAATATTAAAAAATTTGAAAATTTTAATATAATTAAAAAAAATAAAAATATAAAATTAAGCAAAGAAGAAAAGAAAAAAATCAAATTAGAAAATAAAATTAAAAAGAAAGAATTGAAAGAACTTAAAAAAGAAAATAAGAAAATTTTTAATACCAATAAACAAGTATTACCATTCTTGGATGTAGATGAAGATGAATCATTTATAACTAAGGATGGTTTTTTAGATATATACCAAATAGAAAGTCATGATATTTATTCTTTTAGCGATAATGAAACCCAAATTTATATTTATAATTTTATAAGATTCTTAAGAAGCTATTCAGAAGATTTTAAAATAATAGCTATGAATTTTCCAGTAAATACTGTTAAACAACAAGAA
>NZ_WHJC01000540.1 GCF_009295725.1 Clostridium tarantellae
ATGAAAAATCTTTTTTTAAAATTATTCATAATATACAATTACCTATTCTATTATATTTATTATCCATTTATTGCATCCTAAACATTTATAAATTTGTATTACAAATGGTACTAAAATTCCATTAGTTTTTTTAATTAACTTTTCTAATAAAGATATAGAATTTTCATCTTTTTTTAATTTTCTTAAAAATTCATCTTTAATATTTAAAGGCAATAATTCTATAGCTTCATTGATAGTATAAAAATTATCTTCTTTATCAATAACTCCTACTAATTCAGCTAAAAAATTAGTTTTTGTTTTTCCACAACAATCATTTAAATCAACGCATTCAATTTTTTCTAATTTCATTTCACTTTGAAAATCTTGAATTAAAGGAATTATATCTTCAAATTCAAAAATATTATCTTGAAATTCCTCTTGATAAAAATCAATTTCATTTATTTCAAATAATTTATTCATAAAAAATCACCTCATATATAATAATTAATTCTTAATAATCATTTTACTAATTTTTCTTTTCAAAGTAAATTTTTATTTTTTATAATGTAACAAAACTTATTTAATAATCATATTATATAATATAATTATTAAATTTAAAGGAGTGACAATGAATAAAATTAAAAGAAATAATATATTTATTTCATTACCTTCTATATTAATGATTTTTTTATATTTTTTTATATGCACACAAAATTTCATTTCACAAAAAACTCTTTTACTTATATGCTTATTTATTGTTATTCCTTTATATTTTTTTTCTATTGGACTCATAGGCGCCTTATTAAAAATTCATTTACTAATACTAATTCTTAAACCATTTTTTTGTTTTCAACTTTTTGCTTTTTTATGCTCAATTCCATTACATAGAGCATTATGCTATTTATTAATATATATTTTTATTGAATTTACAAGTTATTTTCTTTTTTCTAATTTAAAGTAATTTTTAATAATCTTTTTGCATATTATTAATTAATAAACCTTTCCTCTCCCATATATATATATAAGGAGTAATGAACTATTTTCATTACTCC
>NZ_WHJC01000541.1 GCF_009295725.1 Clostridium tarantellae
GAAAAAAAAGATTGAATTATAATTTTTAGTCCTATTATAAGTACTGGCAAATAGCTTATAATATAAAATATTTCTCCTCCAAAAATTTTCCCTATATAAAATGAAAAGATAGATAAAAAATTTAATGATATATATACTATTAAACTAAATTTTAAAAAATTTGAATATTTATTATTTTTATCGTCTAAAAGTAAACTCATATTTACCTCCTTTTTTTAAAAACTATTATTAAATATAATAAAACAAACTATTTATCATATTTAAAATTTTTTCACATTGAACTTTAGAACTTTTATTTTTTATAATAAAATTTCTACCCTCTTCAGCAATTTTTTTTCTTTCATAATATTTTTTTTCACATATTTCTAATATCTTATTTCTTAATGCCTCATCACTGCCCCCTTCTACGTAGTTAATATAATCATCATACTCATTAGTAATACCTCTTAATTTATATGCAATAATAGGCACTCCAGAATAAAGATATTCTAACAGTTTAGATGGAAAAGAATATTTACAAAATTCATTATCATCTTTTCTTGGATTTACTAATACAGTTGCTTCTTTTTGTATTTTTAATATTTCTTCTCTAGGTAAAATTCCTTTCAAAATTATTCTATTATCTTTTTTACTTTCTTCTATAATTTTATTTTTTGAATCTCCATCACCACAAAATACCAATTCATAATTTGAATTTTTTATACTTTTAAAAGCATTTACTAAATGAATTACTCCATACTTTTCATTTAAAGTTCCTGTATATAAAATAATTTTTTTATTTTTATTGAATAAAGTATTATTTGAACACTTTGTATTAATATTAGCTTCTATTTCACATATTCCCTCAATAACTACATAGGGTTTATCTCTTAAATTTAATTTTTCTTTCATATATTCAGTTAAAAGGACAAAACTGTCGCTGTATTTTAATAATTTATTTATACTTTTAATATCTAAATCTTTTAAAATATCATATATAACTTTTCTTTTATTAGTTGTATTCATGTATTGTGGTAAATC
>NZ_WHJC01000542.1 GCF_009295725.1 Clostridium tarantellae
ATTTAATAATATATAAAAAATTTAATGAACTTCCTAATATGCTGAATTCCTTTATACTTTCATCAAACAATCCAGTTAATGCATTTAAAGAGCCTACCATTAAATTCATCAATAAAGTAATTATTAAAAATATAAACAACAAGCTTTTTATAATAAACTTGTTGTTTATAATTTTTTTAGTTAATTTGAGTTCTTGATTAGGATTTCTTTTTAAATCCTTTAATTCTGAATTTATACTACTTTTAAATTCTTTAAATTTATTTTTAAACAATTTATTCACCTGCTTTAATCAAGAAAATATTATATTTTAAAAGGTAATTTTACTTTGTAAAAAATTAGCTATAGCACTAGCACCTAAAATAACCACTAAACCTATGGCGCCACCTATATACCAAGGTTTAGCCTTTCTAATGCCTTCTGCACCACCAAATATATGAAGTATTCCTCCAAAAGCAAAAGCTAATCCCGCTGATGGAACACCTAATATTTGTAACCATCTTATAACCTCATTCATTAATTCTCTAATTTGTTGAATAACATCCATATTTATTCCTCCATTTTTCTTTAAAAATTTATATAAAAAAAGTCCTTAAGTTTCTTAGCTTATTGACTTATATTCAGAATTTATTTTTAATTTTATTTCTTCTGCTACAGTTATAATAAAATCTGGAACTTTAATATTAGATTCATTAATATAAAGTTTATATACTAAACTATCCTTATTTATATTTTTATAATCTATATTATCTAATGCCTTTTTCATTCTTCTATGTGTTGTAACATAAGTTGTACCCAAATGCTTTGCTATTTCTTTTATTATTTTATTTTTTTGAATAATAAAATCTTTATCATCTAAAATAGTTAAAATTATTCCTTCTTTTATCATATGAAATCCTAAATCAGAAGGTAAAATATATTGTAATAAAAAATTGCTAACTTGCGTTTCCAAATCTAATTGAATATTATTTAAAACTAATTTTCTTTCCATTTTTTCTCCTTATAATGAACTTTTCAACAT
>NZ_WHJC01000543.1 GCF_009295725.1 Clostridium tarantellae
CTTTAAGAGAATAATAAGATATATTAAAATCACAGAAATTATTTTTCATATAGTATTCATCATATATATATATATCAATATTTTTTTTAAAGTAATTATACAATATTGAATTTATAGTTGGATATGAAAAACATACTTTCTTATTTAAAAAAGTAAATTCAGTAGATATTCTAGGTTGTTCTATTATATTTGTTATAATCATTTGATAAAATAGAACTTCATTAGTATCAATCTTATTTACAGGTTTTAGTTGAAATCCTGTAAAATTATTTTTTAATAAAAATTCACCTAAATTTTTATTAATGAAATATATATTCATATATCCATTGTTATATTGCTGAAATTGTATTTTTTTTAATATATCTTTGTTACATACTAGATTTTCAGAATTATTAAATATTATAAAGTTTTCAGTTAATGATATTGATTTAAGTTTTTTATTATTAATTTCTATACATTTTTCAGTTATAGAACTTTCAAATTCACCAAGATTTGCTTTAAAGTATTTAGTATATTTTAAATCTCTTTTACTATAAAGGAGTATAGCATAATCATCAATTATAATGTTATAGCCTAATTTTAAATTGTTTTTATAAAAAAAATTAAGCAATAACTTATGTTTAGTTGAATTATAGTCTAAAAGATTAGTTACAGGATCATTATTAAATATTGTTTTATATTCATAACAATCATTATTATGCTTATCTTTAATTAAATCATAATATTCGTTTAATAATTTTAGCTCTTTTAAGTAATATTGTAAACTAGTTAATAATGTATCTTCAATAGTATTCAATCTTATTGTATAACATATATTATATTTCAAATTATTTTACTCCTATTATTTTATTCTTAATTTTTTATATAATTTATAAATTAATCAAGCCTATTTTTGCTAATTATTTTACATTTCTTAATAAGTTCTTTAATATCTTTATCTAATTTAAATATATTTATATCAATAATATCATCAGAATATATTGGTATTTCGAAGCTTTTCATTTTATAA
>NZ_WHJC01000544.1 GCF_009295725.1 Clostridium tarantellae
ATTCTAAGGGTTTTTATAAATTATAAGTATTTTTTTAAGAGTAATAATAAAGCTTTAATGATAATTCCATAGTAATGAAAGTATGAGAAAATTATATAAAAAAGTATATATTAAGAATAAAAAGTTAATTCTTTGAGATAATTTTAATATAATTAGTTATTACAAAGGAGAAAATATGGGTAAGTTAATTAGATTTATGCCTAATAAATTGTTTGGTAAGTATACTCTTATAAAAAATGGATTATTAGATTTCACAAAAAAATTTTATAATGAAATTATAACCGAGGTATCTATAAATATTTTAGATGAACTAATAAAAGTTGATTCTGAAATAATACTAAGGGGAGTGGTAAGTGAGTGGATTTCAGCAATAATTATTACTATGATAGATACAAAACTAATAAAAGACTCAAATACTATTAATATAGATAATATTTGTTCGTATTTTGAAGTGGATATAAAAAAAGTAAAAAGTAAAAGTAAATTTATAAAGAAAGTATTAGTTATAGAATCCTTAAAGGAAAACTATATAATCGACAATGATGAAAAAAACAATGAATTATTTATTGGAACATTAGGTAAAGAGTTAAGAGAAGTTTTATTTACAGATAAAAAAGTAAAAGAATATTATTTAGAAGAAGATTTGGATTTTTTAATTGAAAAATTTTTTCAGTCAGAATTATATGAAAGTTTAAATGAGAATGAAAAAAATCAAGCAGATTTTATTATAGAAGCTTTTGACATTAGTATGTTAAATTATATTGGTGAAAGTTACACTACATGGAGTGGTGAAGGGATAAAAAAATGTTGTTTAGATATAATGCCTAAAAGAATAAGTGGAGATAAAATTATATTTAAATTAATAATACCAGTATTAACGAAATTTATATATTTTTTAAGTGAAAATAAATATATAAATAATGGATTAGAATTAATAAATGTATTAAAAAATATAAAGGGAAATATTTATTTGATAAATATTATAAAATAAATTGAGCATAAAAA
>NZ_WHJC01000545.1 GCF_009295725.1 Clostridium tarantellae
TTTCATACCTCTATTTTATTATACAATATTTCTCTTTTTATTTCTAAAAAAAGAAATATTTTCATATATAAATTAAACCATATTATAGTCCTGACATAAAAGAGTTTTAGTTAATATTTTATTGATTTTATGTGTTTTTTTTATTTTTATTGAAAATTTGTAAATTATTATTTGAATTACTTATATTTGTAGTTTAAACTATAAACAACTATTATTTAAACAATTACATACGTATAGGAATTTTAAAAGAAACGGAGTGATAAATTTTATGTTAGAAGGTTTTAGAATTGAAAAAGTTTTAGATTTTTTTAATTATGTATACTGGTTTTTTATTGTAAACATTTTATTTATGATTATTAATATACCAGTTATATTTTTCTTTTTATTTGTTGGTTTTTCTAAGGCAGTAACATACTTACCATTTTTCTTAGTTTGTTTAATTCCTACTGGTCCTGCTTTTACATCTGTATTATATTGTATGGCAAAACTTTTAAGGACTAAAGATTTAGAACCATTTAAAGATTTTTTTCATGGTTTAAAAATTAATTTTAAATCATCTTTATTATTATGGTGTTTGCAGCTTATATTCATTTTTATATTAAGTACTAATTTAAGAATAGTAAGTTATTTAAATCTTAGTTTAATATTTGTTGCAATTTTTGCAATGCTCTTACTAGTTAATTTTATGATAATGCCTTATGTATATATATTAACTTCTAGATTTTCAATGGGAATAAAACAAACATTAAAAACATCATTAATTTTAAGTATTACTAGACCAATGTTAACTATTGGTTATATCGCATCATTTCTTTTTGTATTAATGCTTTTTGAAATTTCAGCTGGAACTACAGTTTTATTTATTTCAACTGTATTAAGTTTCTTGCTTATATTTATGAGTAAAGCGTTATTAAATCAATTAGAATTAATTTCTCAAAAAAATCTAAACATATAACTAAAAAAGAATCTGTATTAAATTATATTCTATTATTAGAAATAAATT
>NZ_WHJC01000546.1 GCF_009295725.1 Clostridium tarantellae
TATATAAATTGATAATTATTATAATGTAGTTTATTATAGTTATAATATATAAGTAAAGAGGTTTTAAAGATGAATTATGTATATATTCTAGAATGTTCAGATAGTACTTTGTATACTGGGTGGACAAGTAATTTAAGCAATAGAATAAAAACACATAATCTAGGTAGAGGGGCTAAATATACTAGAGGAAGATTACCTGTAAAATTAGTTTATGTTGAAACTTTTTTAGATAAGAGAGAGGCTCAAAGTAGAGAATGGAAAATTAAAAGGTTAAATAGGGGAGAAAAATTAAAATTAATTAAAAATTTTAAAAGAGAGGATTTAAAGGTATTTAATTATGAAAAAGAAATTAACCTATGATATAATATTTGAAATTATATTTTATATTTTATTATTCATATATTTAATAATAGGATTTATAAAAAAAGATACTATATTATTATATGGAACAGTTTTAACTATAATAACATTAATGATTCCTACAATTATTATGAAGGTTGGAAAAATAAAAATACCTCCATTAATAAATTTTATTATTATAGGATTTATATTTATATCTATGTTTTTAGCTAAAGTAAATAATTTTTATGCTATACCTAATTGGGATACATTTTTACATACTTTATCTGGATTTTTAACTTTTATATTAGGATATATGGTTTTTCTATATTTAAATAATTATGAAACAAAAAATATTAATGTAAAAGTAATTGTTGTTTTTTGTTTTGTTTTTGCTGTATCTTGTGCAGCATTTTGGGAAATGTGGGAGTTCTTTACTGATAGAACCTTTGGATTAATGGCTCAAGTAGATTTATTTGATACTATGAAGGACATTATAACAGGAAGTATCTTTCCCCTTGTTATGATACGCTCATTATATAAATATTTAAATGGAAAGAAAAATAGATTATATGAAGATATAACAAGTTTTATGAGGGATAATAATAAAAAATAGTTTTAAAGTTGAATGTTAAATCACATTATTAAAAGATATTCTAAAAG
>NZ_WHJC01000547.1 GCF_009295725.1 Clostridium tarantellae
ACAGGAGTTTAAAAGATTAGTTAATAAATTTAGGCTAGCTGTAGATACTGCTGAAAGATTTGGAGTTGATGATCTTACTATGCAAGATTTAAGGGAAAGGGAATATCTTTGGCAAGGATATCTTGACAAGAAAGAAGCAGAACTTGCAAATACTAAGAAAAAAAGTATTCATAAAGAAGAAGTTGCTAAACCCCAAGTTCCAGTAACAGAAAAGCATGAAACTAAGTCTAAAAATAAAAAGGCTAAGGAGACTACATCTGATAAATCTACTGAACAGCAAGTAGAGAAAAAAACTAATACTAAAGTTAAAGAACCTAAAGAAGTAGTAGCTAAAGAGGAATCAATAAATAAAATTAATGAAGTTGTACCAGTTGCTGAAAAGGTTAATAGTAAAGAAATTACACCAACTGAAAATTCAACTGAGGTTAAGGAAAATATTAAAGAAGATGTAACACCTATAGCTAATCCAGTCAAGGAGGAAGTTACACCTAAAAATATTACTGTAAATAAATCTGAACAGGAAGCTAATAACATTGAATCAACCTTACTAGCAAAGGTGATGGTTATAGTTGGTGCTGTGTTAGTTGTAGTAGGAGCTGTTACTGCTATAAAAGTTAAAAAGAAAAATTAACAATTTGTTTATAGAGGAAAGGTGGATATGCCTTTTCTTTTTTCATATAAATGGTATATCTTAATAAAAGGCTACCCCCTACATCCTAACGCTACGCTGGTATATAAGTAACGCTCTCTACTATCGCTAACATATATACTGCCCAAGCCCAAAGTCGCTCCAAAGCAACCTCACAACCTTTAATCTATGCACCTATCTGTTATCGTATATACTATAAATTTATAGTACAAAAATAGCTATAGGTGTTGAATAAGAACAACTCTACCTATAGCTTTTAATTTAAAAATTTATTTAACACAGAATTATTAGACTTTATTAATGTATAGTATTATATCTTATAATTCAGTATATTAGCC
>NZ_WHJC01000548.1 GCF_009295725.1 Clostridium tarantellae
CTTATACCTCTATACAGTTAAATAAATTTTTTTATTTAAAAATATTAGCAAGTATATAATTTATATTTGCAAAAAAATAAATTTTTATTTTTTATTTCTTTGCAAATACACTTACTATTATATTTAAAACATCTTTTAATGTTTCAAAATTACTAACTAAATTTTCTTTAGCTACAATCATATCTGCTGTTGCTTCTGTAACTACCTCGCTAACATCTTTTAAGTTCTCTGATATATCTGTAATATTTTCTGAAATATTTGGTAGATTACTACATAAGGTATCTATATTTTTTTTATTATTATTTAAAGTTTCGTTTATATTTTTAATAAGCTTAGAAAAATTATTTAAAGTAATTATAAGATATATAAGAGTGATTGCACCTAATATTCCTATTATACTCCAAAACAAATCACTAACTTCTATATACATAACTGCACCTACTACTCTTTTACAACTTCTTCATCATTTTTTACATTTTCATGAATATTTTTATTTTCTATAGCTTCATTATCATTTAATAATTCAATAGAAGGTTTTTCTGATTTTTTATGTTTTTTTTGTGCTAAATATTCTGAAATTTTTTCCTTTGCTACTTTTACTTCTTCTTTTTTATCATTTACTTTTTCATTTAAATTTTCTTTAATAGATTTAGCTTTTTCTTTTGCATGTCCTTTAACTTTTTTAGCTTTTTCTGCTATATCATTTCTAGTTTCTTTACCTGATTTAGGTGCAAATAGAACTCCTGAAGTAACTCCTATAGCACCAATAACAGCAGTTAAAGTAGCATATTTAGCAACCTTTGCTTTTTGTTTTCTTCTAGCAGCTTTTTTTTTCTTTTCTATTAATTTATATAATCCCATAATTTATTCCTCCTTACAAAACATATATCTCTTTTTCGTAAATTATACTACTCATTACAAAAAAATACAATATATTATATATTATATTATATAATCCAAAAATGTGTGCTTTTACAT
>NZ_WHJC01000549.1 GCF_009295725.1 Clostridium tarantellae
GGAATGGAATTGAATTAAGGGTTGTAGATAGATTCTATCCTAGCAGTAAACTATGTCATGAATGTGGATGTATTAAGAAAGATTTAAAACTTTCTCATAGGGTTTATGTTTGTGATTGTGGTTACAATGAAGATAGAGATTTAAATGCAAGTTTCAATTTAAGAGATGCTAAAATCTACAAGACAGCATAATCAAGTTATTGTAGATATGTACCGTAGCTAGACGGGAATTTAAGCCTTTGGAGTGCTATATCAAATGTTAGTAAGTTCTAAGGAATGAGGACAGGTACGGTGAAGAAGGAAAGATCTCCATATGGGGTATATTTGTCCATATTTTGAGTAGCAGACGATGTAATGATAGATTTTTCAAAAGGAGTTAGTTATGAAGAATTTATAGAAACAGCAATTGAAGAAAATAAAGAAATGATTCATAAATTTGAAAAACAGGCACATATATCAGAAAAAGGAATAGAGGACATAGTGTGTATAGATGAACCTATTAATGTGGTAGTATTTTCCTTAACACGTTGTAAAGATGCTGCTACAATTTTACCTTATTTAATGCAATTAAGTGATTTAAACAATAATATACATATAACTTTTTTTGATAAAGATGAAAATGAAGATTTATTAAAAAATTTGTCAGGAGAAACAAGAGTTCCAACTATTTTAACATTAGATAATAATAATAATATCAAAAGAAAATTTATTGAGTTTCCTAAATTTGTTTATGAAAAAATATTACAAAATGAAAGTAAAAAAGAAATTATAATTAATGAATTTAGAAAAGGAAAATATAATAAGCATATACAATCCGATTTAATTAAGTTATTAGTTAATAAATAAATTATACAATATAAATATAAAGTTATGAATTTAAAATTAATAGTTCATAACTTTTTTATATTTTAATACAAATAATACTTTAAATTACAAATATAAAACTTATTAAAGATATATTTATATAGAT
>NZ_WHJC01000550.1 GCF_009295725.1 Clostridium tarantellae
GTACTAATCAATTTGTTAATGATTAAAAATTTTCATAAATGGTGTGTATTTTTTTTTTTTTAGCTAATACTATTTAATGAAATTTTTATATAAGGAGGCATTAGTTATGTCTAGTAGAACTGGTATAATTAAATGGTTTGATAAAGAAAAAGGTTATGGATTTATTTCCTGTGATGAAGGAGATGATGTTTTTGTTCATCATTCTCAAGTAAAGGAAAAAGGAAATGATAAGGATTTACATGAAGGAGAAAGTGTAACTTTTGATGTAAGTGAAGGACAAAAAGGCCCTATGGCAGTAAATGTTCAAAAATTATAAAAATTATTTTTTCATAAAGCACTAATAGTATTTATATTAAAAATACTTACTTTATTTATGTGTTAAATAAAAGAAAAAGATATGATTAATGTAAAATAAATTTTTATAAAAATTTATTTTAAAGTCATATCTCTTTCTTTTATTGGTATTCAAAATCACTAATTATATATATTATATCCAGTGTCTTCAATACATTTTTTAATATCTTCTACTTTAACCTGTTCATTAAATATTACTTCCACACTTCCACGAGCAACATCAACACATACTTGTTGAATTCCTTCTATTTTATCTAAAGCATTTTTAATATGAGTCTTATTAGTAGAATTAACCAATCCATTTACATTATAATGAACTCTATCCATTGTTATTTCTCCCTTCTTGTGAATTAACAACTATAGTATGTTCCATTTAGGTTTTTTATATTTATAATTTTTTCTTAAAATAAACACTATAAATTTTTATAAACTATTATGAATGTTTTAAAGTTTTTCCTTCATTTATAGATTTACGTTCCTCTATTAAATTAAATATTAATTTATTTAATGACCAATTCTTTGAAGTGTCTGTAACTACAGCCATTAAAGTATTATTTATTCTCATTTTCTTTAAATTTTCTATAAAAATATTAATTTTTGCTGGAGCTATATTA
>NZ_WHJC01000551.1 GCF_009295725.1 Clostridium tarantellae
ATTTAACAGAAAATTATATAATAGATATTATAAATAATTATTATACTGCTTTTTTATATAAAAAAAATGTAGTTGGTATGGCATTCGGAAATAAACTAATTAATAATATAGATACTAAAGAACCTTGTTTACAAATATTTGTAAAAGAAAAAATTCCTTCAAATAAATTATTAAATTATGAAATAATACCTAAAATCTTTAAAGGAATTAAGACAGATGTTATTGAATCAGGTGTTTTTGAGTTTAATGGTTCTAGCAACAAAAATTTAAAAGATATAGCTTTATTAAAAGAAGCTAAAAGACCCATACAATCTGGTTTTGAAATTAGTCCTTTAGCAGAACCTCCTGTTCCTACAGGAACTCTTGGCGCTATAGTATTTGATAATGAAAGTGATACCCCCTATATATTAAGCTCTTCTCATGTATTATCTAATTATAATAAACTTCCTATGGGAACTCCAATTATTCAACCTGCAAAAAAAATTATAAACACTCAAACTTCAAATAATCAATATAATAAAGTAATTGCTTATTTATATAAAAAAACCTTTCTAAATTATTCTTTAATAAACACTTATTCTCAAGGTTATAAATTTTCAGAAATTGAATTTAATTATGCTGATTGTGCCATTGCTAAAATAACTTCTAATACATCATATAATAAAGAAATTTATAAAATAGGAACTATAAAAGGAATAAAAGAACCTAAAGTAGGTTTAAAAATAAAAAAAATTGGTAAAGCTACAGGACTTACTACAGCTACTATTACTTCTATAGATGGAATTTATAATGTTACATTTGAAAATTATTTATTTGCCTTTAAAAACTGTATAACTTGTGAAAAAATATGTAAACCTGGAGATTCTGGTAGTTTAGTTTTAGATTATTACAATAGAGTTATAGGATTGTTAATAGGTTCTTCTGTACTACATGATGTTATAACTCCAATTAATCCAATATTAAAT
>NZ_WHJC01000552.1 GCF_009295725.1 Clostridium tarantellae
TTACTAGTATGTATAAATCTATTTTAACTTTTTTATATAGGTATAAGCAATTTTTTTTTATTTAAATTTATATAATATTTGCAGCTAATAAATTTAATAAACTTTATTAGGCTAAAAATTTCCCTTTATAACTATATTATTAAATTATGTTAAAATATAAGTATAGATTAACTTAATATTTATTAAAGAAAAATAAATCCTATTGGAGGGCTTATGTATAAAAAACTTTTTAAAGATTTTAAATATTTATTTACATACAATTTAAGCACATTAATTATATTTGAATTGTTTCATAAAGGTATAGCTGTATTAGCAATTGTACCTTTCATTAATTTACTTATAAATTTAGCTATAAAAAAAGAAGGATTAGCCTATTTATTTTCTCAAAATTTAATAAAATTAATTACTAATCCAATATCTATAATTTTAATTTTAACAGCTGTAATATTACTTGTTTTTTATATATTTTTTGAAATAACAGCTGTAGTTATATGTATTGAAGAAGGAAGAAAAGATAATAAAATTAATTTTTTTAAATTAATTTTATTATCTTTTAAAAAAGCTTTATTAGTTTTAAACCCTAAAAATATTTTATTATTTATAATGATATTAATTATAATTCCATTAACTAATTTAAACTTTACTTCAGGATTATTGATGAAATTGAAGATTCCAGAGTATGTTCTACACTATATAAATTCTAATAAGCTTTTAAATATTATATATATAAGTGTTTTTTTGCTTATATATATATTAATGAATAGATGGATTTTTAGTATTTATCAAGTTATATTAGAGACAACTAGCTTTAATTTAGCTATAAGAAAAAGTTTAAAAGCTACTAAAAAGAAACTTATTAAAATAATTTTGTATTCTATTATTTTATTTGTAACAACTTATTTAGTTGGTATAACAGTATATTATATTGGAATTGTATTTATAGCCTTATTTTCAAAATATATTT
>NZ_WHJC01000553.1 GCF_009295725.1 Clostridium tarantellae
GTTAAAACTTCTACATATAAATTCATTTCTTTTTCATTTATTTGAATAGTAGATTCTAATCTTTTTTCTTTTAAAAATGTTTTAATATCTTTAATGTATAATAAATCATCTATTTTTTTATTTATAATTAGTCTAGGATTATTTTTTTTTAATAATTCAAATAAATTTTTATTTCCATAAGTTATTCTATAATTGCATTTACTTATTATAATTATAGGTAAAGGTATACTATCAAATAAATTTCTTATATATTTCTTTTTTTCCTTATGTGTTTTTTGAATTTCTTCTAATGCTTTATTTCTTTCTCTTAATTTTTTATTTAATTCTTTAAGTTCATCATTTCTTTCATAAAGATCTTTAAATAGAAAATTATAAGGTTTATTGGTTAAATTTTGTATTAACCAATAATAAACAATGAAATAGGATAAAAGTTTTATTATAGCTAATATTAAAACTAAATTTTTATTTAATAAATTATTAACTGAACATTTTACAATAAAACATTGAAAAATAAATAATGATATATAATAAATTTTTACAGTATTTATATAATTACCTTTTAAAAGTTTATTAAATCTTAAATTATATAAACTCAATAAAAAAAGTTCTAATACTATAATATTGATTACCATATTAAAATTTAAAAAGAAAAAAAGAAAAAAATTACTTAAAGAAAAAATAATATAATATACTATTTTGTTTTTATTTTTAGTTAAAGAAAAATAATTTGATATAAAAAAACAAAAAGAAGCTTCTATTAATCCTATTATATTTATCATTTCTATATTAAAATAAATTGCAATAATATAATTGATTGCTTTTAAAAATCCCATAAATATGAAATAAATGCTACTAATTATAATTAATTTATTTTTTGAAAACTTATAAATTGTTGCATTAATTAATATTATTAAAAAAGTTATTATTGTATATATTATTCCTATTAATATATAGGATATTAT
>NZ_WHJC01000554.1 GCF_009295725.1 Clostridium tarantellae
TTATCACCCAATATTATTTTATAAGAAAATGGAAAGGCTGTCGACTTTGTCGACAGCCTGCCACTATTTATTTAAATAGTGGATTTACATATTTTATTTTAAGCTTTTTATTAAATTTTTTAATATAGATGATATAAAATCTTTTTTTATACATGATTCCTTAGTAACTAACCTAACAATTATGCAAATAGCATATAAATTTTTTATTAAATATAATTCTTTTCCACTTTTTATACATATCTGTTCTAGTTTTAAATTATTTACTATTTCTTCTAAATCCAAAGATAATATATTAGTTAAAACAGATTCATCTCCATAAAATTCTATTTTATCTTTATCTCCTAAATCCTCTTTAAATCTAATAAAATATGTGGGCTTTATACTATTAGATAATAAAACTTTTTTATATAAATTTTCACCTAATGACATTGAATCTTTATCAGAACAATCTATTACTACATGCCCTAATGAAATCAATTCACTTATTATTTCTTTCTTTATAGATTCATCCATAATATCTATCGCGTATCTCATGACTTTCTCCCTTTGTTTATAGCTTAAAGTCTGTATAATATAAATATATTCCTTCATTTTATTAAAAGTTCTATTATTTACTTTACATTCATAAATTATCATAGGAGGTGAATCTTATGATTAAAAAATTATTAACATTTATCCTTATTTTTTTTTCAATTAACTTTATATCATGCTTTAAAATTTCTCAATTAAATAATAAAAAGCCTTCAAATACGTACTATACTAATTTATTATTTAATACTATAGATAATTCGGATTTTTCTATATCTATTTTAGATACTAATGTTTATAGTGAAAAAATAGTGGATAAAGAAGATAATAAATTAATTCTTGATATGATTTCTAATTTAAAAAAAGAATATTTTTTTAATGAACCTTTAGCTTTACCAACTAAGCCTTTATACAAATTATAT
>NZ_WHJC01000555.1 GCF_009295725.1 Clostridium tarantellae
GAATTTTAGAGGTTCCATATTCAATAAATTTGGCATAAAAAAAAGGAGAATTATCTCCTTTATCCCATCCAACTATTATATATAAACTTCCATTTCTATTTTTTACTCCACTAAGGGGAATATTATCCCCCATATGTTTTCCTGTTCTACTTCCTTTTCTTCCACTATTCATAGGGTTTTCACTTCTTGGAGCTTTACCTTTTGCTTCTCCCCGTGTAAGTTTAGCTGCTTTTTTTAGTATTTTTCTATTAGCATTTTCGGTGGCTCCCTTTCCTCCAAGTCTTTCACATTCCTTTATTAATTCCTCTAATCCATTAACTTCTATATATGCCATTAATCTAACCTTCTCACCTTTAAAATAACATCCTCATTATTAAAGCCTAGAAAATCCACTAAGAAAATATCAAAAATAATATTATTCCATTTAACCTTATATTCTCTATTTTTATTATCACTTTTAAAGAATATTTCCTTTAATAAATTACAATATTTAATTCTTATATTTAAAGTGTTTTCTAGTCCTATTCCAAAGGCATTATAAAGCTCTTTTCCATAAAGATTATTTATATTACCAAAGCATTTATAAATTACTTTATAATCTTCCTTCTTATAACCTTCCTCATCTACAGTAGTTATTTTCTTTACAATTTCCATAGGCATATTATAGGTTCTTAATAAATCCCTTTGTTTTTGCAAATTATTCTTTATCATTTTCACTCACCACATTTTGTATTTGTAACTGAATTAATGGTCCTTTAAAATTAGGTTCAAAATATTCAAAGGCATTATTATAAATATATCTGCAATACTCAAAAAGTAAGTTTTTATTATAGGAGTTAGTATTAAATTCAAGACTAACTCCTGCTATATTATTTAAATAGATCTTTCCACTTTCTAAAAAGCCATTAAGAATAGAATCTTTATCCTCAAAGGTGATATTTAAATATTC
>NZ_WHJC01000556.1 GCF_009295725.1 Clostridium tarantellae
TTATGCTTATTAATCATGATTGGAATAAGGTAGTAGGAAGAACGGATTCAAACTTAGTTTTAGAAGAAGATTCTAATGGATTAAGATTTGAATTAACAGTACCTAATACCACAGATGGTAATGATTTATTAGAAAATGTAAGACTAGGACTTATTAAAGGTTGTAGTTTTGGATTTAATATAGTAGATCAAAAAACTAGATGGGATGATGATTGGACCTTTTATAGAGATATAACAGAGGTGGAACTTTTTGAGGTAACAGCCACTCCTATTCCTGCCTATGGAGATACAGAAATAAATTGTCGTTCAGAGCTTTCAAGTATTTCTATAAAGGATATAAGGGAAAAAGAAAGAAAAGCATCAGAAGAAATTAAAGAAAAAAGAGAAGAAGAAAAAGAAAATAAAAGTAAAATAAATAAAAGGAATGCTGAATTATTATCAGCTTTTTTTAATTCTTTAGGGAAATAATAAAACAAGAAATAAATAAAAATTTTTAAATTATGAATATTTTTTCTTAATTAGAGTATCCTTATCAATAGGAAAACTTTAATTTAAGGAGGAATATTAAAATGGCAGATAAAATATTAACATGTAAAGATTGTGGTGCAGAATTCGTATTTAGTGAGAGAGAGCAAGAGTTCTACAAAGAAAAAGGATTCGACAATGAACCAGCAAGATGTGCTGAATGTAGAAGAGCAAAAAAAGCAGAAAGAAATAACAATAGAAGATAATTAATTTGTATATTAAAAACTGTAAGTTAACTTATGGTTTTTTTTTATGCATTTAAATAGATGGAGGAATGAATAATGGCAATAAAAAATTTAGATAATAATACAAATGAAATAAGAGCACAAATAACAGAAGCATTAAAGGAAGATAATGAGGGAGCTATTACAGAAGCTTTAGTAAGAATGGCTGAAAATATTCAAAGCAATATTTT
>NZ_WHJC01000557.1 GCF_009295725.1 Clostridium tarantellae
TTATGCTTATTAATCATGATTGGAATAAGGTAGTAGGAAGAACGGATTCAAACTTAGTTTTAGAAGAAGATTCTAATGGATTAAGATTTGAATTAACAGTACCTAATACCACAGATGGTAATGATTTGTTAGAAAATGTAAGACTAGGACTTATTAAAGGTTGTAGTTTTGGATTTAATATAGTAGATCAAAAAACAAGATGGGATGATGATTGGACCTTTTATAGAGATATAACAGAGGTAGAACTTTTTGAGGTAACAGCCACGCCAATTCCTGCCTATGGAGATACAGAAATAAATTGTCGCTCAGAACAGTGCAGTATTTCTATAAAGGATATAAGGGAAAAGGAAAGAAAATCATCAGAGGAAAGTAAAGAAAAAAGAGAAGAAGAAGAAAATAAAAGTAAAATAAATAAAAGGAATGCTGAATTATTATCAGCTTTTTTTAATTCTTTAGGGAATAATAAAACAAGAAATAAATAAAAATTTTTAAATTATGAATATTTTTTCTTAATTAGAGTATCCTTATCAATAGGAAAACTTTAAATTAAGGAGGAATTTTTTATGGCAGATAAAATATTAACATGTAAAGATTGTGGTGCAGAATTCGTATTTAGTGAGAGAGAGCAAGAGTTTTACAAAGAAAAAGGATTCGACAATGAGCCAGCAAGATGTGCTGAATGCAGAAGAGCAAAAAAAGCACAAAGAAATAATAATAGAAGATAATTATTTTGTATATGAAAAACTGTAAGTTAACTTATAGTTTTTTTTTATGCATTTAAATAGATGGAGGAGTAGATAAAATGGCAGTAAAAAATTTAGATAATAATACAAATGAAATAAGAGCACAAATAACAGAAGCATTAAAGGAAGATAATGAGGGAGCTATTACAGAAGCTTTAGTAAGAATGGCTGAAAATATTCAAAGCAATATTTT
>NZ_WHJC01000558.1 GCF_009295725.1 Clostridium tarantellae
GAAGCAAAGTTTAAAGATTTTAATGTAATTAATATAGTTTCTAATAGTAGACCTACAAAAACTTTAAATTATTGGGATACTACCTATGATTCTACAGCTAATAAATCTACTATTACTTTAGCTACTGATGGAGGGGAAAACTGGCAGGGAGAATATTTTAATAGTGGTTTTTGGTTTACCACCTATAAAAGAAAAAATAGTTGGTGTGGAATTTTTAATAATTCCTTTCAACATTATAAATTTAATACCTCCAGTAAATATAGATTAACCTTTCCAATTTATTGTTCACAGAATAAAAACTGTACTATTACAGTTAGAATTGCTAGAGGGGATAGCCAAAAGATAATTTTTAATAAAACTACTACTTTAAAGGGTGGTAACTATAATTTAATTGATGAAATATTTATTCCTCAAAATGTAGGAGAAAAACCTTTATTTATGATATTTAGTGAAGATATATCAGATAATACCTTTTATATTCCCTATGTAATGTTATGTGAAGGGGAAGGAAATGGGAAATGGTATCCTAGTTCTAATGAAATTTATGATGGTATAACCACCATAGATGGTAATGGTATAAGATGTGATTTTAATGATGGCTCCTATGCTACTATGGGACATGATGGTTTAGAATTAGCACTTCATGGAGCTAAATATAAATATCATGCTTTAGCCTATGTGGATGCTGTTACTGTACCACCAGGAAGGGATGTATCTGTTTGGATTAACCTACCACCAGAATTTAAAGGAAAAGATTTTAAAATAATACCTTCTTTAAAGGGATATTATTATAATACCACAGGGAACTTTTTTCCTTTTTATGTGGCAGTTTCTCATGCTTTTACTAAGGAAGATCAAAGACAGGGAAGATTTAGAATAGAAGCTAGTTGTGGAATACAAAATGCTAAAACTTCTAGTGATACTCAATATG
>NZ_WHJC01000559.1 GCF_009295725.1 Clostridium tarantellae
GAAGCAAAGTTTAAAGATTTTAATGTAATTAATATAGTTTCTAATAGTAGACCTACAAAAACTTTAAATTATTGGGATACTACCTATGATTCTACAGCTAATAAATCTACTATTACTTTAGCTACTGGAGGAGAAAACTGGCAGGGAGAATATTTTAATAGTGGTTTTTGGTTTACCACCTATAAAAGAAAAAATAGTTGGTGTGGAATTTTTAATAATTCCTTTCAACAGTATAAATTTAACACCTCCAGTAAATATAGATTAACCTTTCCAATTTATTGTTCACAGAATAAAAACTGTACTATTACAGTTAGAATTGCTAGAGGGGATAGCCAAAAGATAATTTTTAATAAAACTACTACATTAAAGGGTAAAGGCTATAATTTAATTGATGAAATATTTATTCCTCAAAATGTAGGAGAAAAACCTTTATTTATGATATTTAGTGAAGATATATCAGATAATTCCTTTTATATTCCCTATGTAATGTTATGTGAAGGGGAAGGAAATGGAAAATGGTGTCCTAGTTCTAATGAAATTTATGATGGTATAACCACCATAGATGGTAATGGTATAAGATGTGATTTTAATGATGGCTCCTATGCTACTATGGGACATGATGGCTTAGAATTAGCACTTCATGGAGCTAAATATAAATATCATGCTTTAGCCTATGTGGATGCTGTTACTGTACCACCTGGAAGGGATGTATCTGTTTGGATTAATCTACCACCAGAATTTAAAGGAAAAGATTTTAAAATAATACCTTCTTTAAAGGGATATTACTATAATACCACAGGTAACTTTTTTCCTTTTTATGTGGCAGTTTCTCATGCTTTTACTAAGGAAGATCAAAGACAGGGAAGATTTAGAATAGAAGCTAGTTGTGGAATACAAAATGCTAAAAATTCTAGTGATACTCAATATG
>NZ_WHJC01000560.1 GCF_009295725.1 Clostridium tarantellae
ATATAAAAGAAAACATAAGAAAAAAATTAATATACAGGAGATAGTTTATATGTTTATAGTAGAAGAAAATCCAAAATCAATTGTAGCGGAAGCATACAGAACTTTAAGAACAAATATAAAATATTCATCTTTTGATACAAATATAAAGTCAATAATAGTAACAAGTTCAATAGTTGGAGAAGGTAAGTCTACAATAGCAGGAAATTTAGCTATTTCTATGGCTAAAGATGGAAAAAAGACTTTGTTATTAGATTGTGATTTAAGAAAGCCTACATTACATAAAAAATTTAAAATTTCTAATTTATATGGATTATCTGAAGTTTTATTAGGAGAAAAGTCAGTAGATGATATATTGAATAAACATCATAGTGGATTACATATAGTAACAGCAGGAAAAGTACCTCCTAATCCCTCAGAAATGTTAGGATCAAGAGTTATGACTAATTTAATTGAAGATTTAAAAATGGTTTATGATTATATAATATTAGATAGTCCCCCAGTAAATGCAGTAGCAGATCCACAAATATCAGCTACTATTGTAGATGGAACTATATTTGTAATTAAAGCAGAATCAACAAAAAAAGATGAAGTAGATTCTGCAATAAATGAATTAAAAAAAGTTAATGCTAATTTAATTGGAGTTGTATTAAATGAAATTAATGAAAATATAAATAAATATAATTATTATTATGAAGAAAATTCTGAGAAATAACTGTAAATATTGAAAGTGTATACTAATTTATTTAATTTTAAAAATAAATTAGTATACACTTTAATTTTTTTTATAAAAATAATAAAAATTAAATTTAATAGAATTTTATTTGCGAATCAAAATATAAAAAATAGAAAAATAATTCGGCTATATTTCTATAAAAATGTTAAATTTTCATAAAAATATATTTTGTGGAATTTTATACTAATTAGTTT
>NZ_WHJC01000561.1 GCF_009295725.1 Clostridium tarantellae
CTATTATTGCAATAATAGTAGACAAAGATGTTTGGTTCCAAAAAAAAAGAAATTATAAACTTAAAACTAATAAAAAACAAATAATTGAATATGGAACTCCTTTAGTTTTAGCAATGATAATTACGTGGATTTTTCAATCTATAGATAAAATTACTATTAATAAATTTTGTGGTTATGAAGAAGTTGGTATTTATAGTGGAGCTATGAGTATTATTGTATTATTAAGTGCATTTCAATCTACGTTTACGACAGTTTGGATTCCTATAGCTTTCGAAAGATATTCTATTAATCCTAATGATAAAAATTTCTTTGTTAAAGTAAATAAATTAGTTTCTTTAATAATGTTAGTTATTTCAATAATAATACTAGCTTGTAAAGATATTATAATAATATTATTAGGAAATAGTTATAGACAAGCTGTATTCATATTCCCTTGTTTACTTTTTATGCCAATAATGTATACAATATCAGAAACAACGGTTTTAGGAATAAATTTTAAGAATAAAAGTAGAAATCACATATATATATCTATAATAGCAGCTGGCTTTAATATTTTAGGGAATATTTTACTTGTTCCTAAGTTAGGTGCAAAGGGAGCTGCAATTTCAACAAGTATAGCATATATTATATTTTTTATATTAAGAACTTATATTGCTAATAAATATTATAAAATTTCTTTTGCAATTAAAGAATTTAGTATAAGTATTTTTTTTATTTATATATTAGCTATATATTCAAGTTTTAATAAATTTAATTTTAATATATTAATACTAATTATAATATGCTTATTAATAGTATTTTTTCAATATAAAAATATTATTAAAGTATCGTTTAATATCATAAAAAATAAACTTTTTTATAAATTAAATAATAAAAGTGAGTTATAAAATATTATGGATTTATCTCAATATATTAGAT
>NZ_WHJC01000562.1 GCF_009295725.1 Clostridium tarantellae
TCATAGAAGACATTATAAACTATGAAAATACTCTTTATTTTTTAGATAAAAATAACTATGTTTTATTATTTATTCCCTTTGAAGAAGTAACAATAAATAAAAATGAATTTATTTTAAATATTGAAAAATATTTAAATAAAAAAGTTAGAGAGGTTTAATGGTATGACTTATAAATTCAAACTTAATGATAGTCATTATGATAGTTTAGCTAAATATAATTTAAAAACTATAAAGCTTTTAAATTTAATAATAGAAGTTTTTTTTAATATTTTAATTTTTATTATGTTACTATTTATTGTTTTTGCTTCTATAAATTTAAGTAAAAGTTTTCATAATGGATCAGTTGCTTTAAACTATATTATTTCAATAATCTTTATAATAGTAATTTTACTTTTACAATCTATACCATCTTATAAAAAGCTTATGAAATCAAGCTTAAAAGAGCTTAAATTTCTTCCTTATTTAGCTAGAGCAAAGTATAAGGATAATGATGAATGTGAATTAATAGTTGAAGAAAATTCTTTAACTTTAAAATCTTATGGTTATTCTATAGAAATTCCTAAAAGCAATATAACAAGCATAAAGGAAATGGATAATATAATCTTAGTATTTAATAAAAGTAGGACAGATACTCTTTTATTGCCTAGAGAAATTATAAAAGTAGAAGATTTAAAATAAAAACACTTACTATCTATACTTTTGCTAGTTTCTTATCTTCTTTACAAAGTATATTAAAATTTTTACTAATTTCCTTATCATATTGACTTTTATCTCATTTTTATGCTCTTTAGAGATTCCTAAAAATAACATAGAAAAAGTTAAAAAAAAGATACTTTAATTTTAATGTCCAATAAATTTAATAATGAAGTTATTATAATTTCTAAAGATGTTGTTCATATAAATTCCTGTCTCTT
>NZ_WHJC01000563.1 GCF_009295725.1 Clostridium tarantellae
GTGGATAACTTTAATTAAAGTGCCGAAGGCGGTCTGCGAAGTAGATTTTGTTCTTCTTTTTATATTATTATATTGTATTTTCTACAATATAATAATATAAATGGTATTTGGGGGGAGATAACATGTTTGGGATTACTAAAAAAAGAAAAAGTTTTAGAGAAGAAAAAATTATTGGAATAATAGGAACTATAAATAGTGAAATAAACAAGATAAAAAATTTTTTAAATATAATTTCAGAAGAAAAGCATATAGGATTAAAATTTTATATAGCAAAATATAAAAATTTAGATATAGTTTTAGTTGAAGCTGGAATTGGAAAGGTTAATGTAGCTAGTTGTACTCAAATATTAATTGATAAATTTAATATTTGTCAATTAATTAATACGGGAGTTGCTGGTGCTTTAAAAGATAATATAAATATATGTGATATTATTATTGTTGACGAAGTTACATATCATGATGTAAGAAAAGCTAGGATGCAAAATTCTTTTCCTTATAAAGAAAGCTTTATATCTGATAGAAAACTTTTAGAAATAGCAGTTGAAGGTTGTGATGATAAAAATTTTAAAATATATGATTATCATATTGGAAAATGTGTTACAGGTGAAGCTTTTATATCTGATAATGAATTTAAAGAGATAATATTAGCAGATCATGATTCAAAATGTGTAGATATGGAAGGAGCAGCAATTGCACATGTCTGTGATATAAATAATGTACCTTTTATTGCTATAAAAAGTATATCTGATAAGGCTGATGAAAATGCTAATAAAACTTATGAAAAGTTTGAAAATATAGCTACTAATAATTCATCAAAATTACTTTTAAATATGTTAAATATTATAAATGAATATAATTATATTTAAATTTGAAAAATAGAAATATAGACA
>NZ_WHJC01000564.1 GCF_009295725.1 Clostridium tarantellae
GTATTGTATACTATAAACATAAAAGTTTTTTTCATCAATTTTTCTTTTTACTTTCATTCTTTAAAACACTTCCTTTTTCCTTTTTTATATTATATTTATAATTATTAATATTATTTCCTAAAAAATAAAATTTACAAAAAAACATCTTTATAATTAATTAAAAATTTAATAAATTATAAAGATGTTTAGTATTATAATTAATTCTTAGTTATTAAGATAATAATTGTTTAACTAGTGGATTTACTTTTGATCTTTCATATTTTCCTGCTATTTTAGGCATAATCTCTTTCATTATTTTTCCCATATCTGATGATCCATAATTATTTGATGATATTATAACCTTTAACATTTCTATAACTTCTTCATCACTTAATTGCTTTGGAAGATATGGTGTTAAAACTTCTAATGCAAATTTTCCTTCTGATATTTTTTCTTCATCATTTAATTGTTCTGCATATTGAAGGGCTTCTTTTATTTGCTTAATATTTTTCTCTATTATTTTAATTATTCCTTCATCTGAAATTGTTTCTCTTTCATTTACTTCAAAAGCTTTAATATCTGCATTTACTAATCTTAAAACGCCTACTTTAGCTTTATCCCTTGCTTTCATTGCTGCTATTTCATCTTTTTTTAATGTTTCTTTTAACATAAATATTAGTTAGTGAATTTAATCACTAACACTTCACCTCACTTTTTATATTTTTAATAAATTTGTGATTTAAAATACTATTTAAAATTATGTTTAATTTTAATATAAAAAATATATCACTTTTAAATTATATCAATTTTATTTAAAATAAGAAAGTTTTGGATTAAATTTTTTATTTTATGCATTTTTTATATTTGATAAATATTTTCTTTTAAAAAGTACAGATAAACTGACT
>NZ_WHJC01000565.1 GCF_009295725.1 Clostridium tarantellae
AAGCTACACTAAGAGTTAGCTTAACAGTAGATGAAAAAGAAGATATTCTAAAATTAATAGAAGAACGTAATGTTACAATACAAGCTTTTCTGGAAAATCTTATCAAAAGAGAACTAGAAGGTATTGAATGTCCTGCTTTAGGAAAGATAAGGGAGGATATATGAAAAAGAAATTTAAATTCTTAGTAACTAAAAATATTACATTAGATAAAAAACCTTCTAAAAAGGATGTAGCCATAATTAATAAAATTTGGGGTGACTTTATAGAAGTAGAAGGAGATCTTCAGTGTTTCTTAAATTATGCTATTAATGGACATACATTTAAGGCAGACTTATGTGATAGGAATAGCTCAAATTATAGAGGAACATATTGCTTTATTATAGATATTGATAACACATACCTTTATAAGGAATATGATGATGCTTTAAATAAGGAAATTAACAAAACTAGAGTAAAGACATTAGAAGAAGGATATCTAACCCCTACAGGAGCTATAGAACTTTTAAATGGTATAGGACAATTTAACTATGGTATATATAACACTTTTTCTAACACTAAGGAATGGAATAGGTTCAGAATAATAGTAATATTAGATGAACCTATATTTGATAGAGAGAAGAGAGATTCTTTATATAAAGCTTTTAGTGAAATATTTAAAGATGATCGTTCCAGTAGTAATTATAATAAGCTATTTTTTGGTACTAGAGATGATAATTTTCATTTAATAAAAAATAAAAATTATCTAAAAGAAGAAGATTTAGCACCATTTATACAAAATAGCACTAGTAAAACTGCCTGCAAAGCTAGTATTAATGCACCTTTGAAGGTGATTAATACAAACACCCCACCAATATTATCTCCTATAT
>NZ_WHJC01000566.1 GCF_009295725.1 Clostridium tarantellae
ATTATAAGAATTCAATTGCTTATTAAAAATATATTACATTTACATTAATAATTAGTTTTATTTTACATTAAAAAAGATAGTATATTAAATACTATCTTTAAGTGGAGCGGAAGACGGGACTCGAACCCGCAACTTTCACCTTGGCAAGGTGACACTCTACCATTGAGTCACTTCCGCATATTTAAATTAACTTATAAAAATATTATATATTAATTTTTTTATTTTTGCAACTATTTCATAAAGTTTTTTAATTTATATATAATTTTTTAAAATTAAAATTATTAATGTTTTAAATTTATCTGTTTATGAACTATAAAATTCACATTAAATATATAGAATTTCTTAATTTTATATACTAATATATATTTGTTATTTCTTTAAAAGTAGTATAATTAAAATAACAAAATTATTAGGAGTGATATATATGAAAGTTCTATTACATATTAATGAACAAAGTAAATGGAATATGCTTTTAGATAATGCTAAACACATGTTAGCTTCTGATGAAAAGTTTATATTAGAAGTAGTTGCTAATGGCGAAGCTGTAAAAACTTTGCAAAAACAAGATGAATATTCTAATTCTATTTTTGAACTATCTAAAAAAGGTATTAAATTTATAGCTTGTAATAATTCAATAAATAAATTTAATATAAACAAAAATTCTCTTTATGAATTTGTTATAGTAGTACCAGCAGGTATGGTGGAAATAGCTAAAAAACAAAATTGTGGTTATTCCTATATTAAACCTTGATAAAATCTTATTTAAAATTAATTAAGATAATAATAAACTGTATGATTTATATTTTAAAATAATCATACAGTTTATTATTATCTATTAATTTAAAAATTATTTGAATTTATATG
>NZ_WHJC01000567.1 GCF_009295725.1 Clostridium tarantellae
TTATTAAACTTTCTGGAATACCTCCCATACTAAAACCTCCTTAAAAGCTGTTTCTACTAAATAGAATCACATTGGTCTTAATGTTTTGTATTATATCATAATTTTAAAAACTATCAAAAATCTACATGAGAAAATTTATTATTTCCATCTATAGTTATAGTGCCATCTATTCCATGTAAAATTACAGCTATATTTTTTTCTAAGTTCTTAATTATAATAGGAGCATCTTCTAAAAAGTATTAAAATATTAAAACAGTTAAATGATAAAAATTTTTAATTATTTTACAAATTATATTGAAAACACCTAAAATATACTATATTATGTTAATAAATGTTTATCTATAGGGGGAGAATTAGATGAAGTTTGAATATTTTATTGATAATTCTAATATTAAAAACTTAAAAAAATTTATTCTACAAAATAATACTGATTTAAAAAATGCTATGTTAGAGAGACCTAATAAATTAAAAACATTTTTACAAGCAACCCTAGTTGCTTTAACTGTAATTGTTGTTATTTTTCTTTTATTATTAAATGTATTTATTTTTCCAGATGCTACAGGTAATTATTTTTCATTTTTCACTGAAAATTTTCATGATATTCTGTCTATATTTATACCAAAAATTCTATTTTATACTGTAATAACTATAATATTTTATTTCTTACTTCTTGACTTTACTTATTCTAAAAAGAATAAAACAACAGTTTCAAGATTTATAAATTCAATATATCTAGGATTTAAAGGAATGATTAAAGTAAGTATAAAAGAAAATGAAATGCAGGTATCAAGAGAATTTTCTAATTCAATTATAGAATCAAAAATCATAGAAGACATTATAA
>NZ_WHJC01000568.1 GCF_009295725.1 Clostridium tarantellae
TTTTTCTACTTTTTCAAGGTTTTTAATTTTAAATTCATGAATATCTTTTATATTTTTTTCAGCTGTTTTTCCTTTTCCTCTAACGACATCAAAATTATTTTCTTGAAGATATTTAGGGAGTTCTGTATGAATTTTATTAATTCTCTTTCTATCCATTACAATTCTAGCTTGTAACTTTCCATTCTCTTTGTTTATTGGTACAAAGTGCAAGTGCATATGTGGAGTTGTTTCATCAAGATGAACTTTTGCTGATACAACATTTTCTTTTCCAAATTCATCACAAAAGTATTTATAAACTTCATTAAAATATTCTTTTGATTTATCTATACCCCATTCTTCAAACTGATCTTGATTAATTGTTATGATATTTGAATAATTTACAACTGAATTTTTCTGTATACGGGAAACATCTTTTACTTTATCAATTCTTTTTTTAACTCTTTGATATAAATTTAAATTACTAATAACTAAATCATAATTTAAATGAGTTTTTTCTAAATCAATTTCTGGATTTCTTATAAATCCTTGTCTTTCTTGTTCTTTTTCTTTTCCTTTTACATCAGTTATTTTATTTTTTTGTGTATTCCAGGCTAACTCCATACTCATAATTTTTTCTCTCCTTTTTTTTATAAAAAATATAAAGTAATACTTTTAAATTTCTTAGAATTACTTAAAAATCACTTAGTATTACTTAGTAATTCTAAGTGATACTTTTAACCCACAAAGTGGGTTTTTCTGACACACAGCGTGTGTTTTTTTGACCCACAAAGATGGGCAAAAAAGGATATTCTTGTAAAAAGAATATAGCACGTTATACTCTTTTA
>NZ_WHJC01000569.1 GCF_009295725.1 Clostridium tarantellae
CAAAGGAAGAATACTAATTATTTTTATATCTTTAAAAAAAGTCCAATAATAAGCACCACATAATATAAATCCACATATAGGAGCAATTATTTGTGACATAATATAGAATATAAAAATAAAAGGCATATAAATAGTTTTACTTAAAGTGGAAATATTAAAATAAATAGAAGTCCCTTCTTTTGTTAAAGGTTCTACAGTTACTACTAAAGACAAATATGACATTATAGCACATATAAAATAGAAAAAAACTAAAAAAATCATACCCTGAATCCAAGGATTTAAAAATAAAAATTTTTTATGTAAATTTTTCATTATTATCCCTCCAAATTTTCGATTATTTTTATAGTCTCTTCTTTAGTTATACCTAAATCCTTCATATCATTAAGAAATTTTATTGCAAGTTCCTCACCCATTTCATTTTTTAAAGATGTAAAATCACCTACTTCTTCACTTACAAAAGAACCCATACCCCTTTTAGTAAAAGTTATACCCTCTTTTTCTAATTCACTATAAGCTCTATGAAGAGTATTTGGGTTAACTTCTAGTAATGAAGCCATTTCTCTTACAGAAGGAAGTTTATCACCAGCTCTTAAATATCCTATAGCTATATTTCTTTTTACTAGATTAATTATTTGTAGATATATTGGTTCTGTGTTATTGAATTGAAAATTCCATATACTCAACTTAAAATCTCACCACCTGTACTACTGTTATATTTAAATAGTACACTAATACTGTAGTAATGTAAAGCATTTAGAGAAATTATATTTTAAAATAGTTGTATAATTTTATTAAAATATAAATAATATTAAATAT
>NZ_WHJC01000570.1 GCF_009295725.1 Clostridium tarantellae
ATTTAAACCCATGCCACCACCCATAAGTAAAATATTAAAATAGTTATTAGTTTTATGTATTTTTGTTATTTTATTTGAATTATAAAATTCTTTTCTTAAAGGAATACCTAAAGAAAAAATATTATTTTTATTAATTCCTTTAGTAATCATATGATTTTTAGTGGATTCACTAGCTGTTATATATGCATCAATTTCTTGAGATATATAAGTATAATGAGCTTTAAAATCAGTTACTACTGAAATTATTGGTAATGAAATAAAATTTTTCTTTTTTAATTTTGATAATATACTTACACATAGTGGATGAGTAGTTATTATCAATTCAGGTTTATAACTATCAATAACTTTTAATAAACTTTTACATACGCTTGAAAAAATAATACCATTTAGTTTATTTATAAAAGAGTTATTTGTAATTTTATAACCTATACCATATAAAAGCCTTAATGAATTTGCACATAACTCATAGCCATTAACTACGGAGCCATTTAGTATTTTATTACTTTTTAAAAAATCATACACTAATACCTGATTATTTTCTGCTAATAAAATTTCTTTAAATGAATTAGCAGCTTGGTCATGACCATAACCTGTAGAGGTACTAAGTATTAAAATTTTTGCCATATCACTCACTCACTTTTTAATATTTGATTATTGTTTGACTTTTTATAAAAAATTTGTTTGTACTTAACAAACTATGGTTTTATAAACATAATTAAAAGACCAAGAGTGTTCTATAATATAAACAATGTTTATAAATTTAAAGTGCACATCCTGGTTTTAAAATTTCATATTGCATAAAGATATTATAA
>NZ_WHJC01000571.1 GCF_009295725.1 Clostridium tarantellae
GCATTAATGATATTAACTTTAATAATTTTTATAATAATATTTTTAGTAAAATTAATTTTAAAAAGGAAAGATTACTTTTGGAGGGATTTAAGCATAGTAATAAAAGAAGAAAGTAAATATTATAATACAATTAATATGAATTGGGAAATTAATTTACAAAGGGAATATGAAGAGCTTTATTATACAGATAGTGGTCCAACTTTTAATGGGCATGGTGAAAGATACTTTGTATTTAAATATGAAACTTTAGATGAAATTAATAATAGCTTAGAGTGGAAAGTTAAAAATGATGATATGCAAGTTAATGTAACTAAAATATTAGAAATATTGAAAGTACCAAATGAATATTATCCAAATTATAATAATAATTTTAAATATTATTATAAGATAAAAAAAGATAATTCTAAAATATATGTTATTTTAGACAGTAGTTTAAAGAAACTTTATATAACAGAACAAATTCTTTAATAAAAAATTAAAACTAAAGATGTTAATAAATTTAAACATGATAGCACTAATAAAATATATGTATGAAACTATGATATTATTGGGTTTTGTAGTATAATTTTTATAAAAGTTTAACTTTTAATATTACAAAAGAGGAGATATAATCATGGAGTTTAATTTAATAAAATTACTTTTTACTTTAATTAATATAGGACTTTTCATTGCTATAATAGTAGGAATAGTTACAGGTATAAAAAAAATTAGATATTTTACCAAGGAAACAAAAGAAATATCTAAAAAAGTAGATTGTATTTTAAAAAAATTAGAAGATTAAAATTAAAAGATAC
>NZ_WHJC01000572.1 GCF_009295725.1 Clostridium tarantellae
ATATTATCTTTTGAGATTATAATTAAATAATCTAATAATTTTAATAAATTTTTTTCATTTAATTTCTTTTCATTTAAAATATAAAGATTTAAATATTTTTTTACCTTTTGCACTATGTTAATAATATTTTTTATTTCCTTTAAATTTTTTTCATTATTTTCATAATTATCCTTAAGCATTATATTGCAATTTTTTTCTTTTGCCTTTAGATAAGTAAATAATTTTAATGAAATATTATTTATTAAATATTCCATAGGGATAAACCTAATTCCATTTATAGTTTTCTCTTTATTTTTTACGGTAAATCCTATTTTTTTATAAAAAGATACTGAATAAGGTGATGAGTTAACAGTAATTTTAATAATATTTTTAGTTTTACATACATCTTCAACCATTTTAAATAATTTTTTCCCTATTCCTTTTTTATGATAATTTTTATCTATAAATAACAAACATATATGATTAATATTTTTTGTTGCAATTACTCCAATTAAATTATCATTATCTATAGCTCCATAAAACTTTAATTCTCCTTTATAAAACCTTTCAAGAACACACTCATATTCTATAAAATTTTTAAATTCTTCAATCCCTTCTTCTGAACAATCTTTTCCATTAAATTCTTTAAAAACTTTCCATACTAAATCAAGAAGATTTTTTATATGCTTTTTTTGTAGTTCAGTGAAAATCACTTAAACCCCTCCCCTAAAATTAAAAATTTCAACCTATAATTACACTATTTATTATATATATTAATTTTTAAAAAATATAATTATAAAAATATTCCTAAA
>NZ_WHJC01000573.1 GCF_009295725.1 Clostridium tarantellae
TACTAAATTTAATAAAGATTTTTTCTATTTAAATACCTACTAAAAATTACCTATTTTAACAGATCCATCATTATAAATTCTTCCAAAATCTATAGTACCGCTACCTCCGTCTTCTATAGATGTAATATTTAAAAGTTTAAAAGAATGATATGTTTTTTCCCCATCTTTTTCTTCATCAGCACTAATTACTATTAGCATTCCATCTTTAACATTTTTACTAAACTTTTCATTGGTATTAAGAAAAATATTACTTGAAGGATCTTTTTCAAATGACAAATTATTTCCTTCTCTTGAAACATTTACAGGGATTATAGCACCAACATCTTTTGATTTAATTTCATATTCAGCCACTTTTTGTGCCAATTCACTTAAGGATAAACTACTATTTTTAATATTATTTGACTTAGATTTTGTAGTATTCTCTTTATTATTACTTTCATTTTCCTTATTTTCACTTTGATGAATGGTATTAGAACTATTTTCTTTTTTTCTATTATTATTATTATTAACATTAGATTTAGATTGATTTTCATCACTTTTTTTATAGGTAGTATTTTCAGATTTATTATTAGTGTCATTATTGTTATTTTTTAATTGTTCTTTTGTATTTTCATTATTAACATTATTTTTTGATTGCTGTTCTTTATTGTCAGTTTCTTTATTTTTAGTTGCATCATTAATATCACTTTTATTATTTGTTGATTCAGTATTAGCTTTATTAGTATCATCAGCATTAACACTTGCAGAGCTATTACCACAGCCACTTAAAGCAACTACCATAC
>NZ_WHJC01000574.1 GCF_009295725.1 Clostridium tarantellae
TTATAATGCTTAAATATTTACTTTTATTAAATTTTTATTTTTAAATATACATTAACCTACACTTTTTAATATATTAGATAAATTATATACTTGAATAGCATCTGCTTTAAGAATATCTTTATCTTTAATATCACTATTTAAATTTTTAATAACATTTAATATTCCTATTGCTTCAATAACAGCTTCTGATTCTTCTCTAACATTGCAGTTATTTAACATATCTAATAAAATATCTATCTTTTTATTAAATTTAGGTCTACATTTAATATATTGTAAAGCTTTAGTTCCATCACTTTTATTTATAAATTTAACTACATGACAATGTATATATTCCACTATTTTATCTAAACTATAACTAACTTTAAAATTTTCTGAATACATTTTTTTTATATATCTAATCATATCTGGTCCATCTTCTATTTTTATAACTTTACAACTATATTTTAAAATTTTATCTGCATTTCCACCCTTAATTACATAACCAATAGCAAATGGTTTTTTCTTATAATCTAAGTCTTTTATTTCTAATCCAGCAATATCTTCTCTTCTTAATAATCTTTCTTTTCCATTTTCTTTTTTAACAAAAAATCCTCTTAAATGGTTTGTACAAATGATAAAATTAGCATTATCCCGTTCCACAAACAACCACTCCTCATTATCTCTTATATATTATTTATAATTTTTTATGTAAATTTGAAAATGCTATACTAAATTCTATACCATATTTTTAAACTTTAAAAATATATTTACCCATAATAACTATATTATAATTATAC
>NZ_WHJC01000575.1 GCF_009295725.1 Clostridium tarantellae
AGATAAAGTACTTTCATCATTACATGAAAAAAATATAAATGCAAAATATATACAAATATCTTCTTGTGCCGGTATTTTAGAAATTTAATAGGGAGGCAAGTCTAATGAAAATTAAAAGAGAAAAATTTGATATTATATTGAATGTATTATGTCTGATAATTTTAATTAGCATAAGTTTATTTCTTATAGTCATTTGGTCTAAAATTCCAGATAAAGTACCTATGCATCATGATTTTGCAGGAAACATTGATAGATGGGGTTCAAAATTAGAAATAATTATTTTACCTATTAGTGCATGGATTATGTATATTTTTTTTGCAATTATTGAAAAATTTCCACAAGTATGGAATACTGGAGTTAAAGTTACAGAAGAAAATAAAGAACGAGTTTATGCTATCATATTGCATCTTATAAGTACAATAAAATTTATATTAGTGTGTGTATTTATGTATTTTACAGTGCAGACAGCATTAGCATTTGAATTATCTGTATTGTTTTTACCTATATTTTTTATAGTTATATTTGGTAATTTACTTTATTGGATTTGGAAATTATTCAAAGTGAAATAGTTTTAAAAATTCCAATTTGTTTATTAGTTAATTATACTGATTTAATAATAAAATAAAGATTAAAATTAAAGTAATCATAAGAGCTTTCAGAAATGAAGATTCTTTTATTTTTCAGTAATGTTAATGTATTAAAAGAGATTAAATAGCTTTAACATAATATGATAGAATTATATTATGTTGAAATTTATAC
>NZ_WHJC01000576.1 GCF_009295725.1 Clostridium tarantellae
CCTGCTTCTGCACTTCCAAACATATCTGCTAAGGATTTATTATTTTTCTTAGCATAGTCATTCATACTATTTAATACATCCCCAAGGGATTTTCCACTTTTCATTAATTCAGGTAAGGTTTTTCCTGTAGCTTCCTTTAATGCTTTTTGTGCTACAGTTCCATTTTTACCAAGCTCATTAAACATACTATTCATATAAGTTGTAGATTCTGCTGCTTTTATACCTTTACTTGTTAACTCTGCATATCCACTAGAAAGTTGAGCCAAATTAACTCCATAAGCTTTTGCAGTAGGTACTACCTTACCCATAACTTCTGATAATTCTCCAACGGTTACTTTACCAACATTTTGAGTATTTATTAGCATATCAGAAACATTATTAACTTCACTTGCTTCTAGTCCATAGGAGTTCATTATGGTAGTTAACAAATCTAATGATTGTCCTGCTTCTGCAAATCCTGCTTTAGCTAATTTAGTAGAATTACTTACAAAATTAACTGCATCCCCTGTTTTTTGTCCTGCTGAAATAGCATCATAAACATTGTTGGCTATTTCTGTAGAACTAATGCCTGTTTGATTACTTAAGTCCATTATGCCTACTTTTAAATCCTTTAAAGGAACTTGTGTAGTATCTGCTATGGTAGAAACCTTAGCCATGCTATCTTCAAAATCAATAGCCATTTTACCTGCTACAGTACCAACTCCTACTATGCCTAAAGATACTGGCTTCATTTTATCAGAAATCTTTTCTGCCTTTTC
>NZ_WHJC01000577.1 GCF_009295725.1 Clostridium tarantellae
AAAATAATATAGAGTAATGCTAATATAATATTATATGAATTATTTTGGAGGTAATAAAATTATGGATTTAATGAATACAAATAAAGACAAATATTTAAGAATTAGAGTAACTGAAAAAGAAAGAAAAGAAGTACAAGACATTGCAAAAAATAGAGGGTTTAAAAATACAAGTGAGTATCTTCGCTATTGTATAATGAGAGAAACTAAAGAGAGTGTATTGAATGCCGAAACCCTTCAACATATTGATAAATAGATTGGAGTGTATACAAATGACGATAGGTGAATTAAAAGAATATTTAGAAAGTATTCCAGGAATAGAATTATTAAGTGATAAAGATTTTGAAATTATAAAAAATAATATATTGGATGATATGAAAGACAATGATCCAGAATAAAAAAGAGGGTATTACCCCTCTTTTTTTTAGCACCAAACATAAATGCCAGTATCATGTTCTTTATAATAAGATTTTAAATCACAATCACACATTTTATCTGCGATTGCAGTAGTTCTGTCTCTAAATCCTGGCGTTGAATCATGCTCATAGAATTCTAATATTTTCTGACCACATAAAGGACAATCAATTAATGTATATGTTTTTTCTATATACTCATCTTCTGAATCTTCATATGTTTTACCATTATATTTTATTTTATTTTTAGATGATGTTCCGCCTCTTAAATTACTCATATAAGCTTTTTTCATTTGCCCCATAAGTTAATACCTCCCATTGCTTGTTTTAGTAGATTATACCATAT
>NZ_WHJC01000578.1 GCF_009295725.1 Clostridium tarantellae
ATTATGGGTTGTAGTAATGATAAAAAAGATATATCCAATAATTTCAATATAAATAAAATGAATAAAAAAACATTTGATGAAGTAATAAAAAAGTTTAATGCTGAGCATACATTAATGCTTAATGTTATTTTCAATTGCTTGTTAAAAATCTCTTTAAATCTATATAAAAAACATATATAAATTAAATTTTAAAATACATATTTTTTATTGAAGGTGTATTTTACTTCAATGTAACTTTAATGAATATAATTTATGTTATTTTAATTAAAGATAATAATTTATATTTACCAAAGAAAAAAAGGAGCATTACATATGAAAAAATATATTTTTAGTATTATTAGTATTTTTATTGGAATTTTATTAAATTTAATTACTTTTATTGACACACCTAATAAATATAATATATATCCTATACATTTTGTTGACTTAATGGATAATATGATTGTTTTATTTATTCTTAGTTTAATAAGCATATCATGTGCTATTATTTCACTTAAGAAATATAACGAACAAGGATTAAGTTCTATAGGGATTATATTGAATATGTTTCCAGGTTATCTTACATTACTTAATTTTCTTTCAATTTAGTTCCCTATTTAAGTTATCTTAAATGCAAATAATAAATATTAAAAATAAAAAGAAATTATAAGGAGTATTTAAATGATATTCTTAAACTTATATTTTAGGCTAAAAAATTGCTATTTCAAGATATATTTAATAAATTAAGTATAATTTGTGCTATCTTAATAAAGATA
>NZ_WHJC01000579.1 GCF_009295725.1 Clostridium tarantellae
GTTTAAATATAAAAATAATTATATCTAAATGTAATGAATCTAGGAGGATATTATATGGGGTTTTATGACAAAATAACGGGTAAGGCATCTATAGGAGCTAATTTAGATCCTGTTAAAGATTTTTTTTTAGAAGATGAAAGGGTTATAGCATCTTACCAATTTTTAAGAGATTCGGTTATTTTAACTAATTTAGGAATATATTTGGTAGACGTTCAAGGATTAACAGGAAAGAAAGTAGAAGTTAAATTTTTCCCTAAAAAAAATATAAAAAGTGTTTCTTTTGAAACTGCTGGAAGCTTTGATTTGGATGTAGATATAAAAATTGGAGTTGATGGAAATACTGTTTTAGGATCTACAGGAGCATATTATAGTGCACCAATTTCCTTTAAAGTACCTAAGAATCAAGGAAAACAGGCAAAAGAAGTTATAAATTTAGTAAAAAAAAATTATTTGTGTAATTAATGATTATATTAAAAGGGTTCAAGTATTAAAAATACTTGAACCCTTTAATTTTAAGTTCTTAAAGGAAATTCATAAGAACATTTTTTACAAATTACAGTGATTGATCCTTTTTTTCTAGGAAGTCTTAATTTTTGATTGCATTTTGGACAATTAACTATTTTAAATTTTCTTTTTTGAATTATGTAATTTTTAAATTTTTTAAACTTTAATGTAAAAATAGTTAAGGGAATTCTATTTAAGTTAGTGGGAAGTTTTTTATTTAATTTACCTAGAATAATATTAACAAA
>NZ_WHJC01000580.1 GCF_009295725.1 Clostridium tarantellae
GTACTAAAAAATCGGAATTAACATTGTTTTTAGTTTTAAAACATATATATAAAGTTGAAACTGCTCTATACTCATATCTATTTAATATTTTTATTATACCAAATTCATAACCATTAGAATAGCTTTTATTATAAGCAAATTCTCTGTTTTTTAACAAGTAATAATATTAAAGAGTTTAGAAGATTAGAAGCTGTAAATACAGCTGAAAAAATCGGCGTTGAAGCTCCAATTATTGAAGCTTTAAGAAAAAGGGAAAAGTTTTGACAAGAAGATCTTAATACAATGAAATCAGAACTTGCAAATGTAAAGAAAAAGAGTACTCCTAAAGAAGTAGTAGTTAAAGCAGAACAAACTAATCTTGCTACTAATATTGCAAATGAACCAGTTGTAGACAAGGTTACTAATGTCTTTTCTTTTTTTATTCTTTAGGAAATTATAATTTTAAAAATATGTGTATAACTTTAATTAAAGTGCCGAAGGCGGTCTACGAAGCAGCTTTTGTTCCATAAATAGTTTTGCAGTAGGCTATCCCTAGTAGCCAACAAGAACTAATGGAAAAGTATTTAGGAAGAAATAAGTATGAACGCACAAAAAATGAACAGAGTATAAAGAAAAATTATAGAAATAGATATAGTACCAAGAATTTAAGAAGTTCTTTTGGAGATGTAGACTTATATGTGCCCCGTGATAGAAATTCAGAATTTGAACCTCAAATTATAAAAAAATATGAAACTGTCTGTACAGAAT
>NZ_WHJC01000581.1 GCF_009295725.1 Clostridium tarantellae
ATTTAAAGGAGTTTTAATGATGAAAATATTTAATTTTTTAAAAAATAATTGCAATAAAAAAAATAATATTAAGAATTCTGAAAATGCAAGAGTAAAGATATTGGGCTCAGGTTGCTCTAAATGTAATTTACTTGAAAAAAATGTTGTAGAAGCTTTAAAAATACTTGATAAAAATATTGAAGTTGGACATGTAACTGATTTTGCAAAAATAGCTAATTATGGAGTTATGTCAACACCTGCATTAGTAGTAGACAATAAAGTTATTAGCTATGGAAAAGTATTAAAAGTAGATGAAGTATTAGAATTAGTGAAAGATATTCTATAAATATATTTTTAGGAGAGTAATATTTGATGAAAAAAAAGTTGTATTTGTTTGTGTTCATAACTCTTGTAGATCACAAATGGCAGAAGCATTAGGGAAAAAATTTGCTGCACATATCTTTCATAGTTATTCAGCAGGAACAGAAATTAAAGATAAAATAAATGAAGATGCTGTGAGAATTATAAAGAATTTATATGGAATTGATATGAATAAAACTCATAAATCTAAGTTAATATCCCATGTTCCAAAGGCAGATATTGTTATAAAAATGGGATGTAATGTTATTTGTCCAAATATTTTAGGTAATCACATTGAAGATTGGGGATTAGAAGATCCTACTGGAAAATCAGATGAAGAGTTTATAAAAATAGCTAAAATTATTGAGGAAAAAATTAATGATCTAGCATATAGAATTAAAAAT
>NZ_WHJC01000582.1 GCF_009295725.1 Clostridium tarantellae
AGTAAATCAAATAACACTGGATTTGATTCAAGTGCTTCTGGAGTGATACCAATTCCTTTCATGTGTGATGTTTTTCCTGTAGATGTTGTTTTATACGCATTTGGTATTTCTGTTGCTAAAACTCCAAGTTGTCCATGAATACCCATTCTTCCTCCAAAATTATTTAACATGTTCCAAACCCAAGGTGTTCCATCAAATTCTGGTTCATCCCACTGATATCCCCAAATATTAGATCTTCCAATCCATCTTGGATCTAATTCTGCATATAAATCTAAAACTAAAATATTATTTCTTCTTTCTGGTACAATACCATTTAATCCTTCTTGTGCTGGATTTTCTCTCCATGATTGAATTACCCAAACAGCTTCACTGTCATATTCTAACATTGAAGCCAGAGTTTCTTTATAAATAGTTGCTCTTGACATTCCTGCATCAGTACCACCTTCATGGAATGGATCTGTGGCATAATAATTAGAGAAGTACTTTCCATATACCTCCTCTTGGCATTTATAAAATATTCTTGCAAATTCCTTATAATCTGCACTATCTGTTCTTAACATAGCAGGTCTTTCAAAAGAGCACCATGTTCCTTGAGGTATTATCTCCACGTTTGGTCTTTTATCTTTTATATCTGTTGGCACCATTCCAGCATAACCTTGAAGAACTATTTTCATACCAAGTGCTTTCATTTTTCTTTGCATTTTTCTTGCAAGTTCTGTTCTA
>NZ_WHJC01000583.1 GCF_009295725.1 Clostridium tarantellae
TACTAATGTTAGGAGGCATTGTTTTATGATTATTAAAGCTATAGCTATATTTATTCTTCAAATTATATATGTTCCTCTTTTAACTTTAAGAACTACCTTTGTAATAAAAGGAGAAAAAATTCATGCTTCTATACTTGCATTATTAGAAGCTATTATTTACATAATTTCTCTTGGTATAGTATTTTCAGATTTAAAAAATCTATATAATATAGTTGCTTATATTTCAGGTTATGGTCTTGGAATTTATCTTGGAGGGTTCATAGAAGAAAAACTTGCTTTTGGATATAGATGTGTTCATGTAATAGTAAAAGAAAAGAATTTAGATTTAATAAAAAAACTAAGAGATTTAAAATTTGGAGTTACTACTTATGTTGGAGAAGGAATAAATAGTGAATGCCGTTATAGAATTGAAGTTATTTCACATAGAAGTAGAGAAAAGGAACTTATTTCAACTATTTATAAAATTGATCCTTCAGCTTTTATTGTTTCTTATGAAATCACTGAATTTAAAGGTGGCTTTTTAGTTAAACAACCTAAAAAGTAAAAAATATTTATAATTAATTATTGAAGTGAATTAATATTTTAATATGAAAAAAGAATGATAAGTATTAAATTTCTATTCACATTTTCACTAATTATTAATTTTTAAAAATACTTATCTTTCTTAATATCATATAGACTTTTTCTTATTTATTTTATAACATTAGCTCTTTCCATAAT
>NZ_WHJC01000584.1 GCF_009295725.1 Clostridium tarantellae
AAAATATTCAGAGCAAGAAAATAGAAAGTTGGCATCTAAACCTAATTTTAATATGAATAGTTTTAAAGATGGAAGTTTTTCTAATAAATATGAAAAATATGTGAATGATCAATTTTTATTTAGAGATAAATGGATTAATATAAAATCAATAGGAGAATTAATTTTAGGAAAAAAAGAAAATAATAATATTGTATATGGTAAAGATGGATATATGTTTGAAAAAGTTCAAAGTATTGACTTTCAAAGATTATATAAAAATATTGAAGCAATTGAAAGTTTTACAAATAAAGTTCATACACAAAATAGTAAAGTAGCTTTTATGATTGTACCTAGTTCATATTCCATATTAAAAGAAAAAGTACCTTATGGATTAAATATGATTGATGAGCTAAAGTTTATAAATGAAATAAATGAAAAAATAAATAAAAAAAATATAGTAGATATTACAGATATATTAAAAAATAATAAAGACCAATATATTTATTATAAAACAGATCATCATTGGACTATTAAAGGAGCTATGTTAGCATATGAAAAATTTTTAAATCATATAAATGAAGAATCTATAGATTTTAAAAAATATGAAATCAATAAAATAGAAAATTTTTTAGGAAGTTATTATGCTAAAAGTAAGGATTTTAAAGCTGAAAAAGATTATATTAGTTTTTTAGAATTAAATAATATATATATGAAATTAGATTATGGAAAAGAATGTAAT
>NZ_WHJC01000585.1 GCF_009295725.1 Clostridium tarantellae
TTATGAGTACAACTTAACCATAATACACATTTATTAGAGAAATTTTCATGATCAATAATTATCCCACCAATGTTAACATCTGTTATTTTAAAATTTGTATCAAATGTTTGTTGTATTATTCCATTGGTAGATATATTAGCTAATTTTATATCATTATCTTTATTTACATAAGTAATCCAAAGAGAAGAATCAGAATCTATAGAAAGTGTATGTCCAAATTTATTTATTAATAAATCATTAGTTTTAAAATTAAAAACATTTATAAAATTTTTATTTAGAGATATTGTATAAATATTATTACTGTTTTCTAAAGAAAATAGCAAGTAATTTTTTTGGGAATCTAAAGTTAAAGATTCTATATTCCAAGGTTGATTCTCTTTATATAAAATTTCAGAGGGAATAATACTAGAGTAATCAATAGTTTCTATTAAAGTGCCTTTATTATCTAAAATGTGTATCAAAGTATTTTTTGAATAATTATTACTATAGTGAGTGTAAAATTTTTTTGTTAAATTATCATAAGTAAATGTAGATATTGGAATATCTGTTTTTATAAAATCAATATAAGTACCATTTACATTAAATTTATGAATTTTTTTTTGAAGACCATCTTTATTACAAGTATAAATAATATTTTTATCAAGAGCTATATTACCAGTAGAAGATATTCCAAGAGAATCTGATATTTTAATTTTTTTTATATATGACATATAAATC
>NZ_WHJC01000586.1 GCF_009295725.1 Clostridium tarantellae
ATTTAATATACAATATGAGGTGATTTCTATAAATTTTATATAATTTTTTTAATTTAAATTCTTTTTTTAAGTTTTAGTATTTAAATTTCATACTTATTATTTTGTCCCATATTAATAAAATAACAGCACCTATTAAATAACAAAGAATATCCTTAATATCAAAAGTGTTACCAATGATTGTAGCAACTATTTTATTATTTTGTAATTGTAATACTTCTACAATGTTAAAATATTGTAGTACTTCTATAAAAGAAGCAAATACAAATAAATATATAGGTAAAAGCTTTATTGGTTTTGATATAAATGTTTTTATGAGAGTATACATTAAAATAATTACTAAAACATCTCCAATATATGCTCTAATAAATACATTTTTCACAGCAATTGCAATAAAACTTTCTACTAGAAATAAAATAATAAAACTCACTAAATATCTTAAATTTATTTTCATATAAAGCCCTACTTTCCTTAATTCATAGTAAATATACTTTTATTATATCATTCCATTATTCTTTTTTCCTCTGTTTTAAATAAGTGTTATATATAATCCTTTTAAAATATATTAAATAGTTTAATGAGACTTTTCTTTGTGTTAAATTCATTTCAAGTAAAAAAATAAGCATTTTAGGACAAACCTCATAAATAATACATTATTTATGCTATATTAAATAATAAATATATTTTATAGGCGATTGTGAAATTAAGATTTAAAAA
>NZ_WHJC01000587.1 GCF_009295725.1 Clostridium tarantellae
ATACGAAGGACAGCTTAATGAAGGAGATGATTATTCAGACCTTAAAAGAACTGTTTGTATAAATATATTAAATTTTAAATACTTAAATAATGATAGATTTCATAATGCCTATAGATTAAAAGAAATAGAGGTAAATGAAGAACTAACAGATGTTTTAGAAATTCATTTTATAGAAATTCCTAAACTTAAGGATAATAGTGATGAAAGAGATATGTTAGTAGCTTGGACAGAATTCTTAAAAAATCCTGAAAGTGAAAAGGTAAGAGCTTTAGAAATGTCAGTAAAAGAAATACGAGAAGCTAAAAATGAACTTATTAAAATTAGCTGTGATGAAAAACAAAGAGCACTATATGAACTAAGAGCTAAAGCATTAAAAGATGAAACAAGTGCATTAAATAAAGCTAAGCGTGAAGGAAAAGAAGAAGGTCTTAAGGAAGGGAAAGAAAAAGGAATTAAAGAAGGTGAAAAGATAAAATCTTTAGAAATAGCTAAAAATTTATTAGATGTTTTAGATGATGAGACTATTGCTTTAAAAACTGGGTTAACAGTGGATGAAATAAATCAGCTTAGAAAGTAGTCACAATAGATTTAGTAGAATTATAAGGAAGTGAATAGAGTGTTACAGAGCTTATTAGATCCTAAAATGGATTTTATATTTAAGAATATTTTTGGTTCAGAAAAGCATCCAGATATATTAA
>NZ_WHJC01000588.1 GCF_009295725.1 Clostridium tarantellae
TTATTATACAGGGCAATATAAATCATACTATAGAACTTGGTGATAATAACAGAGGAAATATTATTCGTATAGAAAATGCTATTAATAGTTTTGAAAAGAATTTAAATAATTCAGTGGAAAAATTAGAAGAGTATAAAAAAAATTTAATAGAATCTAAAATAGAATATGAAAAACCTTTTGAATATGAACAAACTTTAAATGAAAAATTTAAGGAACAAAGTAGATTAAGTGACTTACTTCTTATAGGAAGTGCTGAAAAAGAAGTAAGCTACAATGATTCTATAACTATAGAAAGACAAAAAGAAGTCAATGCTCAAATAAAAACTCATAAGTATTGGATTGATACCAAAGGAAGTATGGGAGTACGATTAAATTTAGAAAATCAAAATTTAAGAGGAATAAGATTATTAAATGTAGATTTAAGAAATGCTAATTTAAGAGGAGCAGATTTAACTGATAGTATAATTTATGCAGATTTAAGAGGTGCTGATCTAAGTGGAGCTAAAATTGGAAATATAAATTGGAAAGGTTCAAACTTAAATAATGTTATTATAGAGGATCATAAAATTAAATCAATTGAAAAAAGTTTTTCTAAAGATTTAGAAAGTCATTTAAATGCTATGAATAATCTTAAAAGCAATGAAAAAGCTAAAGGCTTGTTATAAAGGAGTAATTTTATAATGAATAAATT
>NZ_WHJC01000589.1 GCF_009295725.1 Clostridium tarantellae
ACAGAAAATCATTCAATTATTTGATTTTAAAAATTATCAAACAAGGAAATAAAATGTAACAACTTATGTTTTTTTAGAATATTATTAAATATAAGTCGAATTTTAGTAATTTTTTAAAATTAAATAATAATAGAGGTGAGTAAATTGGAAAGCAAAGATTTAACTCTTAATGACAGTTTATATATACTTAAAAAAAAGTATAAATTAGTAATAGTAATAACTGCTTTATTTACTATTTTATCTATACTTGCAAATATATTTTTATTAAAACCAAGATATGAAGCTACTGCAACTTTATTTGTAGGTAAAAATGAAAAAATACAAGATAATTATACAGTAGCAGATTTAAATTCTGCTTATGTAATGTTAAATACTTACATTAGCATAGCAACAACAAAGGATTTTATTACATCTTCTTTAAGTAAACATGGAATAAATAAAGAGGCTACTGAAGTATTAAAAAATTTAAAAGTTATAGCAGTTAAAGAAAATGCACCTATTTTACAATTTAAATATGTAAGTAAAGATAAAGAAGAGGCTTTAGACGTAGTAAGTGCTATTTCAGAAGAATTTGATAAGGAAATTACAGAAATAATTTTAAATACTTATAGTAAAGTTATAGATACGCCAAAGGTTGAAGAAATAACTGTTAATAAGTTATTTGTTGTATTAAC
>NZ_WHJC01000590.1 GCF_009295725.1 Clostridium tarantellae
ATATTATATATTTCATAAATTTTTATATTTTTATTTTCTTTATAAATTATCATAAGATGATGAATTTTATCAATAAGACCTTTCAACCAAATTTCCCATTCTTTTAAAATAAACTTATATTTATTAGTATCATGAGAATTGATTACTTCATTGCAAATTCCCTTCATATTAATAAAAAAATCTTTTATTATACTGATATTTTCATAAATATTAAAAGAACTAAAACCTAATAGTTCTCCTTCTATTAAATAATCTGTTAAATCACAATTGATATTATTTTCTTTTATTTTTCCTACAAAGATTTGAAATAAAGTTATAGCATTTACAATTTTATTATGTATTTTTAAAGTTATCATATCATAATAATCTATTTTTTCAATTTCTTTCTCTATATCATAAAAAGTAGTATAATATTTTTCACATAAAAACATAAGTTTTTCATAACTTTCACATTCATTTGTATAATTAATAGTAGTTCCTTCTTTTCTTAATATATCTACTTTATTAGCTGTCTCTTTATTTAATATTCTCAAAAAACTTTTATATGCTATAATACGATATTTTAAATTTCCTAAAATTTCATTATCAAGTACATCATTTAAATCTTTTAAAAAATATTTACTTGTATTTTTTAAAATTTTAAATTCTAAGAACTTATTATCTTTACCATA
>NZ_WHJC01000591.1 GCF_009295725.1 Clostridium tarantellae
GCTAAATTATTTATATCCACCTTATAAGCTCTTCTTGGTTTAGATAATTCATTAAGTTTAGCTTGTCCATCTTTTTTAAGATTTTCTACCACAGTATATCTATCATCTTTCCAATAAAAAGTTTTAATTTTCTTAGAGTATTGATAATTTTCTACATAATCTTTCCCATTATTAATAGCCTTAATAGTTAATCCATCCTTACCAAGGGGAAGAAGTCTTGTATAAAAATTATGGGAATCTCTTTGGCTTTCTAATTTTATTACATTTAAGGAATCCATAAAATAAACTCCCTTATCCCTGCCAAGATGTTCATATACATTTATTTTTTTATTTATACAATCAAATTGTAAATCCACCATGTAGGTTTTCTTAATATCCTGTATAATATCCCAGGAACTACAATTACTTTTTCTAACAGTTCTTTTCTTAGTTACATTACAACATCCAACCCTCCATCCAGTAGAAACTATGGCAAGATTTAAGGCATCCACTATATTTTTTTCTATACTTTCATATCTATCCCAAGGCTTTCCCTCTAAATCTTCCACATTTAAAAAACAAGTAAACTCTGTAAAGTTATCAAGCTCATGAATTTCTTTTACTATATATTCATTTTCCTTAGTTCTTATATAGCATTCTTCTACAATATCTTTATAGAACTTATCAAAAA
>NZ_WHJC01000592.1 GCF_009295725.1 Clostridium tarantellae
ATCATATATATCTCATCTTCATCCCATTTATTTAAGTTATCTCTTTTACATTCAAGTAAATCTTGTTCTGATTTAAATGCTACATCAGCAATTATTATCATCCCATCTTTATTCAATAAATTTTTTAATTCATATATAAATTCTACTTTTTTATCATCACTTAAATGATGAATTGCATAAGAAGATATAATGTAATCAAATCTTTCACTTGTTAATTCTGATGGTATACCTAAGTTAAAATCTCTTTGTATAAAAACTCCATTAGGCATCTTTTTCTTTGCTATATCTATCATTGTTTTTGAAAAATCAATTCCAAATATTTTTGCTCCATCTTCATATAATTTACTGGTTAATAATCCAGTTCCAAAACCTATATCAAGTATTTTCTTAAACTTTTTGTTATTAACTGAATTATACACATAATTTAATACATCATAGTAACCATCAAATGGATATTCATTTGAACTTTTCTCAACACTTTTTTCATACTCTTTTGCCCATAAGTCAAACCCCTTATTATCTAACAATATATCTCCCCCTATTTAATCCATATTTACTTAATTTATAATATTATACTAGCACATATTTCCAATTTATTCTAAATTATTTTTTCTATAACTTTATTTTATAATTTGATATATGTCATATTGTATTAAACTCACTTAATC
>NZ_WHJC01000593.1 GCF_009295725.1 Clostridium tarantellae
GGCAAAGGAGAAAGCACAATGATTTATGGTTATGCTAGGTGCTCAACTACAGAAGAGTTACAGGATATAAACAGACAGATTAGGGAACTTAAAGCATTAGGAGCAGAGAAGATATACAAAGAATATGCATCAGGAATTAAGGAGGATAGAGAAGAGCTGCAGGAGTTATTACAGGTAGTTAATGAAGGTGATACTATTATAGCTTTAGAAGTAAGCAGAATTACTAGGAGCACCAAACATTTATGTGAACTTATAAATTTTGCTAAGGAGAAGAAGCTAAAGTTGGTATTTGGTAATTTTGTTGTGGACTGTACGGGGGAGTTAGATCCAATGACAGAGGGTATGCTAAAAATGATGGGAGTATTCTCCGAAATGGAAAGGAATATTATTAGCCAGAGAGTTAAATCTGGTATGGCTAATGCAAGGGCGAATGGTAAGGTTATAGGTAGACCAGCCTTAACAGCAGAAGATGTACCTAAAGACTTTTTAAGACATTATCCTAAATATAAAAGCAAGGAAATTACTAAGACTGAATTTGCCAGGCTGATAGGTATAAGTAGGCCTACTTTGGATAAGTATGTAAGATTGTTAGATGGAAAGGTGTGATTCTAGTTATTTCTTTTTTAATTATAAATAATGAACCAGCATAGTTTACTGGTTCATTACTC
>NZ_WHJC01000594.1 GCF_009295725.1 Clostridium tarantellae
GATAATGAGGTTAGTATACAGAAAGATACTGATGATACTCAAGACAATAAAGAGAGTGAAGATAAAGTTAATGAAAATCATAAAGATGCAGAAACAACACCAAAGAATGAAGATGACACTAAATCTCCAGCTACTAGTGAAAAAACTACAACATCAAATACTGAAAAATCTAAAGCTGAAGAAAATGCAACTACTAAAAATGAGTATAAAGATACTGGTAATGCTAAAGAAGAACTATCTAATGGCGTATATAAAGCAGATGTTTCAAGAGAAAGGTTAGATGAAGTTAAAGACAGTTATTACAAGCAAATGGGAGAAGTGCAAACTTACTTTGGAAGACACTTTGTAAAAACAGGAGAGTTAGCTTTTCCAGATGAAAAGGAATCAAATAATAGTTATACTAAACATTTTTATGATATTATGGATAAAAACTTAAATGAACTTTGGAGTGGTTTAAAAACTATTTTGTCTGAAAATGAAATGAAAAAATTAACACAGCAACAGCTCCAATGGATAAAAGAAAAAGACAGTATAAAAAGAGAAGAGACACCAATTTTAACAGCAGAAGCTAATACATTGTATGCTAAAGGTCAAGATACATATAAAAGATTGAACTACTTAGCAGATAAATATTTAAATTATTAAAAATTGAAGGAGACTATAAATG
>NZ_WHJC01000595.1 GCF_009295725.1 Clostridium tarantellae
TAAAAAATTTAGATAATAATACAAATGAAATAAGAGCACAAATAACAGAAGCATTAAAGGAAGATAATGAGGGAGCTATTACAGAAGCTTTAGTAAGAATGGCTGAAAATATTCAAAGCAATATTTTAAGTGAAGCTAAAAGTGAAGCAAGATCCTTAATAAGTTCAGAAATGAATGATAGAAATGTATTAAATAAAAGGGGATTAAATGTATTAACCACTGAAGAAAGAAGTTACTATGATAAGGTAATTGAAAAAAGAGGTTTTACTGATTTAGAAGTAACTATGCCAAAAACTATTTTTGATAGGGTATTTGAAGAGTTAGAGAAAAACCATCCCCTACTTAATAAAATAACCTTCCAAAATACTAATGCAGTAACGGAATGGGTTATAAGAAAAACAGATTGTGAAGGTGCTTGGTGGGGAAAATTAACGGATCCAATAAAGAAAGAATTATCCCATGGATTTGATAAGGTAAAAACTGATATGTATAAACTAAGTGCTTATATGCCAGTATCAAAGGCTATGCTTGATTTAGGAGCACAGTGGCTTGATAAGTATGTAAGAGTAGTATTAAGTGAATCAGTTTCCATTGCTTTAGAACTGGCTATTGTGGCAGGTACAGGAAAGGAACAACCTATAGGAATGCTTAAAAACTTAAAGGG
>NZ_WHJC01000596.1 GCF_009295725.1 Clostridium tarantellae
TCCTCATTCGGAAATCTTCGGATCTCAGACTATGTGCGTCTACCCGAAGCTTATCGCAGCTTATCACGTCCTTCATCGGCTCCTGATGCCAAGGCATTCACCATACGCCCTTTGTAGCTTGACCTATGCTAGTTCTTTCAAATCTATGATTTAGTAAAAGAACTGTACTCAGCTTTGCTGAGTTTCATTTTAGCAATTAGTTCTCTATTACAAAGAATAGTAAAATTTAATTGGCTTTATCTTCAACTTTATTAACTTATGTGCAATTTTCAAAGAACAAAATGGTGGGTCTAAATGGACTCGAACCATCGACCTCACGCTTATCAGGCGTGCGCTCTAACCAGCTGAGCTATAGACCCATAATGGTGGAGGTAAGGAGATTCGAACTCCTGACCCCCTGCGTGCAAGGCAGGTGCTCTCCCAACTGAGCTATACCCCCATATTATTAATTTTTATTAAGAAACTTTAATTTTAGTCTCTCAAAATTAAACAGATAATTAAGTAGCAATTCATATCATCTTAGTTATCCTAAGATGTATTTCCTTAGAAAGGAGGTGATCCAGCCGCAGGTTCTCCTACGGCTACCTTGTTACGACTTCACCCCAATCGCTGACCCTACCTTCGGCCGCTGCCTCCTTGCGGTTAGCTCACGGACTTCGGGTAT
>NZ_WHJC01000597.1 GCF_009295725.1 Clostridium tarantellae
TATTATCTCCACGTTTGGTCTTTTATCTTTTATATCTGTTGGCACCATTCCAGCATAACCTTGAAGAACTATTTTCATACCAAGTGCTTTCATTTTTCTTTGCATTTTTCTTGCAAGTTCTGTTCTAACTTCAAACCATTGGTCTGGAAGAGGACCTCCGAAAGTACCCATGTTGCCCATGTATTGCCAAGCCATATATGCTGGTCCTACTAACCAATTTTTTATTTCAATAATGTCATATCCAAGTTCCCCTAAAAATCTTCTCCACACTTCATCTTGAGCATTTAGATCTAAAACAAGATTTACACCATTTAACGCTAACCAATCTAACCAAACTTGCCATTGCTCATCACTCCAAAATGCCATAGTATAAGAGAATGTGCAGTAATTGTGTGCATATCTTATTTCATATGGAGTTTCTTTTCTAATAGACACATCTAAACTTGGTGCAATTATCGGCATTTTTACTGGGTCACCAAACTCTGTAATTTGTACTTTACAAAAGTATTTTAAATAATAATTTAATCCTGTTGTTAAAGAAACACCGTTATTTCCTTCAATTTTAATTTTTCCATTATCACCATTTGAAATTTGGAAATAGTCTAAATTATTTGTATTAGCTTTAATACTAAAATCAAACCAATTAATATACTGAGAACCT
>NZ_WHJC01000598.1 GCF_009295725.1 Clostridium tarantellae
TATTATCTCCACGTTTGGTCTTTTATCTTTTATATCTGTTGGCACCATTCCAGCATAACCTTGAAGAACTATTTTCATACCAAGTGCTTTCATTTTTCTTTGCATTTTTCTTGCAAGTTCTGTTCTAGCTTCAAACCATTGGTCAGGAAGAGGGCCTCCGAAGGTACCCATATTACCCATGTATTGCCAAGCCATATATGCTGGTCCTACTAACCAATTTTTTATTTCAACAATGTCATATCCAAGCTCCCCTAAAAATCTTCTCCACACTTCATCTTGAGCATTTAGATCTAAAACAAGATTTACACCATTTAACGCTAACCAATCTAACCAAACTTGCCATTGTTCATCACTCCAAAATGCCATAGTATAAGAGAATGTGCAGTAATTATGTGCATATCGTATTTCATATGGAGTTTCTTTTCTAATAAATATATCTAATCTTGGTGCAATTATTGGCATTTTTACTGGGTCACCAAACTCTGTAATTTGTACTTTACAAAAGTATTTTAAATAATAATTTAATCCTGTTGCTAAAGAAACACCGTTATTTCCTTCAATTTTAATTTTTCCATTATCACCATTTGAAATTTGGAAATAGTCTAAATTATTTGTATTAGCTTTAATACTAAAATCAAACCAATTAATATACTGAGAACCT
>NZ_WHJC01000599.1 GCF_009295725.1 Clostridium tarantellae
CATCAATATATAACGCGGCTCAAAATGGAGTTCCGCTAGAAAAAATTTTCGAGCAACTTAAAGTAGCTTAAGAAAGTGTTTTTCTATTCAACTGTAAATTTATTCAAGTGAAAATGCACTATTATAGTTAATAAGTTATTTAGGACCTATTTATGAATTATTAGATGGAAAATATGCTGAAGCATTAGGTGCACAAATGGCATCAGATTCTTGGAGAGCTGCTGGAAAAATACTGCAAATGGCATTATCAGAAGCTAGTAAACTAGCTGGAAAAACTGTAAGTGGTGCTTTTGCTGTTGCAGAGTTAGCATATTATGCATATCAATGCAAGGGTGAATTATAAATAATTTTTATCAATTAGTTTGAAAAATAAAAAATATAAAATAAATTTTAAGTTAGATAAATATAAATAAAAATGTAGTTGTGTTTTAAATATAACTACATTTTTTTATTTAAACTTTTTTAAAAGTTTATTGATGAAGTGAAACGAAATCAACAAAAGGGTCCAGGATCTCCTGGCACGTACTCTTTGTTAAAAGAGTATAACGTGCTATATTCTTTTTACAAGAATATCCTTTTTTGCCCATCTTTGTGGGTCAAAAAAACACACGCTGTGTGTCAGAAAAACCCACTTTGTGGGTTAAAAGTATCACTTAGAAT
>NZ_WHJC01000600.1 GCF_009295725.1 Clostridium tarantellae
CTGCTATGGTAGAAACCTTAGCCATGCTATCTTCAAAATCAATAGCCATTTTACCTGCTACAGTACCAACTCCTACTATGCCTAAAGATACTGGCTTCATTTTATCAGAAATCTTTTCTGCCTTTTCACCTGCTTTTGCAAATTTATCTCCCATTTTTTCAAGAGCCTTATTATTTTCTTCAATGGCTTTTTTAGTTCTTTCAATGGCAATCTTTGCTTCATTCATTTTAATTTTTTGATTATCTATTTTTTTATTACAGGTTCCTATGGCTTTTTCATTTTTGGCATACTGTTCTTTTAAAGTTTTAAGTTTATCATTAAGAGCTTTAACTTCCTTTGAACCTTTACCATAGGTTTTTACTGCTTCCTTTTCTTCCTTTTCCGTTTCCTTAATTTTTTTTGCTAAATCCCCATTGGCATCTTTATAGGCTTTAATATCTTTAGTAATATTTTTTATACTATCTCCTTGCATTTTTAAAATAGTATGTTGCCCTTTTAATTTATTTTCTAACTCACCTTGCTTTGCCTTTAACTGATCTGTGGAATTACCAAATAATTTAGCTGATTCACTAGCTAACTTAAATTCACTTTGAGTAACCTTTAATTGTCTTGTTACATCCTGCATTTTCCTTTGGAAGTCTGAACTATTAGCACCTATT
>NZ_WHJC01000601.1 GCF_009295725.1 Clostridium tarantellae
CTGCTATGGTAGAAACCTTAGCCATGCTATCTTCAAAATCAATAGCCATTTTACCTGCTACAGTACCAACTCCTACTATGCCTAAAGATACTGGCTTCATTTTATCAGAAATCTTTTCTGCCTTTTCTCCTGCCTTTAAAAATTTATCTCCCATTTTTTCAAGAGCCTTATTATTTTCTTCAATGGCTTTTTTAGTTCTTTCAATGGAAATCTTTGCTTCATTCATTTTAATTTTTTGATTATCTATTTTTTTATTACAAGTTCCTATGGCTCTTTCATTTTGGGCATATTGTTCTTTTAAGGTTTTAAGTTTATCATTAAGAACTTTAACTTCCTTTGAACCTTTACCATAGGTTTTTACTGCTTCCTTTTCTTCCTTTTCCGTTTCTTTAATTTTTTTTGCTAAATCCTCATTGGCATCTTTATAGGCTTTAATATCTTTAGTAATATTTTTTATACTATCTCCTTGCATTTTTAAAATAGTATGTTGCCCTTTTAATTTATTTTCTAACTCACCTTGCTTTGCCTTTAGCTGATCTGTGGAATTACCAAATAATTTAGCTGATTCACTAGCTAACTTAAATTCACTTTGAGTAACCTTTAATTGTCTTGTTACATCCTGCATTTTCCTTTGGAAGTCTGAACTATTAGCACCTATT
>NZ_WHJC01000602.1 GCF_009295725.1 Clostridium tarantellae
TTATAGAGTTTATACGTCAGTTCTAATTCCATTAGAACCTTCTATGTTTAACCTTCAAGGACTTAGTCAGTTAGTAAAAGTTTTTAAATTAATTCAAAGAAATTATAATAAAAGTTTAAAAGTAGAAGGGGTTTTATTGACTAGAGTAGATGCAAGAACTACCTTAACAGGAGATTTTAAAGAAGAATTAAAGGATATTTTTGCAGATAAATTATTTAATGTAATTATACATCAAAATGCTGCTATTGTTAGAGCTCAAATAGAAGGAAAACCTGTTCTTTATTATGATAAAAGAAGTAAAGGGGCAGAAGAGTATATGCTTTTAGCTAAGGAGGTAATAAAACGTGCCTAAGAAAAGTACTAAAAATAACATAGCTAATATAGGAAAAGGAATTTTAGATAGCATTTCAGATAATAATTTAGATAAAGAAAGTAATAAAGTAATAAAATCAAAAAACAATATTTCATTTTGTAGTGATAGTAATAAAAAAATAAGAAAAACTTTTGTATTAGATGAATTAACTATTAAAAGACTTCAACTTTTAAAAATGAGTGGTGAAGAAGATTTAAGTACAATAGTTCAAAATTCTATAGCTATGTATTTTAAAAAGAAAACTTCTGATATTGAAGAAGCTTTTAATATGTTTCAAC
>NZ_WHJC01000603.1 GCF_009295725.1 Clostridium tarantellae
TGAAGAATATGGGGATATGAAATTTCAACCTCAAACTGCTTTAACCTTTATGACTAAAAGAATGAATAGACCTGCACAGGATTCTTATACCATAGTGGCTGAATGGGAAAAAATAAAAGCTACTAATCAGCCTATACCAGATATAAATAATTATTCCTGTGTAGGTGGAGTAGACTTTGCCAGTACAAGAGATTTTGTAGGATGTGGTTTATTATTTAAAGTGGGTGATAAAAGAGTATGGTTACACCACTCATTTATATGTCATAGAGCTTTAGAAATAAAGGGAAGAGCTATAAAATTTGATGTTAAATTAGCAGAAAAAGAAGGACTATGTACTGTTTTAAAAGAGGATACTATAAAACCTAAGTATATAGCTAATTGGTTTTTAACTATGGTTAGTAAATACAATATAAATATTTTAGATATTTGCTGTGATAGATATAGAAAAATGTTATTAGAAACAGCCTTTAAAGAAGTTGGTTTGCCCTTAAGTGATGTGGGAAATGGATACATAACCCATAATAAACTAGCACCACTTATAGAGCAGTTATTTGCAGATGAAAATATTATTTATGGTGATGATAAAATGATGCGTTGGTATACCAATAATGTTTATGTAGATACAGATGCAAAAGGGAATAAAT
>NZ_WHJC01000604.1 GCF_009295725.1 Clostridium tarantellae
TGAAGAATATGGGGATATGAAATTTCAACCTCAAACTGCTTTAACTTTTATGACTAAAAGAATGAATAGACCTGCACAGGATAGTTATACCATAGTGGCTGAATGGGAAAAAATAAAAGCTACTAATAAGCCTATACCAGATATAAATAATTATTCCTGTGTAGGTGGAGTAGACTTTGCCAGTACAAGGGATTTTGTGGGATGTGGTTTATTATTTAAAGTGGGTGATAAAAGAGTATGGTTACACCACTCATTTATATGTCATAGAGCTTTAGAAATAAAGGGAAGAGCTATAAAATTTGATGTTAAATTAGCAGAAAAAGAAGGACTATGTACTGTTTTAAAGGAGGATACTATAAAACCTAAGTATATTGCTAATTGGTTTTTAAATATGGTTAGTAAATACAATATTAATATATTAGATATTTGCTGTGATAGATATAGAAAAATGTTATTAGAAACAGCCTTTAAAGAAGTTGGTTTGCCTTTAAGTGATGTGGGAAATGGATACATAACCCATAATAAACTAGCACCACTTATAGAGCAGTTATTTGCAGATGAAAATATTATTTATGGTGATGATAAAATGATGCGTTGGTATACCAATAATGTTTATGTAGATACAGATGCAAAAGGGAATAAAT
>NZ_WHJC01000605.1 GCF_009295725.1 Clostridium tarantellae
ATATAAAATACATATTTTAATTTTATAAAAGGTGGTGTGAAATTTGAAAAATCAATTATATCTTATAATAAAGGAAAACTTTAAATTAATAATTATTTCAGCTTCTATTGCTTTTTTTATTAGTTTCCTTTTTTTAAAAGTATTTTTTTTAGCTGTAGTTGATGGTACTTCTATGGAAAACACATTGCATACTAATGATATTATACTAATTTATACAAATGCTTATAAAAATAATAATCCTAAATATAAAGATATTGTTAATATATATGTTCCTGAAAAATATGAAAATTATTTGGTAAAAAGAATAATAGGAATTCCAAATGACAAATTAGAAGTTAAAAATAATAAATTATATATAAATGAAACTTTTATTGAAGAGGTTTATATAAAGGAACCTATGAAAAACAATACATTTTCTTTGTTTGTTCCTAAAAATAAATATTTTGTTATGGGAGATAATAGAAATATAAGTTTAGATTCTCGTACTTTTGGATTTGTTGATAAAAATGAAATTCACGGAAAAGTTATTTTTAAATTTTGCTCTAAAAAATTTAATTTTTCAAAACTATATAACAATTAAATAAAAAGTGCTTCAACAAATTAATTTTTAAATACTTAATATTATTGAAGCACTTTTTTTAT
>NZ_WHJC01000606.1 GCF_009295725.1 Clostridium tarantellae
TGCAGGTTGTGATGAGGTTGTTACACTTGGTAATATTGTTTTGTAATAGAATCTTTCGCTGCTCATACTTGATTTTATAAAGTAGCTATTATCTTTTGAAATTCTAATTCTACAAACATTGGGTGCTAAATAATATTTATCATTTTCATCAATTATTGCTAACTCTCCAATTGTTCCAACATAGGTTAGAAGTAAATCATTGATAAACAGCTTACTTCTATTGAGTTTTGAGAAATCACTTTTATCAATAAATTTTACATCCTCTAAATTCAATTTTCCATCTTTTACATTCAATCCTCTTAAAGCTATTTTTTCACCTTCATCTGAATATACAACATACTTAGTAAATTCAAATCCTGCTAATTTTGTTACATCTGCTATTTCTCCAATTTTTCTCTCTTTCCATTCATCCTCAAATTCTTTAAATCTTAACTTAGGTACATTTCTTTTCATACTCTGCACCTCCTATAGTCCTAATTCTTTAAGGTCTTGTTCTAATTGTTTATATAAATCATCCATTTTTTCATCTCTAGCCTTAATGCTATTTTGAACTGCAACTATATCTATTTCCTCTTCTTCTTCAAAGGTATCTACGTATCTAGGAATGTTTAAGTTATAGTCATTTTCCTTTATTTCATCAAT
>NZ_WHJC01000607.1 GCF_009295725.1 Clostridium tarantellae
ATATATATTAGCTTAATATTTTATTTTTAAAAATTTTGTTAGCGAGGTGTGATTTATGAAAAATAAAAGTGAAGGTACATTGCAAGGAATAAGTATAAGCCATTGGCAAAGGTATGTAAATTTTGCTCAAATAAAGAAAAGAGGTATTAAAGTTGTTTATATAAAAGCTACAGAGGGAACATTTTATATAGATCCTACATTAACAAGAAATTATACTGATGCAAGGGCTGAGGGATTATTAGTAGGATTTTATCATTGTTTAAGACCTATAGATGAAGCAGATGCAGTAGATCAAGCAAAACATTTTATAAGCACTATTTCAGATATAAATTATGATTGTAAATTAGCTTTAAATTTAGAGTTTGAAGACACTGTTGAAAAATATTTATTAAATAAAATATCAGAAATATTTTTAAAGGAAATAAAAAAACTAACGGGAGAAGATGCTATTATCTGTACAACCACTAACTTTGCAAAGAAAAATTTAAATACATCTTTATCTAAATATCCTCTTTGGATAGTTGATTTCCAAAAGGAAGTTCCAGATGAAAATTTTATTTGGGATGATTGGGTTGGATTCCAATATTCAAATTCAGAAATGATTGACGGTGTAAGTGGAAATGGAGAAATGAGTTTTTTTA
>NZ_WHJC01000608.1 GCF_009295725.1 Clostridium tarantellae
TTGCTAACTCCTTCTAATTGGGCAATATGGAAATAGATTCATTTACATACTGTTATTCTACTTAAGTCATTTAGGATAAAAATACGAAAATGGAGAAAATTAAAAGGATAATAAAAATAAAGTTCCTATACTAACAATAGAAAGACTATAAGTTAGATTATAGAAACTTTATTACAACATATATTTTATTTTTTTATTATTAATGATTTTTGTTTAAATTTTAAACTATTAATAGTTTTATAATATCCCACAAATGCTAATGCACTAATTAAATATAATGGAATACTAAAATACAAGTTATATTTATATAAAATAGCTGTAGATATAGGTTGAACAGTGAAAATTAAAGATAAAAATAATTTTAAATTAGTATAATTAAAATGTTCATCACTAATATATACAGTGAAAAGTTCTTTTATAGTAATTTTCCCTTTAACAAAATTCATTAAAGTCAATAGGAAATTATCATATAAAAATGCAATAGACAATACAGAAATTAAAACAAATATGAAGCTATAATTAGATCGCCAGAGTATAGGCATACTAACTAATAAAAAGTTTACTATGGTCCATATTATATTTTTCATTATACATCACCTCTGAATTTTTATATTTAGTATTTTGCAAACATTTACAA
>NZ_WHJC01000609.1 GCF_009295725.1 Clostridium tarantellae
ATGAATATGAAAGTGCGACTTGTTGCTAGACAAAGGTAAGCGAGGGTTTACTATAAAACTAGCCTAATAATTTATAAAATTATTAGAACTGATATTACGAAAGGTAGAATGATAGGGTAACGCCTTGAAATGCCTTCTCAAAGGTACGACTAGCGTTTTGGTAGGTAAATACTAAAAGGTTAGAAGCTCGTTAAAACGACTGAGAGCCATCCTAACAGATAGTGCTGAGGAAATGCGAACTGGAGGCAGTCGAGTGGTGATAGGTCTAGAGTCTAAAAATATCTATGGTTAGTATGTTTATAAGAACTGACGAAGTTGGGAATGTACGGGTCTAAAATTCAAATATTCAGAAATGAATATAGCACTAAATTGTGCAGTAAGTGTGGATTAGTAAAAATTTTCGTTATGAAACTCCATATAGTGTTTCAGGCACTATCAAGCTTACAGGCTCATACCAACGACCTAAGGGTATATGTATAGATAGTAATATCGGAACAAGGAAAGCTTGGAATATTGAGGTCTTACCACCGTTGAAATATTGATAAGGAAAACTACAGTGTATAACTTATCTTAATCCAAGTGAGAGCGGTGGCATGAAGCTATAATTAATATTGTAATGATATTCTAGCAATAG
>NZ_WHJC01000610.1 GCF_009295725.1 Clostridium tarantellae
CATTTTAATATGCCAGTATATACTGAAGAAACTAGACCCGAAATTAAAAAAATAGCTAATATAAAAAATGATGGTTATAATGAAAAGTCTCTGCATATATTTTCACATACAGGAACTCATATGGATTCACCTAAGCATATGATTGAAAATGGAAAAAGCCTTTATGAATTTGAAATAAATAAATTTATTGGAAAAGCATTTTTATTAGATGTTTCAAATTTATTGCAAGATAATATAGAAATAAATATATTAAAAAAATATGAAAAGGAAATAAAGAAAAGTGAATTTTTAATAATAAAAACTGGATGGGAAAAATATTGGAATAGTGAAAAATACTTTTATAACTTTCCTGTATTAACTGAAGAAGCTGCTAATTGGATTTGTAAATTCAACTTAAAAGGAATAGGGGTAGATACTATATCTATAGATAAAGTTGATAGTATCCATTTTAAAATACATAAGATAATTTTTTCTAAAGATATGATTATAATTGAAAATTTAACCAATCTTTCAACTTTAACAATAAAAAAATTCACATTTTGTGCCACTCCATTAAAATATGAAAATTCAGATGGATCTCCAGTGAGAGCTATTGCAATAACCAACAAATAATATAAAACATATATATAGTAT
>NZ_WHJC01000611.1 GCF_009295725.1 Clostridium tarantellae
ATTAGTAGCTTTTATTTTTTCCCATTCAGCCACTATGGTATAAGAATCCTGTGCAGGTCTATTCATTCTTTTAGTCATAAAGGTTAAAGCAGTTTGAGGTTGAAATTTCATATCCCCATATTCTTCATCCATTTGTATTTGAAGATCCTTAAAGTATCTTAAGGAGGGATTGGCTTTCTCCCACATTTTTTTATTATCTACTTCCTTATCAGAATCTAAGCTATATAATAGGGGTAACATTCTAGTGGTTTTATTTTCACCTTTTAAAATAGCATCAGATATTTCTAAATAATCATCTAATACTCCCCCTCTAACTTCTCCATTAGTAGTTATCATAAAAATTCTTGAATTAGCTTTTTTACCTAAAGCTGATTTAAATACATTTATACTTTTATAATCTTCATACTCATGTATTTCATCAAATATAATACAAGCTGGTCTTAAACCATCCTTAGTTTTAGCATTGGAAGTTCTAAACTTAATATAGGAATTAGTCTTTTTAAATACTATTTTTTCTTTAGTATAGTAAAAAGCTTTTTTTAATTTCCTATTACCATCTATCACCTCATAAACATCTTCAAAACTTGTTTTAGCCTGTTCTTCACAGTTAGCCACAATATCTACATTGTA
>NZ_WHJC01000612.1 GCF_009295725.1 Clostridium tarantellae
ATTAAAAGATATAGAATTTTATTTTTAAATATATGTAGTTTTAAAAAAGAAATATAAAATAACTTTTAATTGTAAATCAATTAAAACTATAGAGTTATTTCGATGAAAAAGAGTGTATTATTTGTGTGAATATTATTTTACTCTAAAGAAAAAACTAAGGAGATATTTTATGTTATACACTTTAATAGCTTCAATCATAATTATTGCTTTAATAATTATATTAAAAATATTAAATAAAAATACGTATGAAAGTTTTTCTTATTTAAGCAAAGATCATACAACTATAGTTAAAGGAATTGCAGCATTAATTATAATAATAGCACATGTTGCTAATGCTAGAGGATTTTCAATCTTAAATCCTTTAGGTGGAGTAGCAGTTTCAATATTTTTAATAAGTTCAGGATATGGTTTAAATGAATCATTTAAAAAAAATAGATTAAATAACTTTTTCAAAAATAGATTATTAAAAATAATTATTCCATATTGGTTAATGTTAATTTTTTATTATTTTATAAATTATAATAAATTTATTTTAAAGGACTGTATTTTAGTTGCTTTTTTAATTAATTGTTTAACTTATACTTGGTTTATTCAATATATTATGATTTGGTATTTAAT
>NZ_WHJC01000613.1 GCF_009295725.1 Clostridium tarantellae
AAAAAAAGGGTGCAAAAAAGTGATTTTTTTAATTATAAAAATAGAAAAGAGGTGGTGATTTTGAATGAAAGAGAAACATTAACAATTAGCGAAAAGGCACATAATGACTACATTAACGGAATGAAGTATGCAGATATAGCAGAAAAATATGGAGTTTCTTTTAATACAGTTAAGTCATGGAGAAAAAGATACAAATGGAGTAGAAAAAGTGCACCCAAAAAAGGGTGCAGTGAAAAAAGGGTGCAACTTTTGGGAAATAAAATTTCAGAGGACATAAAAGAGGATTTATTAAATCAATTAAAGGATAATGAAACTTTTGGAAAGCACTATGAAGATTTAATAAATGACTATATGTCATTATGGGATATAAAAAATAGGTTAATAGATGATATTAAAGAAAGGGGAGTAACTGTTGAATGGAATAATGGTAGGCAATTAGGCTTTAAGAAAAATGATAGTATATCAGAACTTAATAAAACCAATGCTCAAATGTTAAAGATCCTTAATGAATTAGGATTAAAGCCATCACCAAAAATCGAGGATTATGATGATATTTAATAAATATATTGATGAATACATTAACCTTATAGAAAGTGGAAGTGTTGAGAGCTGCA
>NZ_WHJC01000614.1 GCF_009295725.1 Clostridium tarantellae
GATAGGAAGTGATTACTTTATGGAAAATCTTATATTTTACCAAAATAAATTAGAAAATATATGTTGGGTAAATTCTAAAGAAATAAAATTGGATCATAGTTTTTTAGAGGGAAAAAGATTAACAGGTTTTAAACCTATATATGATTTAATAGATTTTTTAGAAAAAAAAGAATCTATAGATAATGATTTAATTTTATTTTGTTATAAAGTTATATATTGTTTTAAAGATATAAAAATAAAAACTTTGGATTTACATAATTATTATAAATTTTTAATAAAAAGTATAACTGTTTGGTCTACTTTTTGTGATAATGAAATTCCTACTTATGATGCACATAAAAAAGATATGTATAATAATACATTATTACCTGTAAAAGAATCTATATACTGTGAAAATATCTCATCTATACAAGCTGATTATAATAATGTACTTATAAAAATACAAACTTTAACTGAAGGTATATTATATGAATATAAATCAATAAAATATATTAATGATAGGGATGAGATTAATATTTTTATCAATAAATGGACAAAAGTATGTAAGTTGCTTTTTAATATTACAAATAGATTTTCTATAAAAGTAAACTCTTTAGGAATTCATATT
>NZ_WHJC01000615.1 GCF_009295725.1 Clostridium tarantellae
TCCTCATTCGGAAATCTTCGGATCTCAGACTATGTGCGTCTACCCGAAGCTTATCGCAGCTTATCACGTCCTTCATCGGCTCCTGATGCCAAGGCATTCACCATACGCCCTTTGTAGCTTGACCTATGCTAGTCCTTTCTAAATCTATGATTTAGTAAAAGAACTGTACTCAGCTTTGCTGAGTTTCATTTTAGCAATTAGTTCTCTATTACAAAGAATAGTAAAATTTAATTGGCTTTATCTTCAACTTATACTTATGTGCAATTTTCAAAGAACAATCATATTTAAAATTATCTTCACATTACTTTGTCAGCTTCCTCACTGTGGTACTCACTTAATAAAATAAGTTCTGTTCCTCATTCGTTGCTTCCTTATAATGTTTGATTCTTTTCAATATGTATTTTGAAAGACAATGTGTCTCTCAAAATTAAACAGATAATTAAGTAGCAATTCATATCATCTTAGTTATCCTAAGATGCATTTCCTTAGAAAGGAGGTGATCCAGCCGCAGGTTCTCCTACGGCTACCTTGTTACGACTTCACCCCAATCGCTGACCCTACCTTCGGCCGCTGCCTCCTTGCGGTTAGCTCACGGACTTCGGGTAT
>NZ_WHJC01000616.1 GCF_009295725.1 Clostridium tarantellae
GTAATAATTTCTATATCTTTTCCTAAAATGTCTTTATAATCTTCTTTAAATATTTCAGCTGTTTTGCTTAACTCAGCTTCATAATTTCCATCTAAAACAATTCTACTACTGTCTGCAATTTGGAAATCACCATCTTTTCCAACCCATTCTCTTAAAGAAGGAATAACCTCTGGCTTTGTATTTGCACCTATATTTTTTGAATATTTACCTGGTACAGTTACTTCTATACCCTTTGTTTCTAAAGAAGTTTCCCCTTGCTTAACTCTAAAATCAACTGTTACTTTAGTATCTACTAAAGGCTCATTAATAGTTAAATCTGAATCTATAATTTCCTGATAGTCACAGCCTATAAATTCAATTTCCATATCTGATGAAACCTTAGGCATTTGTAACTTAGCATCTCCTTTATTTATGGTTGGCACCACTAAATTTAAAGTGGATAACACTTTTTCTTCTGATTGAATAGCTATATCATTGCCTGTTGCTAGTGCTGATATAGTATTTAAACTAATTGATGAAATAACAGTAGCCACAGTTAATAATGAAAGAATTTTTAATTTTGCCTTTTTCATATTAATCTCCCCCATTTATACAATT
>NZ_WHJC01000617.1 GCF_009295725.1 Clostridium tarantellae
AATCATAACCACCCGTAAAACGGGTGGTTTGCTCTAGCCCTATAAGGGCATATTACTGGCTGTGCTACTCGCACTTTGAACGGTCTGCCAACCGCATTTTTTTCACTAACTACCCCTTAAAGGGGTCTTATTATTTGTTTTTCTTTATCGGCTCACCCGTAAACGGGTCAATATACTCTTTTAAACTTATTTGTTCATATGCTATATCTTCCTGTATTTGATTTTTAATATATTCTTCTATCGCCTTTTTATTTCTTCCAACTGTATCAACATAATACCCCTTACACCAAAATTGTCTATTCCCATATTTATATTTTAAATTGGCATGTCTATCGAAAATCATCAAAGAACTTTTTCCTTTTAAATATCCCATAAATTGAGAAACACTTAGTTTTGGAGGAATACTTACAAGCATGTGTATGTGATCTTTACATGCATTTGCTTCTATTATTTCTACTCCCTTTTGATCACATAACTTTCTTAATATCGCTCCTATATCTGACTTAATTTTTCCATAAATTATTTGTCTTCTATACTTTGGTGCAAAAACTATATGATATTTGCAATTCCATTTACTATGTGCTAAGCTACTA
>NZ_WHJC01000618.1 GCF_009295725.1 Clostridium tarantellae
ATATATATATTTCAGCATCCATATTTTCTTCTTTGCATAAAAATTTAGATTCAATTAAAAAATTATGAATGCTATCTTTTATCTCTATAATATTTAATTTTTCTTTAAAGGTTTGAATAAAATTCATTGATATTGATATTGATAAAAATATTAAAGAACATATACTTAAATACATTATCATTTCTATTAAAGTAAAAGCTTTTTTCTTTTTACGCATAATTCATATAACCATACATAGGTACAAATATCATTAAAGCCATTAAAAATACCATAATTCCTAAAATCAACATTGTTATTGGTTGAATTTTACCTTTAATAGAATTAATTTCATTCAAAAATTCTTCATCTAACATATGGGATAATGTTTTAATATTATTTTCTAAACGACCTGATTCTTCTCCACTGAAAATAAACATATTAGTAAGAGATGACATTATGTCAATATTAGATATGACTTCACTAAGAGATTGCCCTTGCCAAAGAGATCTTTTTATATATATAAAATATTTTTTTGTAATAGGACATGTTATTGTATTTACTAATAAGTCTAATGCTTTTCTAACTGATATTCCACTACTTATTATT
>NZ_WHJC01000619.1 GCF_009295725.1 Clostridium tarantellae
AAATATAGTTTTATAAGATACATTTAAATACTTTTTTACTATATTAATAAGATCAGCCTTTGAATTACTATATGTTTGAATTAAATATTTAGAGTTTACTTCACTTGAAATATGAACTAAAGCAATATAAGTATCAATTATATAGTATTCGTTACAATTAAAAATAATATCATTTAAATGTGAGTTATATAATTTTGTTGCCATTCTAATTCACCTCCTTTTGCTACTTTATTTATAGATATACTTATTGTATTTTATTATTTAAATTAATGCAAAAGTGGTCAAAATTTCACGAAATGTACTAGGCTACGAGCAAAGACTTGACGAAGGAATGCGCTTTAGAAGCATTTTTTTGAAAAAATTCACGAAATGTACTAGATTTTAAGCAAAGAAAAGAAATGGCACTATTACTACGTTTGATGGTTGTCAAGTAGAAAAAAAAACGAAATTCATGAAATTTCATAAAAAAAGTTCACGAAATGTACTAGGTTACCAGCAAAGAAAGTTAATTTTTTAGTATAAAATAGAAATTTTAATTAAAAAGTTCATGAAATGTACTAGGCTAGGAGCAAAGATAAGAAT
>NZ_WHJC01000620.1 GCF_009295725.1 Clostridium tarantellae
CTAATAATATTAATAAAGAATCTAAAGAAGTTTTTAAAGAGGCATGTATAAATACAAAGGATAATTTTTTAAAAACTATATCTTTTAAAAAAGATATAACCATAAGTGCAGTTGGTGATATAATTGTGCATGATGAACAATTAAAGTCCGCTTATAACAAAGAAACTAAAAAATATGATTTTAAAGAAAATTTTTCTGAAATAAAAGAATATTTAAGTAAATCGAACTTTACTTATGCTTCTATAGAAGGAACTTATTCAGGAAAAGAGATAGGAGAATATACAGGATATCCTATTTATAATTCACCAGAAGATATGTTGAAGGCAATTAAAGAAGCTGGAGTAGATTTAGTAGCTTTAAATTCAGAACATATATTAGATAAAGGTGTGGAGGGGATTTACAATACTATAAAAAATTGTGATGATAATGGATTAGAATATATAGGCATAAAAGATAATAAAAAAAGTAAAAATTATATTTTAAAAAATATAAATGGCATCACTAGTGTTTAATAATTAAAAAATATTACCATTGACTTTTTTAAAAATACAAATATATTTCTAGTGATATTGATTATATA
>NZ_WHJC01000621.1 GCF_009295725.1 Clostridium tarantellae
TTAATATTTTCTCTGCTTTGGTGAATTTGAATAGCTCTATATTTATTTATAATAAGCTGAACAACTCTTTCTTTTAAAAACCATTCTTTAAGATTAGATATTGCTCTAATAAGATGCATTATTTTTTGTTTAGATAATGTAACTTGCGAAAACTTCATCTTTTCAATTATAAGTTTATAATCAGTTAAATTATTAAGCTTAACTAAATCAACAATATCATTATCTGTAGATTTTTTTCTTATTGCTTCACAATTAAAGAAAAATTTAAATTTTTTAATTTTTTTAGGAGATAATTCATACTCTCTTTTTAGTTCACTATTGTCTGTAAATAAATGATTATATTTAGATAAAAGTTTTTCAATAGTATATTTAGCATAATATTTACATTTAGTTTTAAGAATTTTTAACCAAGAACTATTAGGTTTTAATAAATTCATTGAAAAACCCTCATGAAAATCTGCTGCTTTTGAGTCAGATAATTGAGCCATATATATCATTAGTCTTTTTTCTCTAGCTTTCATTTTTATAAAATCTTGAGAAAAGAAAAAGTTTCTAATATGAACATATCCAGTAAAATCT
>NZ_WHJC01000622.1 GCF_009295725.1 Clostridium tarantellae
TTTAAACATTACTACTTCTAGTGTAGCTAACTTAACTCAAAATAAAGTTGATGTCTCTTCTGTAGGTGACACTAATTCCTTAAGTACTTCTAATAAAGTTATTGTGGATGCCATTAATGAAGTTAAAAATAATACTGATTATTCTTTAGCTAATTTAAATACTAATATTAATATTACTACTTCTAGTGTAGTTGATTTAACTCAAAGCAAAGCTGATGTTTCTTCTGTAGGTGACACTAATTCCTTAAGTACTTCTAATAAAGTTATTGTGGATGCCATTAATGAAGTTAAATCCAACACTGATTTTACTTTAGCTAATTTAAACATTACTACTTCTAGTGTAGCTAACTTAACTCAAAATAAAGTTGATGTCTCTTCTGTAGGGGATACTAATTCTTTAAGTACTTCTAATAAAGTTATTGTGGATGCCATTAATGAAGTTAAATCTAATACTGATTACACTTTAGCTAACTTAAACATTACTACTTCTAGTGTAGCTGATCTAACTCAAAATAAAGCTGATGTTTCTTCTGTGGGAGATACTAATTCTTTAAGTACTTCTAATAAAGTTATTGTG
>NZ_WHJC01000623.1 GCF_009295725.1 Clostridium tarantellae
TTAATTTAGTTATGTCAAAAATTAAGAAGGAATCATTATCTTTTGGCTTTCCTGTGGCATATTGTTTTACTAAATATGTTCTTTCATCCTCTAGGAATTTATATTCATCTGAATACTCTATTTTTTGTCCTGAACCAATTCCCATAAAATAATCCTTACCCATACCAGCTATTAATTTTCCCTTTGGTACTGCTACAGATTGAATTATTTCACAGGGTATAGGCATAACTCCATGTACATAAGTACCTTGATTAGTTAAAAAGGTAGTGGCACCAAAGATTTTTTCCCAATAATCTAAGGGATTTACTAAAATTAATACTGAAGGAACTGCTCTTTTACCCTCCTTAGTTAATGGAGCCATTATGCTTTTTCCTAAAGTGCTTGGCTTTAAATCATTTAAAGGAGTAGCAGTTTTATCTGTATAAACTCCTTCTGTTACTGCACCCTTTAAGTTTTTAAGCATTCCTATAGGTTGTTCCTTTCCTGTACCTGCCACAATAGCCAGTTCTAAAGCAATGGAAACTGATTCACTTAATACTACTCTTACATACTTATCAAGCCACTGTGCTC
>NZ_WHJC01000624.1 GCF_009295725.1 Clostridium tarantellae
TTAATTTAGTTATGTCAAAAATTAAGAAGGAATCATTATCTTTTGGCTTTCCTGTGGCATATTGTTTTACTAAATATGTTCTTTCATCCTCTAGGAATTTATATTCATCTGAATACTCTATTTTTTGCCCTGAACCAATTCCCATAAAATAATCCTTACCCATACCTGCTATTAGTTTTCCCTTTGGAACTGCTACAGATTGAATTATTTCACAGGGTATAGGCATAACTCCATGTACATAAGTGCCTTGATTTGTTAAAAAGGTAGTGGCACCAAAGATTTTTTCCCAGTAATCTAAGGGATTTACTAAAATTAATACTGAAGGAACTGCTCTTTTACCCTCCTTAGTTAATGGAGCCATTATACTTTTTCCTAAAGTGCTTGGCTTTAAATCATTTAAAGGAGTTGCAGTTTTATCTGTATAAACTCCTTCTGTTACTGCTCCCTTTAAGTTTTTAAGCATTCCTATAGGTTGTTCCTTTCCTGTACCTGCCACAATAGCCAGTTCTAAAGCAATGGAAACTGATTCACTTAATACTACTCTTACATACTTATCAAGCCACTGTGCTC
>NZ_WHJC01000625.1 GCF_009295725.1 Clostridium tarantellae
ATATAAAGCTTATTGACAATGCATAAAAAAAATTAATACATTGTCAATAAGCTTTATAAAATATCATCTTTATATTTTAATTCTTCAAAGCTATAAGTTAACGCTTCTAATTTAGATTTATTTATTAAAATTCCTGTTTCTTGATAAATTGTAGAACCTAAAGCATTAACTAAATTTTCTCTAGTATTAATTAAAAATTTAAACACATTAGTCTTAAAAATCAAATTATATCCATTATCATCTTTCTTTTCTAAAGCAAACTCTTTATCTAAATGTTTAAGTCTAAATTCTATAATTTCTTCACATATTTTTAATTTAAAATCAATAAAATTACCTTTTGTTCTTTTAATTATATCGCTTTTTACTTTACTTAATTTTATAGGTTTTATTACATCCACCTTAAAATTCAACTCTATTATTACAGTATAAATATCATTATTTTTATACTGTAAATTTATATTATCTACATTTATAAAATCATATCCTTCTGAACAATAATATAGTTTATTTATGTATTTTTCTATTTTATCTTTATTTCCTTCTTTTAAAACAACTTGTCTCATAT
>NZ_WHJC01000626.1 GCF_009295725.1 Clostridium tarantellae
ATATAGAGTATGAAAAAAAATTTATTTAAAAATACAAAGAATGTTTAAAAAGCAATAAAATGCATAAAGATATAACTTTAGATAATAATTCTATTTTTTTAGAAAATTTTATGGATAGTTTATTAAATAATAAAGATGTAGAAAGATTTTATAATGATAATAAAAGTGAAGTTGTTAATATATATAAAGAGTATGCAGCTGATTTTAATACTTTTAAGGAGATTACAAATGAAGATGCTAATAATAAATTAAATAAATATATAGAAAAATATAGTTCTTTAATAATTAATAAAAGTTTTTGTGATTTTATTTCTTTTAAGTGGGGACAAGATAGTTATAATAAAGTTAAAGAATGGATAGAGAAATCTTTAATTAAATCTAAAGAATTATTACAGTATAATGAGGAAAATAATATTGAAAAAAGGAAAATATTTTTAGGCAATGAAAAATTTATTTCAAGTTATGAAAAACAATTAAAAGAAGTAGATACCACTATAGAATTTGTAAGTATAAAAGAAAAAAAAGATTATATAAATTGTTTAGCTATTATTAAAC
>NZ_WHJC01000627.1 GCF_009295725.1 Clostridium tarantellae
TCATAGAGCAAAAATTTTTTCCATTTTATAAATTATGTAAATATATATATAAATTTATCATAATCGCCATTATAATGATACATTTTTTACCATTGATTAAATATAAATAACACTATATAATTAAATAATAATTATTATCAATTAAATGAAGCAGGTGTTAAAATGAATAAAATTACTATGAGTAAAGAAGCATATACAGAATTTAAAAACTTTTTAGATGAAAATAATATAACTGATTTGAACATAAGAATAAACTTAGCTGGCTATGGTTGCAGTGGTCCTGCATTTAACATAACTATAGATAATGAAAATGAAGAAGATATTGTTGAGAAATTTGAAGATATTAAATTTATAATGACTCCAAATTTAATAGATACTTTTGGTGGATTTATGATTTTATCTACTGAAGAAAATGAAGGTAGAGGATTAACTTTAAAACCATTAGTAGAATCAATGGAAAATAATTGTGGCGGTTGTGGTGGCAGCTGTGGATGTAGCCATTAAGAAAACTATTAGTTAAAAAAGCAATGGTATTTATACTATTG
>NZ_WHJC01000628.1 GCF_009295725.1 Clostridium tarantellae
AAATGTTAAAGATCCTTAATGAATTAGGATTAAAGCCATCACCAAAAATCGAGGATTATGATGATATTTAATAAATATATTGATGAATACATTAACCTTATAGAAAGTGGAAGTGTTGAGAGCTGCACTAATATAAAAAAGTGTATTAATTTAGTTAAGGAAAAATTATCACAGCCTAATGTATTTATTCATAATGAGAAAATAGAAACAGCCATAACTAAAATAGAAGAATATTTTAAATTTAAATTACTTCCTTGGGAAAAGTTTGTTATTGCATTAATCCATTGTTATTATGAGGATAATACCTTAGTTTGGAGTACCATCTTTTTAATGATGGGTAGGGGAAATGGTAAGAATGGATTTATTAGTGGTGTTTCCTGGTATTTAACTACAGCCTTTCATGGATTAGATAAGTACAATGTAGATATTGTGGCTAACTGTGAAGAACAGGCTAAAACAAGTTTTGAAGATGTTTATGAGGTGATAGATGGTAATAGGAAATTAAAAAAAGCTTTTTACTATACTAAAGAAAAAATAGTAT
>NZ_WHJC01000629.1 GCF_009295725.1 Clostridium tarantellae
AAATGTTAAAGATCCTTAATGAATTAGGATTAAAGCCATCACCAAAAATCGAGGATTATGATGATATTTAATAAATATATTGATGAATACATTAACCTTATAGAAAGTGGAAGTGTTGAGAGCTGCAATAATATAAAAAAGTGTATTAATTTAGTTAAGGAAAAATTATCACAGCCTAATATATTTATTCATAATGAGAAAATAGAAACAGCCATAACTAAAATAGAAGAATATTTTAAATTTAAATTACTTCCTTGGGAAAAGTTCGTTATTGCATTAATCCATTGTTATTATGAGGATAATACTTTAGTTTGGAGTACCATCTTTTTAATGATGGGAAGGGGAAATGGTAAGAATGGATTTATTAGTGGAGTTTCCTGGTATTTAACTACAGCTTTTCATGGACTAGATAAATACAATGTAGATATTGTGGCTAACTGTGAAGAACAGGCTAAAACAAGTTTTGAAGATGTTTATGAGGTGATAGATGGTAATAGGAAATTAAAAAAAGCTTTTTACTATACTAAAGAAAAAATAGTAT
>NZ_WHJC01000630.1 GCF_009295725.1 Clostridium tarantellae
AAGTACTTTCAACATATACGATATAATTTTTTATATCCAGTAACCCATACCACGCCTTTCACGGTAGCGTTCACCTACGTTATACAATCATTGCTGTAACACAAGTAATAAGCTATGTATAACGCCCCATCTTTCTGCATCGGGTGGAGTAACCCTTATTTTAGATTATAGTGGTTTGGTTTGCTTTCACCACTCACTTAAAATTTTATCATTTACTTTTATTTAAAAGTTTGATAAACTAAAAGTAATTCGCTATTCAGTTAGTACGTTTAACTGAGTAACTGCTTTATACGGTTTGCGCACTGTATAAGGCATTTTTTTTACTCAAAATACTTGTTTTTAGATTAACATAATATTCTACATTTGACAAGTTTCTATATTTTAAAAAATAACACTAAAATAGTTAGTTAGCAATACTTATAAGTTTTGAACCAATCTTGTCCATACTCTATTCTTCATACAGATATATTTTAAATTAATATTTATTGTTTTTAATTTTAGATATCGTTCCAAGGCTAACTTTATAATCTTTAGCTAA
>NZ_WHJC01000631.1 GCF_009295725.1 Clostridium tarantellae
AATTTATATTATATTGTACAACTTGCCATTTTCCATCTAATTTTAATAATTGTACATTGTAAGTTGGCCTCCCAAAACTAACTTTTTGATCATATTGGTCTATAGCTACCGCATTTGTATATACATTAAAATAAACATAATCATTCTCTTCTTTATTTTTTTCTTCATATGAACTTATTTCATCTACTAAATATGCTTTTTCATTTTGATTTTTTCCTAGAAATATGTATAAATCTTCAATTTCTTTCTTTTTTTCTGGTACTACATATTTTTTAGCTCTTTCAGCAGCTTGCTCTGGTTTGCTTTTATCAATACTTATTATTGCTTGTACAAAATTTTCAGCTACATTTTTAGCTTTTAATCTTTCTTGTACTGAAATTCTTTCATTAGATGCTATTAAATTATTATTTTTTATAATCTCATCTTCTGTTCCTATAGGATTTATAGTGGTTAAAAAATCTGCTTCAACAGGAAATTTGTTTTTTGCAATATTTTCTTTGATTTCATCTGTAATTTCAGTATTATTT
>NZ_WHJC01000632.1 GCF_009295725.1 Clostridium tarantellae
ATTAACTATTGATAAATTGCAATTTTTATTATCTAAGATATTTGTTGCAAAATTTGACATTTGTTTTTTAATCATAGATATTTTAGATTTATCAATATTATTTTCATCTACTACTAAAATAATATTTTTATTTTTATTTGTATCATTAATTTTTACATTTAAATTTACATTATAATTATTAGATTCTTTAACTTTATTTATATTTTTATTTAATATAATATTATTGTCTAGTCCCATTACTGTTATTGGTAATGCTCCACAAAATAAAAATAAACTTATAGCACAAAATAAACTTATAAATTTAAAATATAACTTTTTCAATATATCACCTCCTTAGTTATTTTTAATTCTTTTAAATTATTCAAGTTTCTACAAATCTCTCCTTTCATTTTTCTATTTTTTCATTTTTTTATTATTTTTACTTGTCTTCATAATTATACCAAATTTAAAAAAACTATTCTAATTCATTCGTGTTTCATATTTCTACATTTTTTTTGTAATTTATTTTTTTATACTTATTG
>NZ_WHJC01000633.1 GCF_009295725.1 Clostridium tarantellae
GTATATTATAAATATAATAATAAATTAAATAACGAAAGAAAGAGGTTTTATCTATGTCTACTATAAAGATTTTTAATAAAAAGATTTTATGGGAAGGTTTAAATTTAACTTGCGTAATGGAAAGATACTTAAATACAAATAATATAGCAATAGAAGTATATGATGAAGAAGGAGAATTCTATGGCTGTGTTACTCTTGACGCAAGACATAAATTACCAAAAACAAACAATGCTATTATATATAATGATAAAGAGTATACAGGTATATTAAATGCATTAACTAAGGTTGATATGGTTAAGTTTGTTGGTAAAGTAGATGTTAAACTAATGATGAGAGATTTAGTTGTTGTAAATACTAGACAATTTAAAGAAGTTGATGAAGAAATATTCTTAGAGTTTGCAAAAAGTGCATTTAATGATTTTAATGAATTTTTGGAATGTAAAAATGAAATTACTGAAGCTAATTAAAACTTCTTATAACTTTTTTGGTATATATAATTAAATATTTATTGTATTTAGA
>NZ_WHJC01000634.1 GCF_009295725.1 Clostridium tarantellae
ATTCAAATCCAAGTTTAAATGGAATTTTAGGTGAACTAAGAACACCTAATGATACAATTAAATTAGGTGAATAAAGTAAACTATAAATGAAAGGAATTAATACTATGAATTTAAACAATGAGTTAGTTTTAGATATTAATGGATTAGGTATTATCATGTATTCAGATTATGCTACTTCATTTATCAAAGAAGGTGAAGATTATTTTTATCAAAACTATCAAACACCCGAACAAGTTTTAAAGCATATTATTGAAGGAAGCATAGTAGGCTTTTGTACTAGTTCTCCAGGAAGATATATTTTGAAATTAAAAACTGGTTATCCTTCAGAAGAAAATTTAAACTCATATGAGTTTAAATTAAGACTTGGAATTAAAATAACAGATAAAAGAATGTATATAAGAGACTTATATGACTTAATGGATTGGAGCTCAAATTGTCCAATTAATCAATGTGTTGAATTAGAAAATGGATTCTACCATATCACACTATTAGGTAATACTCCTAAATCTGGTATACT
>NZ_WHJC01000635.1 GCF_009295725.1 Clostridium tarantellae
GATATATTTAGTGAAAAGAGGGAATGTATTATGGAAACTATAATCAATGACCATCCTATAGACAATTTTCAATCTAGTACCTATACTAATATTTATCATAAAAATGATATTATAGAATTAAAAAATATAGCTCAATATGATGGCAATAATACCGCTCAAGATAATAATGAATTTCATACTCAAGATAATAACGAAGTTCATATTTGTGATGAAGTTCATACTTATAATGAAGTAACTACAAATGAAGGTTCTAATGCTTTTGGTAAAGTAAAAGAAGCTAGTATATTATTAATAGCAATTTTTATACCTATACTTATAGTTATTATATTTAAATTTACAATGAATAAAATCAAAAAAAAGTCATAAGAAGAATAGATCCATATTAATATTTTATCTCTAAAAGTTTAGTCTTTTATTATATACTAATATACTAGATTTTTAGGTATATAAACTAATACTTTTACAATTTGAAATTCATATTTTAAATTATTAGATTGAAAGCATTTGATTTACAAG
>NZ_WHJC01000636.1 GCF_009295725.1 Clostridium tarantellae
CATATAACGACGAAAAAATATGCATTTATTGAAAATATGCATTTATTAAAAAATATGCATTTATTAAAGGATATACATTAATTTGATGTATGTTTGTTTAATATGTGTGCATTTATTTGATTTATGTTTATTCAATGCGTATTTGTTTAATGTATATTTGTTCAATATACATTAAATGTATGTTTGTTTGTTATTCCTTTATATAACTTATTTCCTCTTTTTTTATTGAATTTTCATTGAAAGGTGGTGAACTATATGGATTTTAGAGATTTAACAAAAGGCTTTTTAATAAGTGCATTTGTTATAGGAATTTTTATTTTAGGTTTTGCGTTTATTATTATTGAACGTATAAATTCTATTTTTAATTTTTAAGCTAAAAACCAGGGTTAATAATTAGCCCTGGTATATTCACTATTTATATGCTAAATGAAGGTATTAAAAGAATTATAGCTTTATTCTAAATTAAATGCATATATTTGCCGTTGTACTTTTTTAAAATATAAAACTATAATAT
>NZ_WHJC01000637.1 GCF_009295725.1 Clostridium tarantellae
CTCTTAAATTATGGACAAGAATACATTAATAAAATCAAACCAATTAAACTTATATTTCACTTACTCTTAATATTTATTATTCTTAATTTTAGATATAGTTCCAGTTGCAACATAATACTCTTTAGCTAATACTCTGTAGCTCCTGCTGTCATTTTTGATTTGTTCAACTTGTTCAGCAGTTAATTTTTTGTTCAACCTTTTATCATGTTTGATGAACACTTCTTCTATGTATGCTTCATTAGTGCTTAAATCAGTTAAAAACTCTTCCATCTCATCTTGTTCATAGTGAACTCCATCTATGAACAGTGTATCTTTAGGTATTAGATGATACTCTTCCAATATTTCCTTTAAAACCTCTTTAATATCCCTCATATATAGTTCCTCTCTAATGTTCACATATTTTTTTAAAATGGATGAACACTTATATAATTAAACTTTTATATAAATAATCCTTCAACAGGAGCATTTTCTAAACACAAAAAAGTCAGCCTAAATTAATAGACTGA
>NZ_WHJC01000638.1 GCF_009295725.1 Clostridium tarantellae
GATATAAATTTAATACAATCTGCTGAAACAAGATTTAAAGAATTAAAACAAATGGGTGCAACAAAGAAAGGTGCTTCTTCTAGGCAGTATAAAGCATTTGGAATAGATACAAGACCTAAAGCATCTAAGGATGACAAGAAGACTGAAAAAGCTAGAGCTTTACTTTATAATTGGATTCAGAGGACTTTAGATAGGAAAGGTATTATAGTTAAAGAAGATTTAATTAAATATGCTAAAAAATATTATATAGGAGAGAAGTTTGCTTCTACCTTTATAGTAGAAATCTGTAAACAGTTTAACTTAGAGCGTTGCATTATAAATAATGAATTAATAACAAGACATAATCTAGCTAAAAGTAAACATAAAAAAGCTGGGTTTATACCAAAAAATATACTTAGATAAATATTATTAAAATAAAATTATCTAAGCATACAGTTTAAATTAATCATATAAAGAAATTTTAGTTGTTAGTGTTCCCGCACTAGCAACTTTTCCTTTTTAATAT
>NZ_WHJC01000639.1 GCF_009295725.1 Clostridium tarantellae
AAATAAAGTATAAATAAAATATTAGCAAAATATATTAAATTACCAAATGAAAATGTCTCATTAGCTTAAATAGTTTAATGGGACATTTTATATTTTAAATTATGAAAAAAGATAGTTTTAATTATAATTTAATATATAGAAATTTACTGAAATTAAAAAAGAATTACAAAGAATTTTTAAGTGCAATATTACTTCTATCAATTCTATAAATTACAAAAAATAAATAAAAATGTAATAATAATTTAACCATATATTTATGAGTATAAAATAAAATTAATTTGCAATTAAATTGTTTTTAAGTAATAAATTACAAGTTTGTTTTATAATTTTCTTTACTTTTTCTAGATTATTAAAATTTTTTAATGTTATGAAAAATTTATCGTTAAAAATAAATTGAAAATATGGTAAAATATACTTAAAATAGGTGTTTAAAAATAAAATTTGATTTCATAAATTTAAATTAACCCGAATTATTCACCAAACTATTTTTTAGAAGATAAAAAT
>NZ_WHJC01000640.1 GCF_009295725.1 Clostridium tarantellae
ATCCCACAGTATATAAGATTTAAATAGTAATCCTGACTAAATGTAGTTTTTGTAATTAAAAGATTAATTGTAAAAACTAGAAAAACTATAATAAATGTTAATAAAAATGAAAAAATATTCTTGCTTATAATATAAGAAAAAAATTTTTTATTTTTTTTTAGATTTTGCAAATCAGAATCTATTATAAAATCTGCAACAAAGTTATATCTACACATCATAGTTAACAAAATTAATATAGAAATAGCATAACCAATTTTAAATTCAGGAGCATTTAATAGAAATCCTACTAATAATACTAAAGTACCACAAAATAAGGATAGGAGCTCTTTCTTAGTAGCAGAAAAAAATAATTTAAAACTTTCTTTAAACCAATACATTTTAAATACCTCTTTAAAATTTTATATAAAAATATTTTGTAATTAATATAACATAAAAATAATAAAGAATTTTAAAGTTGTACTAAAAATATGATTTTTCACCCTAAAACAAAGATATCTGGAT
>NZ_WHJC01000641.1 GCF_009295725.1 Clostridium tarantellae
TTTATGATACAATACAAGTTTTGACAAAAAATGATGATGTATTTTTATATAATAATAAATGAATATATAAAATCTAAGAGTTATTAAATAATTCAACTAAAAGAGTAAGTTTCAACAAATATAATACATATACGTAATTAAATAGGGAAGAATGTTTGTTGAAAATAGAGAGGTTAAATTTATGATGAGATCTAAAGTATTTAATACAAAGTATAGTATCATGAAAAAAAATCATATAAAAGTAATTTTATTTTTCATATATTTATGTATAACTATTACTATATTTAATTTTCTTTTTCATGTTAATGGAAAATTAAATGCTAATGAAACAATTTCTAATGAAGTGCCTTTTTATATTGGCAACATAATTTTAATATTATGTATAATTGCATACTTTAGTTCACTTTTATACTATTATAGCAATAAAGATGAGGATTTATTTATAGTTTCTTTAGTATATTTAAATTTATTAACCAATGCAACTTTAAATATTGCTATTC
>NZ_WHJC01000642.1 GCF_009295725.1 Clostridium tarantellae
TTAAAGCTCCATTAGAAAGCATTCCCTCTGCTGCATTATACTTATAAACTGGATTACTTCCTGTTGGCACTGTTGGTGGATTCACTGGTTCTGTTGGTGGTGTTACTGTGCCGGATACTAAGGTTAATGTTACTTCTCCAAGACTTGGACCATAGTTTATTCCATCTCCATGGAACTTAATAGTATTTATTCCACTATTTAAATTTACTGCCACAGTAAAGGTCTTAGCATCTCCTATGGACCATCCATTAGTTGGTGTTGGAGTGTAAACTTCTCCTGTGCTTGTTCCATTTATATCTATCTTTAAGTTTCTATTAGCATCTGCCCCTATATACTTCACTGCTAAATTATACTTTCCTGCAGCTGCTACATTTACAGTTAAGGTAGTTGCACCATCACTTGGTCCTCCTATCCATCCTGCCACATTTACTCCTCCAGCATCCTCTATTAAAGCTCCATTAGAAAGCATTCCCTCTGCTGCATTATACTTATAAACTGG
>NZ_WHJC01000643.1 GCF_009295725.1 Clostridium tarantellae
ATTTGATATATGTCATATTGTATTAAACTCACTTAATCCTTTTCAATCATTTATATAATGCACCTTTCAATGTATTTAAAATTTATTCTTTTTCTTCTTTTAAAAATTCCTTTAGTGTTTTTTCACCTTCATTTTTTAAATTTTGTATTATAAATGATAATTTTTTAGATTTATCACTAAATCCTATTATTTTATTTTCTAACATTAAAATTTATCTTTGATTTATTTATTAAATAAAATCTATAAAGATGAGAATAACATACTGCAAGCAACTAAGTACTAACATAGCAAAAGCATTAACAAAATTTTTACTTAAAATGAATTAACATGATTTATATAGGTATAAAAATTATGTAAAAATACTATTTATTATTTAAAGTGTTTATGTATATCAATTAATGAAATTATAAAATCATTTATAAATGAAAATAAAGTTATATTTAGAACTTTATTCAAGAAAAATTTAGATGATATTATTGCTAACATTAAATTTAATAC
>NZ_WHJC01000644.1 GCF_009295725.1 Clostridium tarantellae
GCGAAGATATTTCTGTAGAAATATTTGGAGCTTCTACTATATTGATTACTTTTAATTGATAAAATAAAATTTCATTGGTATTAATCTTATATACAGGTTTCAATTTAAATCCAGTAAAATTATGGTTTGATATAAAATTTCCTAACTGTTTATTTATAAAATATAATTCAGTTATTCCATTATAATAACCTTGAAATTGAACTTTTTTTACAATATCTTTATTAGATATAAGATTTTCATTATTATCTAAAACTACAAAATCTTCAGTTAAACTAATTAATTTAAATTTTTCAAAATTATATAATTCACATTTTTTAGACATATTATTTTGATATTCATTTAATATTAATTGAAAATATTCTAAATTTTTAAAATCATTTTTATAATAATCAATATCTATGCATTCATAAATTAATATATGTTTACCTATTATCAAATTGTTGTTATATATAAATTCAAGAAATAATTTATGATCATATGAATTATATTCTATAGGAG
>NZ_WHJC01000645.1 GCF_009295725.1 Clostridium tarantellae
TCTTAAAAAACCCTGAAAGTGAAAAGGTAAGAGCTTTAGAAATGTCAGTAAAAGAAATACGAGAAGCTAAAAATGAACTTATTAAAATTAGCTGTGATGAAAAACAAAGAGCATTATATGAACTAAGGGCTAAAGCCTTAAAAGATGAAACAAGTGCGTTAAATAAAGCTAAGCGTGAAGGAAAAGAAGAAGGTCTTAAGGAAGGGAAGGAAAAAGGTCTTAAAGAAGGAAAAGAAAAAGGAATTAAAGAGGGTGAAAAGATAAAATCTTTAGAAATAGCTAAAAATTTACTAGATGTTTTAGATGATGAGACTATTGCTTTAAAAACTGGGTTAACAGTGGATGAAATAAATCAGCTTAGAAAGTAGTCACAATAGATTTAGTAGAATTATAAGGAAGTGAATAGAGTGTTACAGAGCTTATTAGATCCTAAAATGGATTTTATATTTAAGAATATTTTTGGTTCAGAAAAGCATCCAGATATATTAA
>NZ_WHJC01000646.1 GCF_009295725.1 Clostridium tarantellae
ATATAATTATACCAATTAATACAATTTCAATTCTCATCTAGTAATTAAAAAAACTAATCATATCTAAAAGGAATCGCAATGATCCATTTAATTTTAATAAAGAAAAGGAGTGCTGACGATGGCTGATGTAAAAAAAGCACATCATATATCATTTAAAATGACTAAAAAAGAAAAGGATGCTATTACAAATTCATCTAAAGATTTAGGATTTAATAATATAAGCGTGTTTTTAAGAGAATGCATAAGATATTATTTAGAAAACCATAAAAAATAAGATTAAATAAAAACAAGAATTTATGATATAAAGGTGATAAAAATGAATAAAATGGGTACAAAAAAGCACCCATACGGCAAATATGAGTGCTTTCCGGTATAAACTCTTAATAGTATATACACGATTTTCGCTATAATAAATATAACATCATATTTATTAAAAAGTCAATAAAAATATTGCACGGGTGTATATTTATTATTAGTTATATC
>NZ_WHJC01000647.1 GCF_009295725.1 Clostridium tarantellae
AAGCATTAAGCTTAAAAGAAAAAAAACATATCTTAAAGATGATATAGCTACTTTGGTTAATCCAAAATCAAAATCTAATGTTATGTTAGTATGTAATATAAATATTATTGAAAATATTATATTTATTATTAGTATGCTACAACAAATTATATAAGGAATAGGTGGAAGCTTTTTTGATATTATTTTAATGAGAAGATAAGAAACTATTCCTAAAATAAAGAAAATAATAATAGTAATAAGATGTTCATGAGCTATTGGAGTATATCCATTAGTTAGTTCATGTCCAAAATCATTATATTTTTCTAAAGGTGCTCCTGCATTAATTAAGGTCTTAACACATAAAAAACCTATACCACCTATACTAAATACTAAAAATGTAAAAAGTATTTCTAAATCAGTATTATTAAATATAAACTTTTTATTATTAAATATTTTAAGTTTTTTTTTGAATATACATTTAATTAATATATATATCCAATAAG
>NZ_WHJC01000648.1 GCF_009295725.1 Clostridium tarantellae
GTACTAACATATTCTTTATCTCCTATGATTCTAATATTTTTATAAGACTCTATAAATTACTGTATATAAATTTCTTTTTGTTCTATTAAATCTACTTCTATCTTCAATGTTAGGAAATAGTTCTTTAAAATTTTTCTTAACAAAACTAAACCAAGCTTTCTCTGAATCTATAGTCATCGCTTCACCAACTAAGCTTATAGTAATAATTTCTGTATCAGAAAGTTTGCTATCACTTGCATTTCTTCTATACTTAACCTTATTTGCAATTAACTTATTGTAAATATCATCTATAATTACATAAGTTATTGTAAAAAAGTCTTTTAAATTTTCTATTTCTCCTATAAAATAATTATTGTAATCTAAAATATTTTCTCCTATAGTTTGGTTTGTGGTAATTCTTAAATTATAGCAGAAAATATGTTGGATTTTTTATTTTAAAAAAAATAATTAGCACAAGATGTAATATTAGTAACCTAATAA
>NZ_WHJC01000649.1 GCF_009295725.1 Clostridium tarantellae
GCTTTAAGTCTTACTATATAAAGACCCTTTTGTATATCTTTATCACTATCTTGAATTATATAGTGATAATTAAAACACAATTGAGATAGGTCTCCAAGTATCATTTCACCATTTTCTAGGTAATCACAAACTTTAATTTTACCATAAATGGTATTTTCATTGTTTAATAGTGAACTTAAATTTAATTTTCCAAGCAAAATGGCTATCTCCATATATGTTGATGTATTTACAACTAATGATACTTTATCTCTAAAATCCTTTGGTATTTTTTCAAGTGTTTTATTTATAGATTCAAGATGATCCTTTCCTTTAATTCCTTTTTCAACTTCTTCATTATTACATATACTCAATTCATTTGCTTTATTGAACATAGTTTTAATTGTAAATTTACTTAGTAATGCTGAAAAATTATTTTGTGTAAATTCTATTATTGTATTTGCATTAGAAGTTACAGAGTCTTCATTAATATAGCTTATCA
>NZ_WHJC01000650.1 GCF_009295725.1 Clostridium tarantellae
TTATTGGAATGATATTAGGTGGTATAGCAATAAAAAAATATAAAGAAGGTAAATTACCTCTTATATTAAGTTTAATAGGATTTGCTTTTAGTATATTTACTTTAATAATATTTATGAAAATACCATTACAAGTATAATTATAAATTAAAAGAATAAACTTCAAAAAATTATATATAAATAGTTGACATAAAAAATATATATTGATATAATAATAAATGTCTTGGAGAGATGGTCGAGTTGGTTTAAGGCACCGGTCTTGAAAACCGGCGTGCGTGTGAGCGTACCGTGGGTTCGAATCCCACTCTCTCCGCCATTTAATTTTTTTTATATTTGGAGAATTACTCAAGTGGCTGAAGAGGCGCCCCTGCTAAGGGCGTAGGTCGGGCAACTGGCGCCCGGGTTCAAATCCCGGATTCTCCGCCAAAACATCTAGTATTTTTACTAGATGTTTTTTTATTTATATAAAAT
>NZ_WHJC01000651.1 GCF_009295725.1 Clostridium tarantellae
AGTAGAACTAAAGCAGGTATGCAAAAACTAACAAAAAACTAATGAAGGAAGATTCAAAGGAATCTTCCTTTTTTGATGAATACGATAAGGAAAATGGGTATGAAGATGAAAGCATAGAACAAGAGTATAACTTAACGGATATTTTATATTCTATTTATGATTTTGCCATTTCTAAACAAAGAATGAGTTTTAAACATTGTGAAGAAATGGACTTTATAGCCTATATAGATTATTTAAATTATATCTTTAATAGAAAAGAAGAAGAAAATAATTATAATAATTATGAAGATATAGAAGATTATTAGAAGGGAGTTTAGATTATGGCAGGAGCTAATATTAAAATAGGTGCTAATAGTTCAGACTTCCAAAGGAAAATGCAGGATGTAACAAGACAATTAAAGGTTACTCAAAGTGAATTTAAGTTAGCTAGTGAATCAGCTAAATTATTTGGTAATTCCACAGATCAG
>NZ_WHJC01000652.1 GCF_009295725.1 Clostridium tarantellae
TTACCAACTCCTCCACATATATTACATATCTTACTTGTATAAGCAGGATTTATATATGTGTAGATTATACTATTAAAATCACACTTATATTCTAATCTCTCTCTTATATATCCTTTAATCCATCTTGATAATTTTCTCTTAACAGATTTAGGATATCTATCATGCCATTTAACAAAATCTAAATTTTCCATAACTATCTCTTTAGGTTTTTCACTTTTTATTAAATGATTTAGAGAGTGATTTATATAGGATTTAACTCTTTGGTCATGCTTTCTTTTATTATTATTATATTTCATATTACCTAAGTTGTTTATTAATATAGTATTTGCTTTTTTAAAATTGCCTATCTCTAAATAATTCTTATATCTATGCCAAAATCTATTCCTTTGAGTATTAACTTTATTTAGTCTTTCGGTTTCTGTACTAAGATGATAGTTTATTATATCTTCTACTTAGCCTTTTAATA
>NZ_WHJC01000653.1 GCF_009295725.1 Clostridium tarantellae
ATCTTTATGTGTCCAAGGGTTTCCATAAAAACCTTCTACTACACCTCTCCATTCCATAGTTGATTAATTACCCATATATATTTAACAATTTAAAAGTTATGTTTTGTATTAAACATTAGTTTTCTATTTAATAACTACTTAACTAAATTTTTAAATTGTATACCATATAAATATATGCAAATAATTTAATTTTAGAACTATAATTAAGTATTTCATGAAATTTTTTTTAAGTACTTATTAGATTTTTTATTATAAGCTCTAATAGAGAGATAATTATTAAAAGTATTTTAATACAAAATTTCTATTTCTCAAGAAAGCATTAGATAATAATAAAGTCTTTGTAATAATTTGCAAAATTTATGTGCTTTATTATGTCAAATTTATTTTTAATTCATATTATAAATAGTAGAAAAATCTTCTTATATAGATTTATTATTAAAAAATTAATTTCTAGAAAATTTAATAA
>NZ_WHJC01000654.1 GCF_009295725.1 Clostridium tarantellae
ATATTATATACTTCACCAGTATTAATATCATTAATATCTATTAAAAGACTTCCACCTTCATTTGAAAAAATTAAATTTAATATATATTCACCATAAGAAGATGCAAAATAACTTATAGTAAATGAACTTTGAGAAAATCCACCTAAAGAATTTATAACTCCAGAAGGAAGTAATTTAGCCTCTCCTAAAAATATTCCCCCATTTAATCTAGAATTTATAGGATAATTTAAATTAAGCTCAAAATCTCCAAAATCAGGTGCTAATTCAGTACCATTTCCATAAAATTTCAATGTGTTTTTTCCACTATTAAGATTTATTAGTATAGAAAATGAATCATTAAAATCTCCTATAGCTTTATAAGTCTTGCCAGTATTTTGTTCATTTACATCTATTTTAAAGTTTCTATTATTATTTCTATAGGCTAGTCTTAATACATATTCTCCTTCAATATTTACTGATACCT
>NZ_WHJC01000655.1 GCF_009295725.1 Clostridium tarantellae
TTTAAGAATAGAATAAAACAACTTCATTTAACTAAAAAATGAAGTTGTTTTATTAAATTAAAGTTTATTTTTCAATTTCGTAATGCCATTTATTTATTCCATCTACCATATGAAAAATATTATTAAATCCATTTTCTTCTAAAATCTTTATAGAATCAGCACTCTTCTTACCAGAATTACAATAAATTAAAATAGGCTTATCTTTAAAATTTTTTAACTCAGAAATTTTATTTTTAACTTCTTTATAAGAAATTAAAGTAGCTTTAGGTAGATGCCCTTCTTTAAATTGTTTTTCATCTCTTACATCTAAAATTAAATCTACTTTATTATCATCAATAAGTTTTTTACTTTCTTCAATACTAATATTTTTAGATACAGATGCTTTAGATGACGCTTGTTTACTTTTTCCACAAGAAATTAAAGCTATTGAAAATATTGTAACAAGCAAAATGGATATAAG
>NZ_WHJC01000656.1 GCF_009295725.1 Clostridium tarantellae
ACTTGATAATCTTGTAAAATAGGAGCTACACCTGTTACCATATCAGCTGCTAATTCCATTTTGCTTTTTAGTGAATCGTAAAGTTTATACTGAACCGGAATTTTTATATAATGTATATTTCCTTTGAAAATTACTGGAATTGCTAAAGCTAAACATACAAAACAATGACCATTCAAATATGAAGTGCCATTTTTAGCTGTATGATCAAATAATTTTCCATAGCAATCAAACTTATTTCCATATTTTGATTGTAAGGTATCATCTATAATTAAATAAATTGAAGTGTTACCTTTAAGCTCTTTAGGCATAAGTTTTAACGCTGTTTTTAAAGTTGATATAGCTAAATCTGTTGAGTTTAAATTTTTATCGGCTAAAAAATAATAGAAGCTATTTAAACATTTATCCCAATACTTTTTTATAAATTTTTCATGCAAAAATTTAACCGATTTAG
>NZ_WHJC01000657.1 GCF_009295725.1 Clostridium tarantellae
TAAGAGACAAAGATGGATTACAATCAATTAATATATAATCATAATTTAAATTACTATTATTTAATATATTTTTTAGCTTATATTCCCTTTTTGAAATAGAAGCTAATTCTAATTCTATATTTGAGTAATCTAAATTAGATGGAATTATATCCACATTTTTAAAATTAGTTTTTAATATTACTTTATCTATAGAAGTATTATAGTTTATAAGATGATAAATAGTATTAGAAAAATCTTTTATACCTAAACTTGAAGTTAAATTTCCTTGAGCATCATTATCTATAACTAATACTTTTTTACCTAAATTCCCCAAAGAAGCTGCTAAATTAGAAACTGTAGTTGTTTTAGCACAGCCTCCTTTTTGATTAGTCACACTTATAATTTTTGCCATTTCTTCCTCCTTTTAACAAAAGTCTTTTATATAATAATACCATAAAAATTTATTAATGTA
>NZ_WHJC01000658.1 GCF_009295725.1 Clostridium tarantellae
ATATTAGAATTTTTAACTCCTAAAAGATTAATAGCTCTATCATTAATATAATCTAATTGTTCCTCTTTAAAAATAAACATAGAGTCTTCTATAGATTGTATAATTTTTTCATAATTATCATAACCTTGTTCTATTAAATTACTTAATTCAATTAATGTACTAGTTTTTTTCTTTAATAAATTATTACTTTTTTTAAATCTTTTTTCTGAATTAATTATTTTGGCTTTTACTTCATTAAAACTTTCATCTAATACTAAACAAATTGCCTCTTTATATAAAATATAATAAGCAATAAATTTTATTAAATTTAAAATAAATAATATTTTTAAATTTAAAATTTTAAAAATACAAATTAAAACACAAAAAATTAATTGATTTAAGAATATTAATAAAATATATTTTTTTGTAGCATTAGCTATAGTATTCTTTAAAAAATTACTATTATTA
>NZ_WHJC01000659.1 GCF_009295725.1 Clostridium tarantellae
GATTAATAGTAAGTATTACTTAACTTTCATTACTATCACCACCTTTCTAGATAAAATAAAAAGAACCTTCATTTCTGAAAGTTCTTATAATTAATTTAATAATTATAACTTATTGTCAAAATATTTTAATGCAAATAATTCTATCCCATTTCGTAAGCCAATGAATAATAAGCCATAAGTTAAAACACGATTCAAGTTAAGTGTTATTTGAGTATTAGAAAATAGTACTATTACTTCTGCAATTGCTAAAAATACTATAAATATATAGTTTAAATAATTGGCTATATTATTAGCTTTATTCTGGATTAACTGCCAACGTTCGTTTTTCTTATAATATACCTCCTTTTTAGCCTTCCACAAATAAAGAAAAATAGTAATTCCAGTACTAATAATAATGAAAAATAAAATAAAAATTTGTCCATCCATTATTTTTACCTCACATAATAG
>NZ_WHJC01000660.1 GCF_009295725.1 Clostridium tarantellae
TAAAGACATTAAAATCATAGGAGATAAAGGATATGTTAGTACAGAAATAGGTAAACAACTTGCATTAGAGCAAAATATTTCTCTTTTAGCATTACAAAGAAAAAATAGTAAAACACAGTTTCCTAAGCATATACGAAACATTTTATCTAAAATGAGACGTCGTGTAGAAACGTCATTCTCACAATTAACTGAGCAGTTTAATGCAAATAAAGTTTTAGCCAAAACTAAACTTGGATTAATGACTAGGATTAGTATTAAAATTTTAGCTCATAATATCTCATATTTAATAAACTTTTTGAGTGGAAATGAGGCTAATATAGGAAAAATAAAGCACTTAGTATTTGGATAAAATTCCTATACAAAAGTGCTTTATAGGCATATTTTTTTCTTTAAAATAATTACCATTTAATTCAAAATCAAATTTAACTAGCACAATCCGTTA
>NZ_WHJC01000661.1 GCF_009295725.1 Clostridium tarantellae
GAATTTTAGAGGTTCCATATTCAATAAATTTGGCATAAAAAAAAGGAGAATTATCTCCTTTATCCCATCCAACTATTATATATAAACTTCCATTTCTATTTTTTACTCCACTAAGGGGAATATTATCTCCCATATGTTTTCCTGTTCTACTGCCCTTTCTTCCACTATTCATAGGGTTTTCACTTCTTGGAGCTTTACCTTTTGCTTCTCCCTGTGTAAGTTTAGCTGCTTTTTTTAATATTTTTCTATTAGCATTTTCAGTGGCTCCCTTTCCTCCAAGCCTTTCACATTCCTTTATTAGTTCTTCCATACCTGTAACTTCTATATATGCCATTAATCTAACCTTCTCACCTTTAAAATAACATCCTCATTATTAAAGCCTAGAAAATCCACTAAGAAAATATCAAAAATAATATTATTCCATTTAACCTTATATTCTCTA
>NZ_WHJC01000662.1 GCF_009295725.1 Clostridium tarantellae
ACTTTAATGATAGTATGGAAGGGATGGGGCATATTAGCTATTTTAGTTTGTGCTTTACCTAGTATGATTATAAGTAAAATATTAGGTGAAAATTATTATTTGTTTGGTAACTGGATACATATTGTAATTTGTGTATTATCAGCAGTATTATGTTTCGCCATAGGAAGATATCTAAATACTAGACCAGGTAAGTTATATGTAGAAGCAAATACAGGTAAGCAAGTGGAAGTGAAAAAGGTACATTCCATTTTTTTTATTAAATTTGAATATTGGGGAATAATATATGTTTTAATTAATATTTACGAATTATTTTTAAAGTAATTAAAATATAAATATTAATTTAGTTAATAGAAAAAAAGGATAGGATAAGAATTATTATTCTTATCCTCAGTTTGTAGACAAATAGCATTTTTGCATAAAGCAAAAATGCTATTTTTAGTTT
>NZ_WHJC01000663.1 GCF_009295725.1 Clostridium tarantellae
ATAATAAGTTTTATTTTAAAGTAGGAACTAAAAAATAGCTCCTACTTTAATTATTATTTTCAGACAATATAAAAAAGCTCAATAAATATCTAAAATAACATTTAATTATCTTTTTATCTTATGCTAAATTTTAATCTCTGTTCAAAAAAATAAGTAATTTATCTACAGTCAATTTTTAATTGATAATATCCATTTATTCCAAATATCTTTTATAGCAATATAAAAACTTTTTTTATAAACTTTTATCCTTTAAAAACATACTTTTAGTTTTAGTTATTTTTTTAAGTTATTTATTATAAATTTCTATAGAATTAGTAAAAGAAATATGTTTAATTAAAGTTTTAATTTAGTAAATTATACATCTTTGGATTTCAATATGCTTTTACAATTTCATAGGAATCTTTTAACTATAGTTAATATACATTAATACTATATATTTAAT
>NZ_WHJC01000664.1 GCF_009295725.1 Clostridium tarantellae
TCTTAAAAAACCCTGAAAGTGAAAAGGTAAGAGCTTTAGAAATGTCAGTAAAAGAAATACGAGAAGCTAAAAATGAACTTATTAAAATTAGCTGTGATGAAAAACAAAGAGCATTATATGAACTAAGAGCTAAAGCATTAAAAGATGAAACAAGTGCATTAAATAAAGCTAAGCGTGAAGGAAAAGAAGAAGGTCTTAAGGAAGGAATTAAAGAAGGAATAGAAGCGGTTGCTAGAAATTTACTAGATGTTTTAGATAATGAAACTATTGCCTTAAAAACTGGGTTAACAGTGGATGAAATAAATCAGCTTAGGAAGTAGTCACAATAGATTTAGTAGAATTATAAGGAAGTGAATAGAGTGTTACAGAGCTTATTAGATCCTAAAATGGATTTTATATTTAAGAATATTTTTGGTTCAGAAAAGCATCCAGATATATTAA
>NZ_WHJC01000665.1 GCF_009295725.1 Clostridium tarantellae
ATAATATAGTTATATAATAAGTTGATTTATTACATAAATAGTGGAATAATTACTTAAATTTTAGGATATATTACATAGGTATACAAGTAAAAAAATTCAATTTATTTTAAATAAAGGAAAAAATATATAGAGTAATAGAATTGATTATCAATAATTAATAGAGTATAAGCTAGGTTAAACGTTTACTTATAAGTGAAAAAAATAATTAAAAAACTATAAGTTAATATATGTGAATAGCAAGTATTACTTCGGCAGAAAAATAAATGTATAACTAATAATTTAATATATTTCCGAAGCAATAATTACTATCCAATATTAAGTTTAGGATTTAAAGATCTTACAAAAATAATATATCATATAGAAAATATTTTTTATTACTTTTGTCTTGAAATATTAATTTTTTGTCTTGAATTAAAATTTATTAAATTTATTTCAATAG
>NZ_WHJC01000666.1 GCF_009295725.1 Clostridium tarantellae
TTTAACTAAAATTGAGAGAATTCCCTCACCTCAACCGAAGGTAGGTGGGGGATGAATCGACGCAAGAGTTTACTCGAAACGTCAATTATTTCCACTAATAAATTCTATCAAATTAGGTTATAATATAACTAATGTATTGTTCTTTCTAAACTTAATATATGAGGTTGCTACAAGAAATTTAGGTTTGTAGCGTAAAATATTAAACCACTCGCACTTATATAGCAGGAGCGAAAACCAAGCCACGATAGCTATATTATTTTGAACAATCGACAATCCCACAGTTGGGGTGGCTTCTGCCAAGAAGATATAAACTGGTATCAATTAGTGATTTTCACAAACCGTCGGTGCGACGGGGTTAGCTTGGGTAAACTTGTAACATTAGTTATATTGACCAAGAAGCTCACACTTCAAGCGTTAGCTAAGTGGAGAGTAGTTCAC
>NZ_WHJC01000667.1 GCF_009295725.1 Clostridium tarantellae
ACTGCTCTCTTAATGAAATTACATCCATAGACACATCAAAATACAATTCTTCTAATATTACCTCTATTTCATTAAGAATCCTTATATCATTATCATTTAATAAATATTTATCTCCATTAGAAATTTCTATATAATTATTAATTAACTTATTTAAATCAATTAATTTATCATTTTTATATGCACTATTTACTATTTCCACTAAATGCTTAGAATCTACTTTATAATTTACTTTTAAATATTCTTCAATTTTTTCAGCTATATTTTTTTCTTTTAGCTTTTTAGAAATTTTTTCATTTATATTATGCAACTTTATTTCTTCAGCATTAAGCTCAGGGGCATTATCATGCTCTTCATCTAATAATGTAAGTATAATATTTGAAATAAACCTACATATGATCTCATTAATATTATTTATTTGACTCTTCAATTCTT
>NZ_WHJC01000668.1 GCF_009295725.1 Clostridium tarantellae
GATAATGTATTTTATTATGTAATTGTATACAAACTAATATTAATATATAAAAAAATATATTTAATATTAATTTCTACATATTTTTTAAAATTAAAATAAAAGAAGGTGTTAAAATGACAAAAAAACATTGTTATGAAAAACATAATAATCATACGAATAAATTAGATCCAACTAGTTCAAACTATGCTGAAAAAATTAAAAACAAAGCTAACGAATCTACTCCTCAAGAAGAATCTAGACCAACTAAACATATTTAATTTCAAAACTATTACTAAGAGATTATAAATTTAAATTATAATCTCTTATTTTTTTATAAGAATTTTTAATTTTATTTTTCTTTAATAAATTAACTCATATATTTTATAATTTTTTTAATTTTAAGCTAAAGGATTTTAAAATATTATGTAGAAATAATACATTAATAT
>NZ_WHJC01000669.1 GCF_009295725.1 Clostridium tarantellae
CAGTAAAGCTATTTCTATTTTCTAAAGAGTATATTTCTTGGAAATTTTTACTTTTTAACTTTATGCTATATTGCTGACAAATTTCTTTACATTTTTCTTTATCTATATTTTCAGTAAGAATAGTGAACAATGATCCACAATTAAAATTACCTAAACTAATAAGACTAAAATTTATATTATCAAACTTAATTTTTTTATTTATAGGAATATATCCTTGTGTTTCTAAAGAAAATTTTTCTTTTGTAGTAAATTCTTTTTTATCTCTAACTTTATTTGAATTATTTGCAGAAATACAAAATTTATAGCTAAAAGGAATATATTTATTTTCTCTAGCAATAATATCACATGTTTCTATAATATGAAGTTTATCTTTTTTAAATTCTGTTAAAATATTTGTTATAGAAAAATATGAATTATCTGATATT
>NZ_WHJC01000670.1 GCF_009295725.1 Clostridium tarantellae
ATTAAGAACCATAAACCCTACGAGCCTTTATCCATGCGTGTTTGAGCCTGTCACAGGATAAACAGGTGTCACACACTTTTAGAGCGTACTTTGTGACATAGACCCCCCGTATAATAAAAAGTCATGTATATGTAGAGTATCTCCGTTGATTAGACCACCTCATGTGGTCGCATTAAACTATGTGCCCCTATACCCGTTTTTTACCCGATAATTTACCCGTTTTTAATGCCAAAGTCGCCCACCTATTGTCCTTTAAACTTAGGTATAATAAGGTATAGAGAGATTTAAATAAACCAGTTTTAACAAAGCTTACAAAGAAAGGGATAGTAAAAACATGAATAAAGAATTAGAAAAAAGAGATGCATTAACAAATTATGCAAATAGTATTTTTAAAAGGGATACTATATCATATGATACTCTTGAAA
>NZ_WHJC01000671.1 GCF_009295725.1 Clostridium tarantellae
GGCGTGGGCCTGGGGTTCGAATCCCTAAAGGTACACCATATCGGGGTGTGGCGCAGATGGGAGCGCGCGTGGTTTGGGACCATGAGGTCGCAGGTTCGATCCCTGTCACCCCGACCATTAAACTTAATATTATATGCGGGTGTAGCTCAATGGTAGAGCCCTAGCCTTCCAAGCTAGTTACGTGGGTTCGATTCCCATCACCCGCTCCATAAAAACTTTCAGAAAGTTTTAAAGAGACTTGACAGAAAGTTTGAGGTAATGTAAAATAATAAACGTTGTTTAAAAAGAATTTGAATGTGTATCTTTAGCTCAGCTGGATAGAGCAACGCCCTTCTAAGGCGTGGGCCTGGGGTTCGAATCCCTAAAGGTACACCATATGGTGGACGTAGTTCAGTTGGTAGAGCACCAGATTGTGGCTCT
>NZ_WHJC01000672.1 GCF_009295725.1 Clostridium tarantellae
CTATATATTAATAATACACCTATAATATTATTAATTCAGTATCATTAGTTACAGATAAAAAATTAATATGAAAAATATTTTAAAAAGTTTAAAGTGATAAATTTTATTTTAAATTATAATTACAATAAATACATTTTTCTATATAATAAACAGGTTTTTCTTTAGGAAGCTTTCTATTACAATTTGGGCATTTCCAAATTATATCTTCTATAAATGTACATATAAAATAAATTAACGCTAAGAAAAACCATAAGAAATATATTTTAAGTATTAAAGCTATTATTAGAAAAATAACAGAAAAAGTACTTATGAATGATAAAAGTGACATAAACCTTACTTTATTTTTAAACTTTAATTTGCTCATAACCACTTCCTCCCTTTTTTTATTTGTTATTTTTTAATTTTTCTTAATAATTATTA
>NZ_WHJC01000673.1 GCF_009295725.1 Clostridium tarantellae
CTATTACAATATTTTTGTAACATCTATTTCCTTTCAAAATACTATTTTCTATTTTTTCACAATTTTGTTTTAATTCCTCATTATTTTTAACTTGAAAAATTTTATCTTTATTATTTGAATTAAAACTACTTATAATAAGATTTTTTTCTTCATTATCCTTTAATTTAGAATTTAAATTAATAACCATAAAATTTACATTTTTATATTTATTAATTAAATTTTCATAATTATCTTCTGTGTTTAAATTTTCTTTTATTGATGAATCTGTTAAAAATATAACGTATTTATCAGTATTTTTATTCATTTTATTTAATTGATTTTCCAAATTTAAAGTAGATACTTTACAATTTTCTAACTTTTTATCACATATATTATTTATAACTTTTTCTAATATATCTTTATTAGATGTAAAATC
>NZ_WHJC01000674.1 GCF_009295725.1 Clostridium tarantellae
AAACTATATATTAAAATATAATTTATTGTGAGATGATTTTATGGTTGGTAAAATATTAATTGTTTGTTTGTTTATATTTATTGGAATAATGTTGTCACTAGGTAAATGGTCATTTTTAATAGCAGGATTTAATACAATGAGTAAAGAAGAAAAACAAAAGTATGATGTAATATCTCTATGTAAATTTATGGGGAAATTTATGTTTGTTATTGCTTTTTCTATATCATTATTTATTTTAAGTGATATATTCATGATGAATATGTTATTTAATATTGGTGTTGCTATAATAATTGGTTCAACAATATTTACAGTAATATATGTAAATACAGGTAATAGATTTGAAAGTAAAAAATAAGGTAGCTTAACTACCTTATTTTTATGTTGAATATGAATAACTTAGTCTAATAGAG
>NZ_WHJC01000675.1 GCF_009295725.1 Clostridium tarantellae
TTAAAGCTCCATTAGAAAGCATTCCCTCTGCTGCATTATACTTATAAACTGGATTACTTCCTGTTGGCACTGTTGGTGGATTCACTGGTTCTGTTGGTGGTGTTACTGTACCGGATACTAAGGTTAAAGTTACTTCTCCAAGACTTGGACCATAGTTTATTCCATCTCCATGGAACTTAATAGTGTTTGTTCCACTATTTAAATTTATTGCCACAGTAAAGGTCTTAGCATCTCCTATGAACCATCCATTAGTTGGTGTTGGAGTGTAAACTTCTCCTGTGCTTGTTCCATTTATATCTATCTTTAAGTTTCTATTAGCATCTGCTCCTATATACTTCACTGCTAAATTATACTTTCCTGTAGCTGCTACATTTACAGTTAAGGTAGTTGCACCATCACTTGGTCCTCC
>NZ_WHJC01000676.1 GCF_009295725.1 Clostridium tarantellae
TTAAAGCTCCATTAGAAAGCATTCCCTCTGCTGCATTATACTTATAAACTGGATTACTTCCTGTTGGCACTGTTGGTGGATTCACTGGTTCTGTTGGTGGTGTTACTGTGCCGGATACTAAGGTTAATGTTACTTCTCCAAGACTTGGACCATAGTTTATTCCATCTCCATGGAACTTAATAGTGTTTGTTCCGCTATTTAAATTTATTGCCACAGTAAAGGTCTTAGCATCTCCTATGGACCATCCATTAGTTGGTGTTGGAGTGTAAACTTCTCCTGTGCTTGTTCCATTTATATCTATCTTTAAGTTTCTATTAGCATCTGCTCCTATATACTTCACTGCTAAATTATACTTTCCTGCAGCTGCTACATTTACAGTTAAGGTAGTTGCACCATCACTTGGTCCTCC
>NZ_WHJC01000677.1 GCF_009295725.1 Clostridium tarantellae
TTAAAGCTCCATTAGAAAGCATTCCCTCTGCTGCATTATACTTATAAACTGGATTACTTCCTGTTGGCACTGTTGGTGGATTCACTGGTTCTGTTGGTGGTGTTACTGTGCCGGATACTAAGGTTAATGTTACTTCTCCAAGACTTGGACCATAGTTTATTCCATCTCCATGGAACTTAATAGTATTTATTCCACTATTTAAATTTACTGCCACAGTAAAAGTTTTAGCATCTCCTATGGACCATCCATTAGTTGGTGTTGGAGTGTAAACTTCTCCTGTGCTTGTTCCATTTATATCTATCTTTAAGTTTCTATTAGCATCTGCCCCTATATACTTCACTGCTAAATTATAATTCCCTGCAGCTGCTACATTTACAGTTAAGGTAGTTGCACCATCACTTGGTCCTCC
>NZ_WHJC01000678.1 GCF_009295725.1 Clostridium tarantellae
TTAAAGCTCCATTAGAAAGCATTCCCTCTGCTGCATTATACTTATAAACTGGATTACTTCCTGTTGGCACTGTTGGTGGATTCACTGGTTCTGTTGGTGGTGTTACTGTGCCGGATACTAAGGTTAATGTTACTTCTCCAAGACTTGGACCATAGTTTATTCCATCTCCATGGAACTTAATAGTGTTTGTTCCGCTATTTAAATTTACTGCCACAGTAAAAGTTTTAGCATCTCCTATGGACCATCCATTAGTTGGTGTTGGAGTGTAAACTTCTCCTGTGCTTGTTCCATTTATATCTATCTTTAAGTTTCTATTAGCATCTGCCCCTATATACTTCACTGCTAAATTATAATTCCCTGCAGCTGCTACATTTACAGTTAAGGTAGTTGCACCATCACTTGGTCCTCC
>NZ_WHJC01000679.1 GCF_009295725.1 Clostridium tarantellae
GTTATATCTTTTTTAAAAGATATAGTTTTTAAAAAATTATCCTTTGTATTTATACATGCCTCTTTAAAAACTTCTTTAGATTCTTTATTAATATTATTAGATTTTAATTTAGAATAATTATTTAAAATAACTGTAGTTAAAATTATAACCAATGACATAAATAAAATTTTTATAATCCGTTGTTTTTCCTCCATCTATTTCCTCCTTTTAATGATTTCACAATAATTTTACCATATTTTTACTTTTAAATCTATGTTTATAACTTTAATTTCTTTTACACTACCTCTATCTTTCAAGGTAAATTTTTCAAATTAACTTTTTAAATCACTAGTGTTTAATAATTAAAAAATATTACCATTGACTTTTTTAAAAATACAAATATATTTCTAGTGATATTGATTATATA
>NZ_WHJC01000680.1 GCF_009295725.1 Clostridium tarantellae
TAAATAAATTTGATTCTAACAGTATAAATTTAAAGAAAGTAGATAGTTTTTTACACAAAACTATCTACTTTCTATTCTTTTCACTTTTTTAATTTGGAATTTTTAATATTATAGTTCTTCAATATAATTGAACCTAAAGTTATAAATAAGTAAAAAAGATTTTTAGTATACTTGTTATGGAGTAAATAATTTAATTAACTTGATACCTTTCAATAAAATTTATACAATCTAAAGCTTTAATTGTATGAAAGTTTATTTGGTGTTTGGATATTTAAATTTCATTTTTCAAAGTATCACTATTGTTTTTGAAACACTTAAAGGAATAATTAAGCTAACAAATACCAACATATATTTAATAATACAAAAAACAGATTATGAAGACTATGTAACATTATAGGCATTATAA
>NZ_WHJC01000681.1 GCF_009295725.1 Clostridium tarantellae
TGGTTAATATATAACTATCATCTATTTTTCCTATTTTAAATAGTTTGTTAAAACTTAATCCTTCATAATTTTTTTCTATATTGCTTATAATATAATTTTCATTTTTAGTATAAAGATAAAAATTATATTCTATAAACTTAAAATAATTTTTATCTTTATTATATTCACAATTGCAATTATAACATGCTTCCTTGTAGTATGATTGTTCAAAATTTATTTTATCACTATCATTAAAAATTTCAATTAATTTTTCTATGCTAAAATTTTTTATTGGTTTAATTTCATCATTAAAAAAATCTTGTAAATTATCTTTATTTAATTCATATTTTTTCCCTTGAAAATTTACTTTATAATTCATTATTTTTTCCTTTCTTTAAATATTCTTGTTAAATTATATTATAT
>NZ_WHJC01000682.1 GCF_009295725.1 Clostridium tarantellae
GAAAAAAGTGAAATCAAATTTTATATCCTTATCACTATTAGCATAGTATTTAGTATCTACACCATTAGTAACTATAAAAATCTGAATATATCTATATAATCCTTTAAAGGAATGCCTTCTGTAACGCTCTATCTGATTAAAGGCTTCCTTAAAATCTTTACCTCTTCTTTTTAACTCTATTTGGATCATAGGCAGTCCATTAATTAAAATAGTTACGTCATACCTATTAACATATTTACTCTCCATGGTTACTTGATTAGTTACTTGAAATAAATTGTTATGCCAGTTTTTACTGTCAAAAAATTCTATGTATGCAGTTGTTCCATCTTCTCTTTCTAATACAAATTTATCTCTGAATAGTTTTGAACTTTTAAATACACTCTTACCTTCCAGGTATATAAG
>NZ_WHJC01000683.1 GCF_009295725.1 Clostridium tarantellae
AAATAAAAGATAAATTTTAATATTAAAAATCAAAAAACATTAGATAAGGATTTTAAAAATTAAATCTTTACCTAATGTTTTTTATTATATATTTTTATATAGATTAACTTTAAATAAATATATGTTAATTAAATAAAAAAATAATGAAAGTTCTAAGTATTACTAAAAAACTTTATATTGCTTAGATTTATTAAGTTTTTATTTGCACTTTTCAAGTAGCTGTTTTATTTCTTCATTTAAGTTAAACATTTTAACATTTACAGTTTTATTGGAGTAAATTGGTTCAAGAGAAAATCTAGCTTTTTTTTGTTTTAAAATTAACATTAAACGTTCACTAATTATTAGTTCTGTCATAGTTATTATTTGATTTTTAGAAGTATCATCTTTAAGAGAATAATA
>NZ_WHJC01000684.1 GCF_009295725.1 Clostridium tarantellae
CTCGCTATATAAAATTTTCAAATACAGTTGTTTAAATTATCTAAGTTTTCCTTTTATACATTTTTAGAATGTTCAACTAGGTTCATTACTCCTAGTCAGTTCTCTTATGAACTTCTTATACTTTCATATAAGCACAGACTATATCACCATCCAAAAATATTTTGGATGCTCCCCATTTCCCCCTATTTAGAGGTACGAGATTTCTCTCTAGTCGTTGAGCCTTCCTCTATTCGAGGCTTGGTTGCTGATTATCCATTGCATTAGTGTTTAGGATTTAACCTTGCACCATCTACATTATTTTTTATACTTTCGTAACATTCACGCTTAGGCTTATTTCATCCTTACGTTGTAGTTAATGTAGCTTTAGGAACTTCCAGCAGTTAAAGGAGTTTTAGGTA
>NZ_WHJC01000685.1 GCF_009295725.1 Clostridium tarantellae
CAAGTAGGGATGTGGAGATAGTACGTCATGTGGAACGTTATGGGTTCATTACAATTAAGCAAGCTAGTCGCATTTGGTTTAGGACTAAAAAAGACTCCTACAATCTAGCACAACGTAGATTATCAGCTTGTGTGAAGTGTGACCAGTTAAAAGTTAACATCCAAAGATTTAAGCAAGATGATTGTAATATTTACTATTTAAAAGATGACTACAGCAGGGTTTCTAGGCATACCATGAAGATTATGGATATTTTTATAGAGCTACAGTTAATGGGGGCTAAAGTCAGTTATTTTAAAAGAGAAGAGAACTGGTTGGAAGGTCGTTATAGATCAGATGCTTTTGCTATCATAAACATGGAGGGCTATATAATTCCACTTTTTATAGAAGTATTAGAT
>NZ_WHJC01000686.1 GCF_009295725.1 Clostridium tarantellae
CTAGTACTACTCATTGAATCTAAAGCAAATCCATTTTTACTTTCTTTAATGAAATTTTCCATAGTTCCTCTGTTAGAATAAAACATTATCAGTTGCTCTGGTGGTAATGTCATATTAGTAACTACAAAAGTATAATTACTTAACATCTGCCCTTCGGGCTTTTCGATTTTAACAATAACAGTACGCTCTTTATCCCAAGAATTAGCTTTATATTTTATTTTTCCATAAACAACTTTATAATCATAAAAATTATCTTTACATTCTAATTCCATTTTTTTAGTTAAATCTTCTGATTTGGCATAAAGAGACGAATTAGCTTTTAATCTTATAGCATAAAAAGCTTTATTTTCTTCTATTAATTTAAATAATTCTGGATTTGCAAAACCACTATCAG
>NZ_WHJC01000687.1 GCF_009295725.1 Clostridium tarantellae
TCATTATTTTCTTCATCTTCTTCTTTAATAAGTTCCTGTAAACTTTGCCATTCTTTACATATATTAAGCAAACTATCATAGTTTTTATTTATATAATACTTGGTTTCTTCTAAATTTTCTTTTTTAGTTTTTTCTTTAATTATTTTAGAATTAGACATATTAGAAATTTCTTTTTTAAAACTTAAATCATCTCCACAATTTATTAATAAAGTTGATATAAAAATTAATAAGGTAAAAAAGGTTAAAATATATTTTTTTGTCACCAAGGTATCCTCCTAAGATTTTCTTTTGTACAAGTTAATATTATACATTATATTTAACCTTTTAACATAGAGACTTTTATTGCATATTTATATTTTTTTATTTTCTTTATACATTTTCCAATCTATGAT
>NZ_WHJC01000688.1 GCF_009295725.1 Clostridium tarantellae
AAGACTAATATAATAAATAAAACCTTTACAAAGGAGTGTTAGCATGTTTGAAAAAAAATTAATTCAATATGAAAAGCGATTAGAAAGATTGCAAGCTACTATGAATTGTTGTGTTGACAAGAATGGTAATATTATCAAAGGAGATTTGATAAATCTTGCTTTATCTGAAGCCAAAGAGCTTTTATCTGAATGTAAAATTGATAAAAGTAACTGCATAGAAACTAATATAGCTTTAAAAGGAACTCCTACTTACAATAGATGTGTAAATTCATTTGACTATATTATAAAAAATCTAAAAGATTTATTAAAAATTAAGAATATCTAATACATATTTTCGTGAATAAAGATAAGTAATTAAAAAAATACTTAATTATTTATCTTTATTC
>NZ_WHJC01000689.1 GCF_009295725.1 Clostridium tarantellae
CTCATTATCTTCTACTTTATATAAAATTACATATGCATCACTAATTTCTAAATTTGTACTATCTTTAATTATTCCTGAAACAACTCCATCAGAAGCTTTCAAGTCTATAGTTAAATTATTTTTAAGGGAAACAAGTTCATTTTTATTAACAGATACAGGCATTTCAACCTGAATATATCCTAATGCAAAAATTTCTATAATATAATTACCTAATGTTAACTCTGTAAAAACATAAATACCTGAAATATCAGTATAAGTTATAGCTATTAATGTTTTTATATTATTATTTAGTCTATATAATGAAATAATAGCTCCTAATAATGAATTATTATTTGTATCTTGTACTTTTCCACTAATAACTCCTAATAACATATTAGGATCATTT
>NZ_WHJC01000690.1 GCF_009295725.1 Clostridium tarantellae
CTTTTTTAATTTATGAGTTGTGATAAACATTTAAAATTTAATAAAAATATAAAATACTTTATTGAGTTATACGCTGTAGACCCTATATATTGAAAATAAGTAATAAATTTGATTGGTATTTTAAAATTGAAATATTTTTCATTAGTAAAGTAATTTATTGTAAAATAACTGTCTGTGAATCAGGCTTTCCAATAGCTATAAGGATGAGGTCTTAGAAAGTTGTAGTAAGCAACCCATAAGGATACTCCATATAAGGCACCATCTTCACTACCGTAACCACAGGTTACACGATAAGAAGATTTAAATGTACGGTTTAAACGTTCAACAACTTGCTTAAACCAACGATGCTCTGAGGAAACTGCATCATCATTTTTAAGTC
>NZ_WHJC01000691.1 GCF_009295725.1 Clostridium tarantellae
ATTTCCAAATTGCAGACAGTAGTAGAATTGTTTTAGATGGAAATTATGAAGCTGAGTTAAGCAAAACAGCTGAAATATTTAAAGAAGATTATAAAGACATTTTAGGAAAAGATATAGAAATTATTACAGGAGAACCAAAGGCAGGAGATTTTTATTTTACATTAAATTGTGAAGATAAAAGCATTGGTGAAGAAGGCTATTATTTATATATAGATGATTATGTTAAGGTAGAAGCTATTGATGAAACAGGAGCTTTTTATTCAACTAGATCAATACTTCAAATATTAAAGCAAACAAAAAATACCATAGCAAAAGGTATTGTAAGAGATTTTCCAAGGTATGAAACAAGAGGATTTATGCT
>NZ_WHJC01000692.1 GCF_009295725.1 Clostridium tarantellae
AACATTTATGTTTAACTCCTTGTGTGTTTTTTTTGTGTGAGAACTTAATTATAACAGGGTTTTATCATAAATGTTTTTTTATTTTATTATGCTGTAAAATTATTCAAGCATTTTTGCACTATTATAGTTTTTAAAAATCATCTGTAAAAATTTAACTTTGGTTAATGCAGTTTATATTGAAATTTTTTGATTCTAAATCAAAGCATACGACAATTTTCTTGACAAACACCGGAGATTGGGCGCGAAGCTTTCGACGGTCTTGCCTGCCTTTTCTTACCGGTAAAATATTTTGTTGAATTAATAATTCAACTGATGGTAGATTTCTCTTATTAGAGCATTTGAAAAAGTATCTGCAAA
>NZ_WHJC01000693.1 GCF_009295725.1 Clostridium tarantellae
TGTTAGGCATGGTAGGGGAACTTGAGAAAATAACAAAGTTTTACCTACTGTGACAAACGCAAAAAAGCCACCTACAATTAAGTAGATGGTGTTCGATAAGCGTTTGTCACAATAGATATAACTTATAAAAATGTTAGGCTTGGCTTTTTCACTTTTCATTTTTTACACTTGTGTTAAGTCCCTTTCGGATGTTGTTCGTTATACTGCCCACTAAAGCACTCTACAAAAGCACTTCCAACATATACGATATAAATTTTTTTATATCCAGTAACCCATACCACGCCTTTCACGGTAGCGTTCACCTACGTTATACAATCATTGCTGTAACACAAGTAATAAGCTATGTATAACGC
>NZ_WHJC01000694.1 GCF_009295725.1 Clostridium tarantellae
GCTACATTAACTTCTTGCTTAACAGTTGTAGTTGATAAAACATTTTCATTAAATTTTAACATGTAAATCTCCACCTTACTTTTTATTATAATATATGTCTTATAAATTTTTATTTTCCGCTTGTTCCACTCATGTTAGTTGTAGCTGATCCACTTCCAACATTTACTCCTACACAACAACAGCATGTACAACAACAGCATGCTCCTGGTGCTACATTAACTTCTTGCTTAGCAGTTGTAGTTGATAAAACATTTTCATTAAATTTTAACATGTAAATCTCCACCTTACTTTTTTATATAATATATGTATTATAAATTTTTATTTTCCGCTTGTTCC
>NZ_WHJC01000695.1 GCF_009295725.1 Clostridium tarantellae
TTTTATTATAGGAGTTAGTATTAAATTCAAGACTAACTCCTGCTATATTATTTAAATAGATCTTTCCACTTTCTAAAAAGCCATTAAGAATAGAATCTTTATCCTCAAAGGTGATATTTAAATATTCCTTTAACTCCTTTAACATTTAATAATCCTACTCACTAGCCTTTGACAGCTCTGTTTTTAATTTAGTTATGTCAAAAATTAAGAAGGAATCATTATCTTTTGGCTTTCCTGTGGCATATTGTTTTACTAAATATGTTCTTTCATCCTCTAGGAATTTATATTCATCTGAATACTCTATTTTTTG
>NZ_WHJC01000696.1 GCF_009295725.1 Clostridium tarantellae
CAACTAATGGATGGTCCATAGGAGATGCTAAGACCTTTACTGTGGCAGTAAATTTAAATAGTGGAATAAATACTATTAAGTTCCATGGAGATGGAATAAACTATGGTCCAAGTCTTGGAGAAGTAACTTTAACCTTAGTATCCGGCACAGTAACACCACCAACAGAACCAGTGAATCCACCAACAGTGCCAACAGGAAGTAATCCAGTTTATAAGTATAATGCAGCAGAGGGAATGCTTTCTAATGGAGCTTTAATAGAGGATGCTGGAGGAGTAAATGTGGCAGGATGGATAGGA
>NZ_WHJC01000697.1 GCF_009295725.1 Clostridium tarantellae
GTTGATAGGTCAGGGGTGTAAGCATGGTAACATGTTCAGCTGACTGATACTAATAGGTCGAGGGCTTGACCAAATAAAAGTAAACTTAATACTTAGTGCAATTTTGAAAGAATAAATCTTTCAAAAACTATTGACAAATATCAAGTGATTTGATATTATATGCATGTAATCTGGTGATGATGCTCCTAAGGGTAACACCCGTTCCCATTCCGAACACGAAGGTTAAGCCTTAGGAGGCCGATGGTACTGCACGGGAGACTGTGTGGGAGAGTAGGTGGTTGCCAGGTCATGGAT
>NZ_WHJC01000698.1 GCF_009295725.1 Clostridium tarantellae
GGAGGACCAAGTGATGGTGCAACTACCTTAACTGTAAATGTAGCAGCTGCAGGAAAGTATAATTTAGCAGTGAAGTATATAGGGGCAGATGCTAATAGAAACTTAAAGATAGATATAAATGGAACAAGCACAGGATCAGTTTACACTCCAACACCAACTAATGGATGGTCCATAGGAGATGCTAAGACCTTTACTGTGGCAGTAAATTTAAATAGTGGAATAAACACTATTAAGTTCCATGGAGATGGAATAAACTATGGTCCAAGTCTTGGAGAAGTAAC
>NZ_WHJC01000699.1 GCF_009295725.1 Clostridium tarantellae
TTTATATGAAATATCAAATCTAAAAATTATTATTTCTCATTAAAATTTCTACTAAATTATTTTTTTATATTATATTAAGCAAAAAATAACACGTTTTTTCATAGTGTAAAATAGGCTTAAAGCTTTATAGATACTATGTTGTAAGCACTTTTTAATTTCACCCAAAAATGAGTAAAAAATCTATGTTTTTGGGTGAACTTTTTTTGATAGTTTTATAGTATTTTTCTATATAAAATAGCCCTAGAAAATCAATTCTAAGGTATTATTTAACAC
>NZ_WHJC01000700.1 GCF_009295725.1 Clostridium tarantellae
TTGTATTAATGAATACCACAGGTTTTACCTGTGGTTCTAAAAAGCTTATAGCTATGAGTAGAAAAAAATAAAACCTCCGATGTAAAATAATAGTAGGTTTGCCGACCAAAACTTAATTTTACAAGGAGGTATCCAAAATGGACAATAGTAGCTTAGCACATAGTAAATGGAATTGCAAATATCATATAGTTTTTGCACCAAAGTATAGAAGACAAATAATTTATGGAAAAATTAAGTCAGATATAGGAGCGATATTAAGAAAGTTATGTGAT
>NZ_WHJC01000701.1 GCF_009295725.1 Clostridium tarantellae
CTTAGTTCATATAATGCTCTTTGTTTTTCATCACAGCTAATTTTAATAAGTTCATTTTTAGCTTCTCGTATTTCTTTTACTGACATTTCTAAAGCTCTTACCTTTTCACTTTCAGGGTTTTTTAAGAATTCTGTCCAAGCTACTAGCATATCTCTTTCATCACTATTATCCTTAAGTTTAGGAATTTCTATAAAATGAATTTCTAAAACATCTGTTAGTTCTTCATTTACCTCTATTTCTTTTAATCTATAGGCATTATG
>NZ_WHJC01000702.1 GCF_009295725.1 Clostridium tarantellae
CATCAATATATAACGCGGCTCAAAATGGAGTTCCGCTAGAAAAAATTTTCGAGCAACTTAAAGTAGCTTAAGAAAGTGTTTTTCTATTCAACTGTAAATTTATTCAAGTGAAAATGCACTATTATAGTTAAAAAGAACTCTCTTAAAAAATTATTGATATTTTTAAAAATTATTTACACAAGCTATTGTTTAAAGTTTTTTTTATTTCATCAGTAGGATTAAGTGCTACACATGGTGGTAGATCCCAATTTCTTAA
>NZ_WHJC01000703.1 GCF_009295725.1 Clostridium tarantellae
CAACTAATGGATGGTCCATAGGAGATGCTAAGACCTTTACTGTGGCAGTAAATTTAAATAGTGGAATAAATACTATTAAGTTCCATGGAGATGGAATAAACTATGGTCCAAGTCTTGGAGAAGTAACATTAACCTTAGTATCCGGCACAGTAACACCACCAACAGAACCAGTGAATCCACCAACAGTGCCAACAGGAAGTAATCCAGTTTATAAGTATAATGCAGCAGAGGGAATGCTTTCTAATGGAGCTTTAA
>NZ_WHJC01000704.1 GCF_009295725.1 Clostridium tarantellae
GTTTATTCCATCTCCATGGAACTTAATAGTGTTTATTCCACTATTTAAATTTACTGCCACAGTAAAGGTCTTAGCATCTCCTATGGACCATCCATTAGTTGGTGTTGGAGTGTAAACTTCTCCTGTGCTTGTTCCATTTATATCTATCTTTAAGTTTCTATTAGCATCTGCCCCTATATACTTCACTGCTAAATTATACTTTCCTGCAGCTGCTACATTTACAGTTAAGGTAGTTGCACCATCACTTGGTCCTCC
>NZ_WHJC01000705.1 GCF_009295725.1 Clostridium tarantellae
TTAAAGCTCCATTAGAAAGCATTCCCTCTGCTGCATTATACTTATAAACTGGATTACTTCCTGTTGGCACTGTTGGTGGATTCACTGGTTCTGTTGGTGGTGTTACTGTGCCGGATACTAAGGTTAAAGTTACTTCTCCAAGACTTGGACCATAGTTTATTCCATCTCCATGGAACTTAATAGTGTTTATTCCACTATTTAAATTTACTGCCACAGTAAAGGTCTTAGCATCTCCTATGGACCATCCATTAGTTG
>NZ_WHJC01000706.1 GCF_009295725.1 Clostridium tarantellae
GTTTATTCCATCTCCATGGAACTTAATAGTGTTTATTCCACTATTTAAATTTACTGCCACAGTAAAGGTCTTAGCATCTCCTATGGACCATCCATTAGTTGGTGTTGGAGTGTAAACTTCTCCTGTGTTTGTTCCATTTATATCTATCTTTAAGTTTCTATTAGCATCTGCCCCTATATACTTCACTGCTAAATTATACTTTCCTGCAGCTGCTACATTTACAGTTAAGGTAGTTGCACCATCACTTGGTCCTCC
>NZ_WHJC01000707.1 GCF_009295725.1 Clostridium tarantellae
GTTTATTCCATCTCCATGGAACTTAATAGTATTTATTCCACTATTTAAATTTACTGCCACAGTAAAGGTCTTAGCATCTCCTATGGACCATCCATTAGTTGGTATTGGAGTGTAAACTTCTCCTGTGTTTGTTCCATTTATATCTATCTTTAAGTTTCTATTAGCATCTGCCCCTATATACTTCACTGCTAAATTATACTTTCCTGCAGCTGCTACATTTACAGTTAAGGTAGTTGCACCATCACTTGGTCCTCC
>NZ_WHJC01000708.1 GCF_009295725.1 Clostridium tarantellae
CACATAAGTATAAGTTGAAGATAAAGCCAATTAAATTTTACTATTCTTTGTAATAGAGAACTAATTGCTAAAATGAAACTCAGCAAAGCTGAGTACAGTTCTTTTACTAAATCATAGATTTAGAAAGGACTAGCATAGGTCAAGCTACAAAGGGCGTATGGTGAATGCCTTGGCATCAGGAGCCGATGAAGGACGTGATAAGCTGCGATAAGCTTCGGGTAGACGCACATAGTCTGAGATCCGAAGATTTCCGAA
>NZ_WHJC01000709.1 GCF_009295725.1 Clostridium tarantellae
CTTAGGAAACTGTGTTTTACTATTTTTTCTTTGTAATGCTAAAAGAGAAATATTTTGCTCTAATGCAAGTTGTTTACCTATTTCTGTACTAACATATCCTTTATCTCCTATGATTTTAATGTCTTTAGTCGGTTGCGGAATTCCGCAACCATTAATTCACCTAACTTTTTTGAAGTTAAGTTTTTATATTTTCCTCCAGTATGGCACAATATAAATAACAAGAAATAAAAACACCAACAGGAGGTAAATAAC
>NZ_WHJC01000710.1 GCF_009295725.1 Clostridium tarantellae
TTGTAAAATTAAGTTTTGGTCGGCAAACCTACTATTATTTTACATCGGAGGTTTTATTTTTTTCTACTCATAGCTATAAGCTTTTTAGAACCACAGGTAAAACCTGTGGTATTCATTAATACAAAAAGGTTATATGGGTTTTATTTAAACTTTCATCATACCACCCATATAAAACTGGTACTTTTAAATCTTTTAAAGCTTCTAATATTTTTTTATTCATAGTCCTTACCTTAACTTTTCAATTAATTT
>NZ_WHJC01000711.1 GCF_009295725.1 Clostridium tarantellae
TATTGAATATGGAACCTCTAAAATTCCTGCCAATCCCTTTTTACTTAATGCTTTAAATAAGTATAAAAAAGATTTTGAACTATTAGCAAAGGTGGAATATGAAAAATTAATTGAAAAGTTAAGGTAAGGACTATGAATAAAAAAATATTAGAAGCTTTAAAAGATTTAAAAGTACCAGTTTTATATGGGTGGTATGATGAAAGTTTAAATAAAACCCATATAACCTTTTT
>NZ_WHJC01000712.1 GCF_009295725.1 Clostridium tarantellae
GGAGGACCAAGTGATGGTGCAACTACCTTAACTGTAAATGTAGCAGCTGCAGGAAAGTATAATTTAGCAGTGAAGTATATAGGGGCAGATGCTAATAGAAACTTAAAGATAGATATAAATGGAACAAACACAGGAGAAGTTTACACTCCAACACCAACTAATGGATGGTCCATAGGAGATGCTAAGACCTTTACTGTGGCAGTAAATTTAAATAGTGGAATAAA
>NZ_WHJC01000713.1 GCF_009295725.1 Clostridium tarantellae
TTGTTCCATTTATATCTATCTTTAAGTTTCTATTAGCATCTGCCCCTATATACTTCACTGCTAAATTATACTTTCCTGCAGCTGCTACATTTACAGTTAAGGTAGTTGCACCATCACTTGGTCCTCCTATCCATCCTGCCACATTTACTCCTCCAGCATCCTCTATTAAAGCTCCATTAGAAAGCATTCCCTCTGCTGCATTATACTTATAAACTGG